>JANYFM010000162.1 GCA_025362655.1 Hyphomicrobiales bacterium | reverse complement strand
GCGCCTGTCACAAACACGTTCGGCACATCCCAGACCTGGCAGTATTTGTTGAGCGCGCTGGCGCGCGGATCGGTTCCCATGATGGCGCCGCCGGTATTATGCGTGCTCTGGTAGGGCACGATGGAATAGGGGATCGGGTTGGTGCGCGGCTCGACAATCGCGCCGCCCATCGCCCGGCCGATTTCGGCGCAGACCTGGTTGAGGCTGCGCATCTGCTTTTGCTCGTTGTCGAGAAAATCCATGGTCATGCGCATCAGCGGCCTGCCGTAAATGTCGCGGTAGGTCGGATCGAGATCGAGATAATTGGCGCGGTGCGCCATGTTAGAGCCCTGGTTGGAGACGTTGGTTGTGTGCGGATAGTGCTTGACGGTGGCCTGTTTCCACGCGGCGCCCCAGCGCGGCGTTCCCGGCGGCACCGGGCGGAACTGAATCGGACGCCCGCCCGAGGTCGCGCAGCTGATCCCGCCGCCGCCGATAAACCCCAGCTTCTCAAAATCGTAAACGCCGGCGTTGAAATCATCGATATTGACGCCCAGCGCGCCGGCGCCCATGAAATTATTGAAATAGGTTTTCTCATCGAAGAAAACCGTCGCGCCGCTTGAGGCCTGATAGCAATAGCTGCGCCCGACAACACCCGTGTTGGTGACGGGATCATAGGGCTTGCCGATGCCCGACCATAGCATCAACGCGACATTGCCCAGCGCGTAGGCTGACAGCACCACGAGATCGGCGGGCTGTTCGAACTCGCGGCCGCGCGCGTCGGTGTAGATCACGCCGGTGGCTTTTTTGCCGGTGGAATCGAGCAGCACGCGCATCACGTTCGTGTGCGTCCGCAATTCGAAATTCGGATTTTTCGCGGCGATCGGCATAACCGTGAAATGCGGGCTCGCCTTTGCGTTCGCCTCGCAGCCGAAACGCTCGCAATAGCCGCAATAATGGCATTGGCCGAATGCGACGCCGTCAGGATTGGTGTAGTCCCGCGAGGCGTTGGCGGCCGGCGTCGGGAAGGGATGAAAGCCGAGATTTTTCGCGGCCTTCTCAAACAGCGCGCCCGAGTGGGTCTGCGTCAGCGGCGGGTTGGGATATTCGCTTTTGCGCGGCCCCTCGAAGACATTACCGCCCTCAATTTTGGCGCCATTGAGATTGCCCGCCTTGCCGGAAATGCCGCAGGTCTTTTCAAACTTGTCGTAATAGGGCTCCAACTCGTCGTAGCTGACCCCCCAGTCCTGCAGAAACATGCCCTCGGGAATAATTTTCTCGCCGTATTTCGCAACCGTCTGGCTGCGCGCCTGATGATCCCACGGGTTGAAGCGCCATGTGCTGCCGTTCCAATGGACGCCGGCGCCGCCGACGCCGTTGCCAGGCAGAAACGAGCCGAGCTGGCGCATGGGAAGCGCCGTCTGCGATGATTTGTTGCGGAATGTCAGCGTCTCCCGCGACACATCCTGCATCAGTTCGTGGCGCACGGCATAGCGCAGTTCATCGTCTTTGTGCGGCTCCAGAAAATCCGGGTTGGTGTCGCGCGGCCCGCCGCGCTCCAGCGCCAGAATTTTCAAGCCGGTGGAGGCGAGCTCTTTGGCGATAATGCCGCCGGTCCAGCCGTAACCGACCAGCAGCACATCGACAGGATTTAAACGGGTGGCCATGACGCGATCCTCCGGCGAAAAAAATCAGGCGAAATCCTGGATGGATTTGGGCGTGTGCGGATAGGGTTTGTTGCGGTACTGGCCGATGACCTGCGAATACATGCCGGCGACGCCGGGAAAACCGATCATTTTCCAAACGCCCTTGTCTTTGTTGCCGCCGTGCATCGGATCGGCGAAATAGCCCTCCATGGTCAGGTTCAGCACCATGTTGAACCACACGGGAGCCGGCACATTGGCAAGCTGCGCTTTGCCGCTTTCGACATCGCTCAGCACCGCGGCGCGGTCAGCGGCCGGCAGGTCGCTAAAAAATTTCTTCTTCGCGCCCATTGTGTAGGCATTCACATCGGCAATGCCGATACGCACCAAATCAGCCGGCGTCAGCGGCAATTGGTAGCCCTGCTGAGGGGTGCCCTGTGCGAACGGCCCCTGCAAATAGAGCCGCGCGCCGCGCCCGAAAGCGCCG
>JANYFM010000087.1 GCA_025362655.1 Hyphomicrobiales bacterium | reverse complement strand
GCGCAAAAATGACATCATGGAACGTCCTCCGTTGGATTATGCCGGGCGCGCCGGCGCGGCCTTCTTCGCTTCCGTGTATTTTCCGAGCATGCGCGCGAATGTCTTTAGCAGCGCCGCCTCGAAATCCGCGCGCCGTTCCAGCCGCGAGATCAGCAACCCCGCTGACTCCAGCGTCGACAGCGCCTCCTTGCGCGGCTCTTTGCGCAGCTTGCCATACAGCGAGGGACGGCGCGGAGCCAATGCCACCCGTTTGCATTTGAGCATCCATGCATTGCGCCACCAGAGAGTTTTGGCCTGGCTCCAGGTGCCGTCGAGCAGGATGATCCCCTCAATTTCGCTGAGCGCGCTGTTCTGGTGGGGAACCGGCGCGCCGCTCTTGTCGAGCACGGCGATTTCAGCGCGGTCCGGGAAATCCGCCGGCTTGGCCGAGCCCAGATAAAGCACCGCCCAGGCCTTTGGGTCGGCCTGCCGCCCGAGAGCTTTTGTGAGGCTCGGCCAGGACAGGCCGATTTTGAACACGGCGTTGTTGAAATGCAAAGCGGTCAGCCGCGCGGTGCCGAGGCCTTTGTCCTGCTCCTGCGGGTGCTGGAGGATCAACAGCCCGACGCGGTTGTCCAGCTTGGCGATTCCCTCGCAGACGCAGAGCGCGGGGGCCTTGTTGCAATGGGGGCAGATTTCCGCCGCCGCTGTCTCCGGGGCCGCCGCGATGGTCATATTATTTCCTGTGAAGGCCGCTGGTTCGGCGGATCTTTCAACAGGAGTTGGAGCGCCCGCGCAAGGTCGGGGCGCTCCAGGGATTCAGCGGGCGATGCGCGCGCCCGACACGAATACCGGCGGTTCCGGCCGGCGCGTCCCGCGGGAATGGCTGGATGACGCGATGGGGCCGGCGTCCGGCGAGGCGGTCGCCGAGCGCGTGATATCGACCGCTGGAAAGATTATCGAGGCCAGAGACATTGGCATGCTGATGGTGACGGTGCCGGTGAAACTGCCGTCTTCGTTGGTTTTGAATTCGGGCGCGCCCAGCGTCCAGTTGGAGCGGGTCAGCGTCGACTTCAGGATCGCTTCGGCTTTGGCGGCGCGGTTTTCCGGGGCCTGCGCGGCGGCGGAGAACACCGCCTGATCCAGCGCCGCCTGCATGATCGCCGCCGTCGAAATCGCCCGCCCGTAATCGAGGGCGGAGCTCAGCAGGGCGGCGAGCGGCAGCAGCGCGAGGGCGAAAACCGCGGCGGCGCTGCCGCGTTCGTCGAAGCGGCGGACGGGGCTCGTTTTATCGGAAAGAAACATGCTTGCCTCCTGCGCGGCGGGCCATCGCCGTGCTGCTTGAGCAAGATGGACTTGTGTCAGAGCGGCGGCAAGCGATTCACGGATTTATCCAGTACCGGCGTTTAAACCGGCGGCTCCACTTCGATATTTTAAACGATGATTCAAATTTGCCGGTAATTAGGCTCGATAACGCGCTTGCCGCGCGCAGAGGTTTATTCCGGGCCTTGCATTTCGGGAAAATTTTCGCGCGCGCGGCGGGATGGGATTTGCGGATGCGGGTGATACGACGACATCCCGCAAACTTGCCGCTGGGCGCCCCGGCGCTTATGGTGCGGCGCTTTCCGGGGCGTCTCCCCGAGGGAAAATGCTATTTTGACCGAGCAGACCGCTTCCGCTGACATTGCCCGTGCGTTTTGCGCCAGCCTTGACGCGCGCAAAACGTTCGATGAGCCCTACCGCTGGTGGCTGATTGAGAATGCGCTGCCCAAAGCCGCGCTTGAGGAGCTGGCGGGCCTGCCCTTTGCCGCGCCGGCGCTGGAAGGCGTTTCGGGCCGCCGAGAGGTTCATAACGACACGCGCTCGTATTTTGACGCGGCGGGCATGAAAAGGTTTCCGCTGATGCGCTCCATTGCCGAGGCCATGCAGTCGCGGGAAGTCGTCCGGGCCATTCATCAAGCCTTCGCCGCGCCGATTGATGACACTTATCTGCGGCTTGAATATGCGCTTGATATCGACGGGTTCTGGCTGGAGCCACACACCGATCTGGGCGTTAAGAAATTCACCTGCCTGTTATATCTGACGGAGGGTCACGAGAGCCTTGGCACGGACATTTACCGTTCCAAGGAGGAGCATTTCGGCGCGACGCCGTTTGTGCCGGGCACGGCGATGATTTTCGTGCCGTCCAGCCGCACCTGGCACGGGTTTGAGAAGCGGCCCATCGCGGGCGTGCGTAAATCGATGATCCTGAATTACGTCACGCACGACTGGCTGGCGCGGGAGCAGCTTAGCTTTCCCGACCGGACCGTGCGGATTTAGCGCAGCGCGCCATACGGCGAATAGGCGGGCGCGGCGGTCTCGACAGCCTGTGCCGTGAAGGGCGTGTCGGCGCGGGCCGGCGGCGCCGCGTAATTTTGCACCAAGTCGGTTTCCGGCTCCGGCTCGCGGCGCGGCGGCATGGCAATGGCGCGCGGCGTTTTCACAACACGCGCGGAATGCAGAAATTGAAGATTGGCGGCGCGCGGCGCGCATTCTTTAAGGGAAACGCGCCAGATTTTCCCTGAAGGGCAGCGGGCGGCCTCCGCGGGCGCGATGGCAAGGCCCGCGATAAGGACGCCGGAACAAACTAAAACTCTGTGCATTGCACACTCCTCGTCCGGCGCGCCCGGGGCGCGCCGGATGCATTGCGCCCCGGGATCCACATCGAACCAGGAGTTTGGCGATACTGTGGCGCGCCTCAGGGCGCCGGCGATGACAGCGGCTTGGCCTTGTCGACGACATAGGTGACGATGGCGGTGGCGCCGGCGGCTCCGGCGACCGCGATATGTTTCGTCTCGGCCGGGATCATCCACGATCCCCCGGCGACAGTCGTCGCGTCCGGTTTGCCTTCGACTTTCAGCAAGACCTCGCCGGCTTGGAGATAGCCGCTTTCGACGCCGGGGTGAGTGTGGCGGGGGATCACCGCGTTGGGCTGGAATTTCACGAGCACACTGGTCGAATTATATCCGGGCGGCCATTCGAGGGTTTGCAGGGGAATGCGCTCGAAGGGCGGCTTTTCCTGCGCGAGCGCGGCGCTGCCGGCAACGAGGGCTGCGGCGGCGAAAAAAATAGCGGTCTTGCGGGACATGGGTTCCTCCGGGTTGCTTTTGTCCTGACGGCGGGCGCGCGGCAGGCCGGTGAAATTGCGCTATCCCCCGGCATTTGGCAATGCGCAGCCGCGCCGCCTATTCCCCCCTTCCGCGACCGCCGCGTGGATGCGCGGCAATTCCATCAGCGTCGCGGGGTCCCGGCGGCCGCGCCTTTGTTCCCCTTCAAACCAGCCCAGCCGTGAAACGTTGGATGCGCGAACACGCGTCCTCCAGCATTTTTGTCGAGGCGGCGTAGGAAATGCGGAAGTTCGGGCCTTGGCCGAAAGCGCTGCCATGGACGACGGCGACGCCCTCCTGCGCCAGCAATTCGCCGATGAAATCCTCATCCGTCGCGAGCACTTTGCCGGCGGGCGTCTTCCTGCCGATGGCGCCGGAGCAGTCGGGATAGACGTAGAAGGCGCCCTCGGGCATCGGGCATTTCAGGTGCTTGGCCTGATTGAGCATGGAGACCACGAGGTTGCGGCGATCCTCGAACGCCTTGCGGAACATCGGCAGATGGTCCTGCGGGCCGTTGAGAGCCTCGACGGAGGCCCATTGCGCGATGGTGCAGGCGCCGGAGGTCTGCTGCCCCTGAAGCAAATCCAGCGCGGTTATGAGGACCGCCGGCCCCGCCGCATAGCCGATGCGCCAGCCGGTCATGGCATAGCTCTTGGACATGCCGTTGAGCGTCAGCGTTCGGTCCATCAGGCCGGGCTCGACCTGCACAGCCGTGAAGAATTTGAAATCGCCGTAGGTCAGATGTTCGTAGATATCGTCGGTCAGCACCCAGACGTGCTTGTTCTTCGGGCGCATCAGCACATCCGTGAGCGCCTTCAGCTCGTCGCGCGTGTAGGCGGCGCCCGTCGGGTTCGACGGCGAGTTCAGCAGCAGCCATTTGGTGCGCGGCGTGATGGCCCGGTCGAGGTCCTCCGGCTGGAGCTTGAACCCGCTGGCGAGGGTCGTCTTCACGATGACCGGCGTGCCGTTGGCGATGGTCACCATGTCGGGGTAGCTGACCCAATAGGGCGCGGGAATGACAACCTCGTCGCCGGGATCGCAGGTGGCTAGAAACGTGTTGAACAGGATTTGCTTGCCGCCGGTGCCGACGATCGTCTGGCTGGCCTTGTAGTCGAGGCCGTTCTCGCGCTTGAATTTGGCGGCGATGGCCTCGCGCAGCGGCACGATGCCCAGCACAGGCGGATATTTGGTCTCGCCGCGGCGGATCGCGGCGATGGCGGCCTCTTTGATATGATCCGGCGTGTCGAAATCCGGCTCGCCGACGCTGAGGGAAATGATGTCGCGGCCGGCGTTTTTGAGATCGCGGGCGCGCTGGGTCAGCACCATGGTGGCGGAGGGCTTCACACGGGTCACGGCGCCGGCAAGGAACGACATAGGGGTCTCCGGTGGATTTTGGCGGGGGAATCGCCGGCCCGCGGGCGGGACCGAACGGCAGGCGCGGACCATAAGCGCTCGGCCAATCGAGGGCAATTGGAAAGCGCGGCGGTTCGAGTTCTGAATCGTCGGGGAGGGGCCTGCGAACGAAATTCGCATGCCGCGAATTTTGATCGTGCCTCCGCGCCGCCCAAAAGCGCGATTCACGCGCTCATCACAGCAATTTGAATTTGCCGGCGCATCCGAAACGCCTTGGCGACACTATCTAAACTTGAGAGCGCGATGTGCGTGAGCGCACCGTTTTCCGCCGCCCCCCAGCCTATCAAATGGGGGTCAGCTTCGCCCGTTCAGAGGAGAGCCAGATGCGTAACGCCAAAACCCATGCCGCCGGTTCCTGCGCCTTCTGCGATGCCGGTTTTATGCGTTCGGTCGATCCGCAAGCGGCGCGCCGGCAGTTCAACATGTCGCTCGGCCTGATCGCGGCGCTCGGCTTGGCGATCCTCACGAGCGCGCTGACATTGCGCATTCATCCGGCGCCCGCCGCGCGCCATGTTGCCCGCGCCACGATCCAAGCGCCGCAAATGATGCCGGTGCGCCAAGCGGTATTCGGGCTGTTGCAACAGCCGGGCGGCTGACGCCCGGTTTTAGAGCGAAGCCTTCATCCCGGCGCCCCAGGTCTTCATGAAGGCCTTCACCTTCTCAATGGTTTTGACGGAATTTGGCGCGAACGGGTGATCGTTGACGAACGTGTGCTTTTCACCCTCCGCCAGATCAAGCTCCATGGTTCCGCCGGCTTTGCGCCAGCCCGCCGCGAGGCGCTCGGCCAGTTCAACGGTGGTCCATTCGTCCTTGGTGCCCTGAAACACCATCGCCGGCGGCAGCCAGACTTTTTCGCCGCGTTCCAAAATCAGTGTCGGCGTCGCTTCAAGCTGGCCAGCGTCGTCGCCAAAAAAGGTCTCGTGGCTTTTGACGAGGTCCGATTTGCCCTGTTCTTTTGCCAGTTTGTAACGCACCAGCGGATAGAGCACGCCCCAGCCCGACACCGCGAAGGCCATGCGGGCGTCCATGTCCGGCGCCTCCGCCAGCGGCAGGGCGCGGTAGCGCGGGTCTTCGGGGCGCATCGCCGCCAACAGCACCTGATGCCCGCCGCTGGAGGTGCCGTAAGCGCCGACGCGCGCGGCGCTGGAGCCGAACTCTGCGGCATGGGCTTTCAGCCAGCGGATGCCGTAATTGATATCCTGGAGCGAGGCGGGGTAGGGCGCCTCCGACCCGTTGCGGAAATCGATGGAGACGACGACGATCCCCGCCGCAGCCAGTTCCAAGGATGTGTGCTGGCCGTCGGTGCGGTCTTTGCCGGTCCATGCGCCGCCATGGATTTGCAGCACGGCGGGAAAAGGGCCGGAGCCGGCGGGCTGATAAATTCGGGCAAGGCGCGGCTTGCCGCCGGTTTGCGCATAGACCCTATCGCGCACGCTGAATTCGAAAGCGGATTTGCCCGCGGCTTGCGCCCGCGCGGCCCCCGGCAGCAGGGCGCCGCCCGCGAGCGCTGCGCCGGCTGCTAATAAATCGCGTCTTCCAAGCTGGTTTGCCATGGCCGCCTCCCGTCGCGCGCTCCTCGGCGCGTCAGGCCCGAAGCTGCGCCTCCAAGCGGAATTTGGCAATACAGAGCGCGCCGCCGGCGGTCCGGTCTTAAATTTGACTTGACCCGCTGTGAGGCTGACGGCGGGTTTGAAAAACATCACCCCGAACAGCCGCCGGAGGAAATCAGCCATGGAACATGAAATCGAACGCCGGGACATCATTCGCGGCGGCGCAGCATTGCTGGCGGGCGCGGCGACGCTTTCAGCCACACGGGCGGGCGCGCAGACAGCAACCTCCGCCGGCCCTAAACCCTTTGTCTACGAGGCTAAACCGCTCGTCCTCGACCCCAAGAGCATCAAAGGTATTTCTGAAAAAGTGCTCATCAGCCATTACGAGAATAACTACACAGGCGCGGTCAAGCGGCTGAGCGCCATCGCGGGCCAGATCGCGGAGCTCGACTACGCGAAAGCCCCGGTGTTCGTCATCAACGGATTGAAACGCGAGGAACTGATCGCGATGAACTCCATGATCCTCCATGAGGTTTATTTCGAAAGCCTCGGCGGCGCGAGCTCCCCGAAGGGCGCGCTTTTGGAAGCCATCAAAAAGGATTTCGGCAGTCTGGAGCGCTGGCGCGCGGAGTTTTCGGCCATGGGCAAAGCGCAGGGCGGCGGCTCGGGCTGGGTTCTTCTGGCATGGTCGCCGCGCGACAAACGGCTCGTCAATCAATGGGCCGCGGATCACACGACGACAATCGCCGGCGGAAGGCCCATTCTCGCGCTCGACATGTACGAGCATGCCTATCATATGGATTACGGCGCGCGCGCGGCCGCCTATGTGGATTCATTCATGGAGGCGATCCACTGGGACAATGTGCAGAAGCTGCATGAGCGCTACAGCCGCGAAGCCTGAAACGCATCCGGGGGGCCGGCCCGCCGCCGTGCCTTTGTTGCAGGGCACAGTCAAATTGACTCACCCTCGGTGACGCTCAACTTGCCCGCCATCACCCAAACGGCGGGGAGGAGCGTCGCTCCTGACCAAATTTTCACGTCGTTCCAGCGCCAAGAATCCAAGCTTGGCGACCCTGCGACGGCTTCAGCGGCTCTGTCCGAAAGCGCACTATGGAAGTATCGTGCCGCAACGGAATCTTGCAGACGTCAATCAGATGGTAGGGGCTATAAAGGTCCAGCGTCCCGATATTTGCGCCGGACTGGTCGCTTACCACCAGTCTTGAACTCCAAGGATGTTTGAGGACTTCGATAACAAGCGCGGGTCCGCGAAATTCAGGAATCCGGTACTCAAGCATCGCCTCCGGCGCCTCGATCATCAACGCGGGACGAAAACCGTCGAGCAGTTCATCATTCGCCAAACGCCTTTGAATCAGTTGAATCTTGTTCCATTTTTTCCGCAACACCAGTTCCAGAAAGTCCTTTCCGAATCCCGGCGGCACGTGAGGAGCGTAACGGCGAAAGGTCTCGGCAAGCATGCCGCAAAAAACGTCATTACGCATCCTGTGCTCAAGCCTGCGGGAATATCCGTCGTTGATGACTTCAATTTCGTTCAGCCCGATAGCGAGATCGAATTCGTGGTAGCTCACGCCGCGCCCAAATCGATACATTGCATGTTTCGGATCGTCCGCGACCGCGACCGGGTCCGCTACTTCCCGGCGGGGCGAACGGTCGATGTACATCAGCATGAGTTCATCGGGCAGCCAATCCGCGAATGGCAAACGAAAAGTATGCACATCATAGGGGTAAAGACGATTTGGAGTATCATAAACCACGAGAACGCCATTTGGCCGGAGGAGTTCCCACAAGCGGGTCAGGGCTGGAATCCGCTCGCTGATCTGCATGTGCTCCAGAACAGCCGGAAGCAGCACGACATCGTATTTCGCGCTCTCGCCCACGAGAAATAAATCCACCTTGTCACGCAGCGCCCAATCCGGCGCGAGATCGTGAAAGCGAACGTTTTTTATATCAAGTTCTTTGGCCGTTGCGCGCGCCTGTGCGATCGAGGGCAGATCTATATCATAGCTGTCGATCAATCCGCAGACACGCGACAAGGCGAACGAGGCAGCTCCTGTCCCGCATCCAATTTCCAGCACCGAGGCGTCTTTCAACGGATATGCATCATTGATCCAAGGCGCCATCGATGAATGGTAATTCAGGCTGCGCCGGTAAAATGCGTCAAGTCCATCCGCTTCCGGGGACAACGCGTATTCCAAACCGTTATTATACTTCTTCGAAAACATCTCCCGAAGCTGTTCAACGTGTCTTGTGTTTGGGATTTTCGAAAGATCGATGGCCAACGGATGCTCCCGAAAAAAAACCGAAACGATAGACACGTGCGCACCGTTGTCAATCCCTGCAATTAGAGCAATCTATGAGATATCAGCTTGCGTTCAATAGTGGTGCGTCTTAGAGCGCGCCGCCAGCGGTCCGGTCTAAAATTTGACTTGACCCGCTGTGATGCTGACGCAGGGCTTGAAAAAACATCGCCCCGAAACAGCCTCCCATGCCAGCGGCGTGATTGAGGGCAAGGGCATCGGCCGCGCCATCCAGCGCAAATCTGATCCGGCGACAGAGGGTTTTCCACGCTGAGGCGGCGGTTGCGCCTTATGCGTCGTCCTTCTTCGCGAGTCCCGACAGCACCGCCACCAGCAACAGCGATGCGGCCCAGCCGAACAGGTTTTCGCACCAGACGATGAAGCGGGCGAGAAAGCCGATGAACCCGCGCCACGCGGCGGAATCCGCGCCCTCGCGCCGCCATTCCCATTGGCTGGGGTCGAGCATCCGGCCCGCGTCCGCCGCGAGATTGCCGATCCAGCCGCGCTCCCCGGCATTGGGCGGGGACGAGGGTGTTATCGGCCCCCATTCATTGGCCTGGCCGAGATTAACGACAGGCAGCATCACATTCAGCGAATAGGCCAGCGGGCTGAACGTCGCGTATTCGCCGGGCGCCTCCGGACACCACCACCAATTGCCGACCTTCATTTTGCCGATGGCTGAGACATCCGGCGCGTCGGGCCGGCAATGCTCATATTTGGGATTGTCGAAAACGAGGGGGTTCGACGGCCCGAACGCCCCCTGCGAGGCCGCGTAGTGAAAGAACAGCGCGCAGGCCAGCCAGATCCCCAGCGATATTTTCACAAGCCGCACGGGGCGGTAGCCATAAGCCGTCAGCGCGCCGAAAATCCTGTGCAGCGCGCGATGCGCGCCGGTGATCTTGCCGGCCGCGCGCAGCCGGCGCTGTTTTTCGATGGCGATTTCCTTCGCCTCTTCGAAATGCCCCATTTCGCGAAGCGTCGTGATGAGATGCTCCCACGGCTGCGTTTTAAAATCTCCGCCGAGATGATCGTCGTGCTGGAGGCCCAGCCAGGCGATGCGGCTGGCTGGATCGGTGAAGCCGCGGCCCGCGATATTGTCATAGCGAAATCCGTCGAGGCTGAGGTTTTCCGGCCAGCAGGGAAGCTCATCGACGAGGGAGTTCACATGGCTCGTCACGAACGACGTCGAGCCGGCGAATTTCGTTGAGCCGCGGAGAATCAGCGCGCCGCGGATTTCGGCGCTGACGCAGAGCAGCGCGCGTCCGCCGGGGCTGATAAACGCGCCGCCGCTGCAATCAAGATTTCGGCCGATGGCGACGCCCAGCAGCCGCACCGAACCGGAGGCGCGGAAGCCGGAGCCCAGCGTCAGCGAGCCGCCGATCCGCGCGCCGTCACAGGTAAGCGCGCTGGCGCCGGGGTTTTCGAACCAGCCTTCGCTGCCATCGAGATTGCGGGCAATGAAGGCGCTCACCAGTTTCACCTCGCCGGCGGAATGAAAGCCGTAGCTCACAAAAAGGCCGCCTTCGACTTCCGAGCGGTCGCCGCGGATGCCCTGCACGCGCGTGCCCGCGAGATTGATCGTGCGGGTGCGCGCGCCGCGAAAGTCGAGCCTGCCGCTGATCGCGCATTTGGACAGGAACAGACTGGTCTCCAAGCGGCAGCCCTCGCAATCCAGCGCCCCGTCGATCCAAGCGCCGCGCAGTTGCGCGCCTTTTTCATGCACCGGCGCGGTTTCATCGCCGCCGAGCGCGAGAAAGCGCAGAAACCCCGGGCGGATGCGGAGGCTGGCGGTTTCCGCCGCCGCATCCGCCGCGCTGAGGATTTCGCGCCGCGCGGCGGCGGGAATGCGCCAGCCCCGGCGGTTGCGCGCGGGCGCGAGGCGGATGAGGTTTTGATCCGGACTTGCAAAGGCGCCGGGCTCCGCAATCCGCGTCAGGGTAAGCCGCGCGAACCAGAGGGGTTCGGCGGCGGCCTTGGGGCGGGGCAGCCGCCGCCAGCCGGCGCCGGGCGGGGTGTTGCCGGCCCGGATCGCCAGAAATCCTTCCGGCCGCTCGCCGCCAATGGCCGCCATTTCGCCGGCGCGCGCGGCATCCAGCAGCAGGGCTTCGGCAGGCAGCAGCGGCAGAAACTCCTGGAGAGCGCGCCCTTTTGCCCGGATGGCCCCGGTTTGCTTCACATCGCGCCCCTCTTCGATTCGTTTGCGCGAAGAGTTTAACATCGAATCCGGCATTTCCGCCTTTCATCCGCGACGGTCCCGCCCCATATTCCCATCATGGCCAAGCCCCCCGCTTCACGTCCCAAATCCGCTGTCCGCCCGGCGCGCTCCCGCGCGTCGCGGCCCGATGTTCAGCCGCTGGATGAGCATTTGGCGGCGCTGCTCAATCCATCGCTGAATGAAAAGCGCGGCGGCTTTGGCGAAGCGCCGCAGGCCGGGTTTGATTCGGGCGGGGTGACGAATCTCGACCCCGCGCTGGCCGGTGTTTACGTGCGGCGCGAGGACCGGCCCGATATCGCGCTGCCCACGGACGATGTCCGCCGGGTTCGGCCCCGCCCGCAGGGCATCACCGGCGCCGTGGCGACGATTGATTCGCTGAAAGACCTGTTGGAGCGCGGCGATCCGAACATCAGCCCGGAGGCGGCGTGGACCCCGCACCGCCCGGCCCGGCCGGACAAGTCCGAGGGCGGCGTGCGGTTCAAGCTGGTCAGCGAATATGAGCCGAAGGGCGATCAGCCCGTCGCCATCGCCGAACTCGTCGCGGGAGTAAACGCCCGCGAGCGCGACCAGGTGCTCCTTGGCGTCACCGGATCGGGCAAGACTTTCACCGCGGCGCAGGTGATCGCGCGGACCAACCGGCCGGCGCTGGTGCTGGCGCCCAACAAGACGCTTGCCGCGCAGCTCTACGGCGAGTTCAAGAGCTTTTTCCCGGACAACGCGGTGGAATATTTCGTTTCCTATTACGACTATTACCAGCCGGAGGCCTACGTCGCCCGGACCGACACCTACATCGAGAAGGACAGTTCGCGGA
>JANYFM010000073.1 GCA_025362655.1 Hyphomicrobiales bacterium | reverse complement strand
TTTGACTCATGACCTTTGGCAAGCGCGAACGCGCGCGGGCCTTGAACAAGCATCGGCTGACGCGCGGAACTCTATGGATTGACCATAGGTCAATTCATAGACCCCTTGGTATAAGGCGGTGTGACCGGCTCCGCCGCTTTGCGCTCATGGCGTCCGCCCAGATCAAGGCTGAGCCAGACCCAGGCCGCCGCTATGGGCACGCCAACGATGGCGATGGCGGGCGCGGCGGCCTCGCCGATGACCCGCAGCGCGCCGTTGAAGACCCATGTGCTGGCCGCATTGCCGCCGCGGTAAATCACCGTGTCATTGAAGTTTTGCGCGCGGTATTTATCCGCCGGGCTGACGCTCGTGTAGAGCACGCGCATGGCCGGGCCGGTGAGCCCGTAGTCGAGCGCCCGCATAAACACCATGATCGTCGCGATGACCGCCACCCCCGGTCCGATGGCGACGGCGGCAAGGGCTCCCGCGATGAACAGCGGCCCGATCATGATGGTGCGGCCAACGCCAATAAATTGCATCAGGCGGCCGGTGATAAATATCTCCAAAGCCATCGTCAGCAGGCTGACGGCGGTCTCGATCCGCGCAAGCATGATGAGCCGCTCCTCGTGGCCGGGAATCGCCGCGCCGAAAATGCGCGCCTGTTCCTGCGTGAAAAACAGGCCGAAGAAATTGCCCGCCAAAGTCCACATCGCGATGCGGAAAAGATAGGGCGATTTCCACACGTTGAGCGCCCCCGCGAGAACTCCGGCGCCGTCGGGCATTGCCTCCGCGGCGCCGTTTGCGGGGTTCGCGGCGGAGCGGCGCAACGCCATGTGGAAGCCAAGCGACAGCAGAAGGAACCCCCCTGAGACCAGCAGCAGATTGGCGGCGCCGGTGTGGCGGATCAGCGCCTGCACCAGCAATGGCCCGCAGAGCGCCCCGCAGGTGCCGCCGACGGATACGATGCCGTAAATGCGCTTGGCCTGGTCGGGATGCCAGACGTCGCTCATAAAGCTCCAGAACAGCGACACCGCAAACAGGCTGAACACGCTGACCCAGATATAGAAAGCGCCGGCGACATAGATGTTCGAGCGCCCCGTCGCCAGCAGCGCCCAGAACACCAGCAGCGTCGCGATAAAGAAGGCATAAACGATAGGCACGATGCGCGGGCGCGCGATATGGCCGACAAGCCAGCCCATCAGGGGAACCGCCGCCAGCATGACGCCCAGAATGATGGTGAAGGCATAGCCGAGAAATCCCGTGCCATAGGCGACGCCGGTCTCATCGCGGATGGGCCGCACAATGTAGTAAGCGCAGAGCACGCAGAAGAAAAAGCCAAACGACAGCGCCAGCGCCGGCAATTCCCCCGGCCGCGCATTGAGGAAGCCGGCCATAAATTTGGCGCGCGGGGGGACGGGCTCTGGGGCGGAAAACATGGGACCTTTTAGGTGCGGCGGGGAGGCAGGGTCAAATGCGGCGGCGCCCTCCTGCGGGGCTTGCTCCCGCCCTCCCGCTTGTTCGGCCCCAACCGGCCTTAACTGATCTTTACGCAAATTCTGGTTGATTGTGACATTGCCAAGCCAGTGCAATTCTCCTAGGCAAACTGCACATAAAATGTCCTGAGGCCCTAATGTCCTTTGCCAAGCCGCCGGCGAAACCCGCTGATCCCCGTTTTTCTTGCGGCCCGACGGCCAAATATCCTGGATGGGACCCGCGGAAATTCGACCAATCCTGCATGGGCCGCTCCCACCGCTCCCGCGAGGCGCGGGTGAAGATTCAAGAGGTTAACGACCGCACCCGGCGGCTTTTGGGCATTCCCGATGATTACAAGATTGGCATCACCGCCGGCTCTGACACCGGCGCTGTGGAAATGGCGCTGTGGTCGCTGCTGGGCGCGCGGCCCGTCGATCTCTTTGGCTGGGAGGCGTTCGGGCTCGATTGGGTGACGGATACCGTCGAGGAACTGAAGGTCGAGGGCGCGCGGCGGTTCATTCCGCCCTATGGCGAGCTGCCCGATCTCAGCCAGCACAATGGCAAACACGATTGCGTTTTCACTTGGAACGGCACCGCCTCGGGTGTCCGCGTCAAGAACGCCGACTGGATTCCCGATGACCGCGAGGGCCTGACCATTTGCGACGCGACCTCTGCGGTCTTTGTCATGGACCTGCCCTGGCGCAAGCTCGATGTCGTCACTTACTCTTGGCAGAAGGTGCTCGGCAGCGAGCCCCAGCACGGCACCATCATCATGAGCCCGAGGGCCATCAAGCGCCTGGAGACGCACATACCCTCATGGCCGATCCCCAAACTTTACCGCCTTGCCCATAAAGGCAAAGTCAACGAGGGCTTCTTCCAGACCGAGGTCATCAACACGCCCTCAATGCTGTGTATCGAGGATGTGCTGGGCGCCTTGCGCTGGGCCGAAAGCATCGGCGGGCGCCCCGCCATGGCCGCCCGCACCCAGAAGAGCTTTGAGGTGATCGAGGCTTGGGTCGCCAAAACCCCATGGATCGATTTTCTCGCTGCCGATCCTGCGACGCGCTCGCCCACGTCCGTTTGTTTGATCTATACAGATCCCGCCTATCTCGCGATGGGGCCGCAGGGCCGGGCTGATTTTGCGCGGCGCGTCAATGGCTTGCTTGAGGCGGAGAAGGCCGCGCTTGATGCCAATGCCTATAAGGACGCGCCCCCCGGACTGCGCATCTGGTGCGGGGCGACGGTGGAGGCCGCCAATGTCGCGGCGCTGATGCCATGGATCGACTGGGCATACGCGACCGCCATGGCGGAGCTTCGGGTGGCGGCGTAGACGAAGGGTTCCCTTTGCCCCTTCCGCCGTGGTAGAGGCCGCACCATATAAGTCTGGCGCGGCCTGACCTGCGGATTCCCCATGCATGCCATCATCATCGCTATTCACCTGATCGTCGTCACCGCGCTTGTCGGCGTGGTGCTGTTGCAGCGCTCTGAGGGCGGGGCTCTCGGAGTTGGCGGCGGCGGCGGGTTCATGACGGGCCGCAGCCAAGCCAATGCGCTGACCCGCGCCACGGCGGTGCTGGCGGCGATTTTCTTTGCGACAAGTCTGGGCCTGACCGTGCTGGCGAAT
>JANYFM010000032.1 GCA_025362655.1 Hyphomicrobiales bacterium | reverse complement strand
CAACGAATGTGATAGAAGAGCAGCAGTCTGTTTAGTAACCAATCGTTCAAGAAAATGCCTCTTTGAAATCAACGATTTAATGGAGCGGGTGAAGGGAATCGAACCCTCGTATTCAGCTTGGAAGGCTGCTGCTCTACCATTGAGCTACACCCGCGCAGTCTCGCCCAAAAGCCTCAACAGCTTCCGACGCAACATATATCTGCGGCTTGGTTGCGCCGCTGATGCGGTTCTAGCAGAGGCTGGCGGCGCGACTCAAGCCGCGATTTTGGCGCCCCGCGGCACCCCGCGTAAAACACATCTCCGCCTCCGTCCCCCACCCTTGCGCGCGACCGGGACGCGGGCCACATATTCGTCAGCGCCGCATTTCCCAGCGGCGGGAGACCTGCCATGAGCCATCTCAACGCGCCCGCCTGGAGCCAGCAGCCGCCGCTTTCCTCCCTGCCGAGCCCCCTGCCGGCCGCCGCCCTCCAGGGGGTGCGCACCCGGCGCATGACGGCGGTGTTCATCGATCTGATTTTCGTTGGCTTTCTTGCCTTCGCCATCTGGGCGGTTTTGGGCGTGCTGTCGCTGGGGTTGCTGTGGTTCATCCTGCCGCCGCTGTTCCCCATCATCGCGTTTTTCTACAACGGCATCAGCGTGTCGGGCTGGCGGATGGGAACGCCGGGAATGCGGATGATGGACCTTGAGGTCCGTCTCACCGATGGCTCCCCCGTGCCGTTTCTCCATGCCGCCGTCCATGCGGTGCTGTTCTACATCAGCTGGATGTTTCCGGTGGTGTTTATCGTGTCCCTGCTCGCCAGCGACAAGCGCTGCCTGCATGATATGCTCGCCAATATGATCGTGCTGCGGCGGGCGCATTGAATTAAGCGCGGAATTAAGCGCGAATATTTCAAAACGCCCCTCCCCTGGGGCGGCGCGGGATGCTAGCCTCGCATCATTCCGTCCTCCATGGGGAGATTCCGCAGCGTGACGAAAGAGCCGCGTGACGCGCCGCAGTTCTACCTGACCGCGCCCTCGCCGTGCCCCTACCTGCCGGGGCGCGAGGAGCGCAAAGTGTTCACCCATCTCATCGGACGCCGCTCGGCCGCTCTGAATGACACGCTCACGCAATCGGGCTTCCGCCGCTCGCAAACCATCGCCTACCGCCCCGCTTGCGAACAATGCCGCGCCTGCGTGTCTGTGCGGGTATTGGTGGATGAATTCCGCCCCTCGCGCTCGCTGCGCGACATCGCCGAACTCAACGCCGATCTCATCGGCGCGCCGATTGAGCCGCGCCCCGCCTCGGAGCAATATGCGCTGTTCCGCTCTTATCTCGACGCCCGCCACGCCGATGGCGGCATGGCGGATATGAGCGTGCTCGACTACACCATGATGGTCGAGGACAGCCACGTCGACACCCGCCTCATCGAATACCGCAGCCGCGGGCCCGATTCCCGCATCAACGGGCGTGGCCTTGGGCCGTTGGCCGCGGTCGCGTTGACGGATATTCTCTCTGACGGCCTGTCGATGGTTTATTCGTTCTATGATCCCGCGCTGGGCGATCGCTCGCTCGGCACGATGATGATTCTCGATCACATCGAGCGCGCCCGCCGCCTCGGACTGCCCCACGTCTATCTCGGCTACTGGGTCGAGGGCTCGCGCAAAATGGCTTACAAAGCGCGCTTCCTGCCGCAGGAGCGGCTGGGCATGGAAGGGTGGGAGCGGCGGGAGTGACCGGCGATGCGCTCAGCGCCCGCCCAGCGCCTTTTGCAGAAAAACCCGCGCATGGCCTTGGGGAAAATCGGCAATCGCGCCGCAGCGGGTAAAGCCGCAGCGCTCGTAAAACAGCGCCGCGCCTAAATCGAACGTGTCGAGATACAGGCCTTGGCAGCCCCCCGCGCGCGCCAGAGTCTCCGCTTGCTCAAGGAGCGCGCGCCCGGCGCCCTGACCGCGCCAAGCCGGCGCAATCCAAAATTCGCGCAGATAGAGCCAGCCCCAATGTATAACGCCGTTGAAGCCGCCAGCCGGCTCGCCGTCCGCTTTCAACGCGATAATCGAGACCGGAACGGTTTGCGGCGCGCCGAACCGCGCGGCGATTTCCGCGCCCAGCGCTGTTGACACGCGCGCCGCATCCGCGTCCCCGGAATGGCCGGAAATCCTGTAAACCAGCCGCTTTTCAGCTCCGGGCTTTGCGCGCATAATCCCGCTTATGTTTGATTCCGCCGCGATACTGCGCCGATCATGCGGGATCGCACTCGCCTGCGCAATCGGCTGCGGCCCCGCCGCCGCGCATGATCCCCTCTGCGCCGCGCCGGCGCGGATTGAGGGCGCGGCGTCTGGCTTTGTGGCGATGACGCTGCGCGATTACCGCCCGGTGTTCCAGCAATGCCGCAATGCCCAGGATGTCACGCGCCTTGCTATCCGCCGAATGGGCGCCGGCGGCGACGGCTTTCTGCTGACCGTTGACCCCGCGACCCTTTCCACAAGCCTTGAGCACGACCGCTGCTGGACCTGCGCCGACACGTCGGAGGAAGCGCAAAAGGACACGCGCTTTGCGCGGGCGGCGCTCGCCTCCGCCCAATCGCAAGGCCGTGCTTTGCCGCAACGCAGCCCGGCGCTGCGGAACGCCGGCCTCATCCACGGCGCCGGCGCCGGCTCCTACGTCACCGGCGATCTTTGCCCGGCGCGCGGACCGCTGGACCGGAGCTTTGTGGAAACGCTCAAACAGGCCGGCCCCCATACGCCCGTTGCCCTGTCGATCAGCGGCCTTTGGCTGAAACATCACGGCGGCGATTTCCAATGGCTGCGCGCGCAGGCGGCCGGGGGCGCGCTCGATATTACCTGGGTCAACCATTCGTTTCATCACCCTTGGATTCCCGGCCATCCCCTCGAAAGCAATTTTCTTTTGACGCCCGGCACCGATATCAACGCGGAAATCCTCGATACGGAGCGGCTGCTGATCGCCAACGGCGCGACGCCCTCGGTCTTTTTCCGCTTTCCCGGTCTCATATCGGACGCGGCGCTGACGCAGAGCGTGCGCCGCCTTCATCTGATCACGCTGGGCGCGGACAGCTGGCTGATTTTCGCGCCCGTGCTGCGCGACGGCGCTATTGTTCTCGTTCATCCCAACGGCAATGAGAACGCGGGGCTTCGGCTGTTTTCAAAACTTTTCGACAAAGGCGCGTTTCCGCGCCCGTTCCGGCCCATCACGGACGCGCCTTGAAAACGCGGGGGCGCCCTCGACAAGCCCCGGCATTGCGTTAGTGTGGCCGGGCCAGCCGGCGAAGACCGGCGAAGGCGTATCGGGGAGGGGAGATTATGACAGACACAACCGGCAGAATGCCGCTTTACGTGCCGGTATTCGGCAAAATATACGCGGCGTTCGAGCCCATCGCCTACCCTGTTCTGCGCTTGATGATCGGCCTGCTGTTTGTGCCGCACGGCTGCCAAAAACTCTTTCAGTTGTTCGGCGGCCGTCCCGTCACCGACTATCAGACGGCTTTCGGCCGCATGGGCGAATTTTGGAGCGCGCCGTTCTGGACTTATTACATCGGCGGGCTCGAACTGATCGGCGGCCTGATGGTCGCTTTTGGTTTTTTCACTCGTTTTGCCGCAACGCAGCTGTTTCTGTTCATGGCGACAGCAACCTTCATCGCCAATGCGCCGCGCGGCTGGTTCTGGACCAGCGGCGGCAGCGAGGCGGCGGCGAGCTGGATGATCGTGCTGTTCTTTGTGATGGTGCGCGGCTCCGGCGCCTTCTCGGTCGATAAAGCCATCGGCAGGGAAATTTAAGACGCGCAAAAACGCAACGCGCGCCCGTCAACTTCGCCGTTTTCAATGGCGGGCGTCATGCCACCGGCGCCCTCGCAGCAGGGCTCCCTTGTCAGCCGAATTTCACGGGCGCGCCGCGGTTGGTGATTTTCGGCTCGCCGCCGCCGGCGCGGATATCTTTGCGCGTGGCGTGGTCAATGATTTTCACTGTGTCCTGCGAGCCCGAGCGGTGACCCATCATGATCATGGGCCCGGCGCCGGTGTTCTCCAGCCTGTAGAACGAGCCTCCGGTGATCAGCGCGGCCATGCCGGGATCGAGGGCGGCTTTGCCGCCATCGGGGAAAGACAGAGTGCATTGGCCGGAAAAACAGGTGAAGACCTGGTCTTCGTTATGGCAGTGCATTTCGTCGTGATCGCCGGGATTGGGATAATAATGCACCCAGGCATGCAGCTTGCGCGTGTTCATCACGACGGTGCGCTTCTTCTCGCGCGCCGCGACTTCAAGCGGATTGATGATCTCAATGCCCATGGGTTTCCTCCAAAGCGGGCCGCGCCGGCGCGGATTTTGCCAACAATTTAGCGCAAGCCCCGGCGGAGTAAAGCGCCGCCCCGCCCGTCAGCCCTTCTTCGCCGCCGCCCGCTCCATGCCCTCCACCACCATCTGCCGCGCCATTTGCGCGTCGCCCCAGGCTTTCACCTTGACCCATTTGCCGGGCTCAAGGTCTTTGTAGTGCTCGAAGAAATGCTGAATCTGTTTGATCGTGATATCCGGCAGGTCCGTGTAGTTTTCCACATTGGCGTAGCGCTGGGTGAGTTTGGACGAGGGCACGGCGATCAGTTTTTCGTCGCCCCCCGCCTCGTCCTCCATCAAAAGCACGCCAACGACACGGCAATTGATGACGGCGCCCGGCGCGATGGCGCGGGTGTTGGCGATAATCACGTCGCAGGGGTCGCCATCGCCCGAGAGCGTGTGCGGAATGAACCCGTAATTGCCGGGATAGCGCATCGATGTGTAGAGAAACCGATCGACGAACAGCGCGCCCGATGCCTTGTCCATTTCATATTTGATGGGCTCGCCGCCGATAGGCACTTCGATGATCACGTTGACATCGTCGGGCGGGTTCTTGCCGATCTTGATGGCGTCGATATTCATGGCTCAGCTCCGCTCGCAAAATAAACAGCGCCGGCGCGCGGATGCCCGCGCGGCGGGATTCTCACCCAAACCGGTTATTCTTGGGAAAACCCTTCATCGGCAGGCGCCCGGCCTCGGCGCGCTTGCC
>JANYFM010000294.1 GCA_025362655.1 Hyphomicrobiales bacterium | reverse complement strand
TTCAAATTCGAAAACGCCGCCCCCCTGCCTATCGACGACGCGCTCCCCGCGCTGAAAGCCGCCCTTGCCGCGGGCAGCGCCGCCGTGCTCGTCGCGCCGCCCGGCGCGGGCAAAACCACCCGCGTCCCGCTTGTGCTGATGGACGAGCCCTGGGCGCGCGCCGGCAAGCTCATAATGCTGGAGCCGCGCCGTCTGGCCGCCCGCGCCGCCGCGCAGCGCATGGCGCAAACGCTGGGCGGGGACGTCGGCGGCGCGATAGGCCTGCGCGTGCGGCTTGAGTCGCGCGTTTCAGGCAAAACGCGCATCGAAGTTGTCACCGAGGGCGTTTTCGCCCGGATGATTCTCGACGATCCCTCCCTCGAGGGAATCGCCGGCGTGATTTTCGATGAGTTCCACGAGCGCTCGCTGGATGC
This sequence comes from Hyphomicrobiales bacterium, assembly GCA_025362655.1. Classification (GTDB taxonomy): domain Bacteria; phylum Pseudomonadota; class Alphaproteobacteria; order Rhizobiales; family Beijerinckiaceae; genus Terripilifer. The sequence goes on along the minus strand of JANYFM010000294.1, from coordinate 3,094 downwards.
TGATCTGGGCCTCGCCCTCGCGCTGGATGCGCAGGGCGCGCTGCGTCCCGATCTGCGGCTGCTGGTGATGTCGGCCACCCTCGACGGCGCCCGCGTCGCCGCGCTGATGGACGGCGCGCCGGTGATCGAATCGAAAGGCCGCGCTTTTCCCGTCGAGACGCGCCACGTCACGCGCGATCCGCGCGCCCGCATTGAGGAGGAGGCGGCGCGTGTCGCGCTGACCGCGCTGCGCGCCGAGCCCGGCTCGCTTCTGGTGTTCCTGCCCGGCCAGGGCGAAATCACCCGCGCGGCGGCCCTGCTGGCGGATCGGGTGCGCGATGACAGCGTCGATATCGCCCCGCTTTACGGCGCGATGGACCGGCGCGCCCAGGACCTCGCGATCTCCCCCGCCGCGCCGGGCCGCCGCAAAATCGTGCTGGCGACATCCATCGCCGAGACGTCGCTGACCATTGAAGGCGTGCGCGTCGTCATCGACTGCGGCCTGACGCGCGCCCCGCGTTATGAGCCGGACATTGGCCTGACACGGCTGGAGACCGTGCGTGTGTCGCGCGCCTCCGCCGATCAGCGCCGCGGCCGCGCCGGACGCACGGAGCCAGGCGTCTGCTACCGCCTGTGGGAGCAGGCCGCCGCCGGCGCGCTGGCGGCCTATACGACGCCCGAAATTCTCAGCGCCGATCTCGCGGGTCTGACGCTCGATCTCGCCGCCTGGGGCGCGCGCGATCCCGCCGTTATGCGATGGCTCGATCCGCCGCCCGCGCCCGCGCTCACGGAAGCCCGCGCGCTGTTGAAAGGCCTCGGCGCGCTCGATGATGACGGCGCCATTACCGCCGAAGGCCGCGCCATCCGCGAACTGCCCCTGCCGCCCCGCCTCGCGCGGATGGTCATCGCGGCCGCGGCGCGCGGGCAGGAGCGGCTGGCGGCGGAAATCGCGGTCGTGCTGGCGGAGCGCGGCCTTGGCGGCAATGGCGCGGACATCGCCGCGCGCGTTGATGCTTTGCGGCGCGACCGCGGGCAGCGCGCGGGGGACGCGCGGGGCCTCGCGCGCGGCTGGGCGCAAACCGCGTCGCGGGAGGCGTCATCCCCCGGCGCGCGCGCCGCCGCGCCGGGCGAGGCATCCCCCGGCGCGCTGCTGGCGCTGGCCTATCCCGACCGCATCGCCAAAGCGCGCGGCAAGCCGGGGGAGTTCCTCATGGCCAACGGCCGCGCGGCGGCTCTGGAGGCGCACGATTCCCTTGCCCGCGAGCCCTATCTCGCCATCGCCGAAATCGCCGGCCGCGCCGCCGCCGCGCGCATCCTCGCCGCCGCCGCGATGACAGCGGAGGAGGTTGAGGCGATGCCCGGCGTTGAGACGCGCGACGAGACTGTGTTTGACCGCCAGGCCGCCGCCCTGCGCGCCCGCCGCACGCGCCGGCTCGGCGCGCTCGTGCTGGCCGGGCAAACGCTGCCCGCGCCCGCCGGACCGCAAAGCGCCGCCCTGCTGGCGGAGGGCATCGCGTCGCTGGGCATCGCGCGCCTCCCATGGACAAAGCCGCTGCTGCAATGGCGGGACCGCGTGATGTTTCTGCGCCGCGCCGGCGACAAGGCTTCCACTGGCGACAAGGATTGGCCCGATCTTTCCGATGCGGCGCTGGAGCGCGGCGCCGCGCAATGGCTGGCGCCGTTTTTGGAGGGCAAAACCAGCCTCGCGTCCATCAGCGCGGAGGATATCGGCAACGCGCTTCACGCGCTGCTGCCGCGGGACATGCAAAAGCGCCTCGACGCCGAGGCGCCGACGCATTTTGAAGCGCCGACTGGAAATTCCCACGCGCTGGATTATGAGGCGGAGGGCGGCCCCGCCCTCGCCATCCGCGTGCAGGAGCTTTACGGCCTCGCCGCCCATCCCGCCATCGCCGCCGGGCGCGTGCCGCTGACGCTGCATCTGCTGTCGCCGGCGCACCGCCCGATGCAGATCACGCGGGATTTGCCGGGATTCTGGAAAGGCTCCTGGGCCGGCGTTAAAGCCGACATGAAGGGCCGTTACCCCCGCCACGTGTGGCCCGACGACCCCGCGAAGGCCGCGCCGACGGCAAGGGCAAAGCCGCGGGGGACGTGAGGGATTTGGGGCGGGGGCGGGTTGGGCCTTCCGTAGCCAGCATCCGCCCCGCTCTAAAGCGGTATCACCAGCAGCGTGTCGATCCGCCGCGAATCCAGCACCGCGATGCGCTCGGCGAATTTCAGCGCGCCGTTCTCCTCGACAATGCGGTCGAGATATTTTCCGCAGGCGAAAACGCACGTGTCGCCGCCGGCCATCGTCCGCGCCACTTGAAAGTTGCTGCGCGCGCGCAATTCCCCGTTTTCGCGCCAAATCCGCGCCGGCCCGGTGATGTGGCAATAGACCTGCGGCTCGTAAATATTGGCCTGGCGCAGCGCGGATATCCGGTCCGCCAGCATGCCGCGGCTGTCGCAATAAATCAGCGAGAGCGGAAAGCCCTGGTCGAAATTTTCGCGCGTCACCACGCGGTAGCGGCACGTCCGCGCGAAAAAATCCGGCCATGCCTCCAGCGCGTCGTCGTCGATGCAATGCGCGCAGGCCGTCAGCAGCGCTTCAACCCGCGCGCGCAGCGCGGGGTCGGTGACCTCAGCCGCTAACATGTCAATATCCCATGCATTCGCGCCAGCCCTTCCAGAAGCCGCGCACCGCGGCTTCCGTGACGCGCGAGCCTTCGCTCGGCTCGACGCCGTAGCCGCCCATCGGCATGATTGTCAGCGCGGCGGGATCGGCGCGGGCGGCGCGCTGCACCCAGCCGCCGACGCAGCCGTCCTCCATGGAAATCAGGCCGGCGGGTCCCACGAGATTGTTCACCTTCAGGCGAAGCTCCGCCATATCCGCGTCGTCATCCTCAAACCCAAGCACGGTCCAGATCAGCTCGCTCTCGCCGACGCCGCGCGGCACAAGCTGGCGCACCGCCAGCGCGTTGAGAATCTGCTGCACGACAAGCGAGGGGAACACGGTCTGGATGGAGTTCGTCACGAGATCGTTGAGCTCGTGGACGTGTTGCATCATCGACGTATCCTGGAGGCGGTACTCGCCCTGCATGGAGCGCACTTTTTCAGT
>JANYFM010000233.1 GCA_025362655.1 Hyphomicrobiales bacterium | reverse complement strand
CCGAAACGCTGGGCGAACTCGTCCGCACGCAATCGGGCTTCGACGAGGCGCTGGGCCAGCGCCGCGGCGCGATTGACGATACCCTCGCGGCGCTCAGCGAAAAAGCCGAGGATTTCGACACGGTCATGCGCTCGTTCTCCTCGCTTATCGACGAATCCTTCCGCAAGGCCGAGGCCCGCGCCCGCGACATCGGCGCGCTACTGGCCCAATCAACACAGGAAGTCGAGGGCGTTATCGAGCAGCGTTTCGCCGAAGTGCGCGAGACCACGGGCAAGGAGCGCGAGCGCACGGCAAGCGCCCTGCGCGCCGCGTATGAGCAGGCTAGCGGCGAGATGAACGAAATCTTCGCCAATTCCGTTGAGCGCTTTAAATCGTCCAGCGCCGAAATGCGCGGCATGGCCCAGGAAATCCAGCGCGAGCTGGAGACAACGCGGCAGGAGCTGCGCCGCGGCGCCACCGATCTGCCGCGCGAAACCGCTGAACAGGCCGCCGCCATGCGCCGCGTCGTCGCTGAGCAGATCCAAGCGCTCAATGATCTCACCGACATCGTCGCGCGCAGCGGCCGGGCTAACGACGTGGTCGAATCCGCCGCCCCGCGCGCCCCGCTGCGCCCTGTCGAAAAGCCGCTCTTGCCGGAGGCTCCTCGCCCGGCGCCTGTGCAGCGGCCGGCGCCCGCCCCGGAAATCGCGATGGCTGTCCCTGTCCCCGCGCCTGTGAGCGAGCCCCTGCCCCGCCCGCGCGCGCCGCAGCAGGCGCCGGCCCGGCCCGCCCCGGCCGTCAGCGAGCGCGGCCCGGGATGGCTCAGCGATCTCCTCGCCCGGGCCTCCCGCGAGGAGGATAAAGCCCCGCCCCGCCCGGCGCCGATTCTCGCTCCCGCTCCCGCCCCGGCCCGCGCGCCGCAAACCCTTGACTCCATCTCCCTCGATATCTCCCGCATGGTCGATCACAACGCGGCCGCCGATGCCTGGGAGCGCTATTACCGCGGCGACCGCAATGCCTTCACCCGCCGGCTTTACACGGCGGCGGGGCAGCAGACGTTCGACGAAATACGCCGCCGGCATGCTTCGGATACCGAGTTCCGCGAAACTGTGGAGCGCTATGCCGCGGAGTTCGAGCGCATTCTGGCGGAAGTCGCCCGCGAGGACCGCGACGGCGCACGCGTTCGCGCCGCCCTGACCTCGGAAACCGGCAATGTCTACACTATGCTGGCGCACGCCTCGGGGCGCTTCGAGCAGGCGTGAACGCGGTGTTTTAAAGGATCAGCCGCCCCGCGCCCGCGCGGCTGTCCATACCACGATTTGCCGCAGCGCCTCGCCCAGCGCCTGATCCAGCGCCGCGGCCGCCGCCGTCCCGCTGGCGGCCGAGCCCGGCGCGCTCGCCGTGAATATCCGCGCGGCGGCAATGCGTCCGCTGCGCTCGGCGATCAGCTTGACCGAAATTTCGACGATGGCCTCGCCGGCGCCCACGTCGATTTCAAAGCGGCGGATTTCCGAGCTCAGGGACATCGTGGCCTGTATTTTCGCGTCGGGACGACCGACAGAGGCCAGCAGCCGCGAGTTTTCAAAACTCTGCACCATCCGCGTCTGCACAAGGCGCGGCAGCCGCTCGACCCATTGCGCGCCTTTCAAAGCCGCCAGCGTGTCCGGCGTCGGCCGCACAATGATGCGGTCCGAATCGCCCGGCGCGGTCGCCAGCGGCTCGTTGACCACGAACTGGCCATGCGCCGCGCCCGCCGCGCCCGCCCGCACCGCCGATAAATCGAAACTCTCCGGCGCGGAGCCGCTGCAGCCCTGAAGCAGCAGCGCCAGCGCGGCAGCGGTCAGCAATCGCGGGAAACGGCCATCCGGCACGCCCGCAACCGGGCGGCATCCGCCGGACTTCGTCTCTCTCACACTGGACTCCGCCAAACCAACAATTGGCCGCCCCGCTGGGCGCCGCGCCGCACAGGAACTACAGGACGGCCCCCGAAGCAAGCCCGGCGGGCGGGGCCGGCTTGGTTACGCACGGATCACCGGCGATTGGCGTCCGAGGCCCCCTCGTCCGCTGTCACGGCATCATCGCAAACCTTCGGGCAGAATGGTTTGATCATCAATGATGGCGGATTGTATCTGCCCGCGGGTCAAATTCCGAACCCCGAACAAATCCGCGCCCTTAAGGATTGTTCCCTCAAGAATAGCATCTTTCAGATTGGCGCCCCTGAAATTAACATTGGCGCAATCCGCGTGACTCAAATTCGCGCCCTCAAGATTGGCCCCGCTCAAATTCGTGCGGCGAATGAAGGCCCGCCTCAAATCTATGGAAGACGCCGGCTCAGGGTTCGATTTCAAAAGGGCGTTCACCGCTGGTCCTCCCGACGTTCCCGGACAATCCGCATTATTTCCCGCACATCCACCGGAGGTTCGCTATCACCATAGTCTACCGCATTTTCCCGCAAATAGGTAGTCAGAAGCTGGACAATGGGTTCGGACAGATCGGAGAAGTCCTTGCAAATCTGGCGAAGCGTGTAGATCGCTCCCAGCCTGACTTCCAATTTTTCGTCTTTCAATTGACCAATGGCCCTGTTGAACAGTTCCGCGACGTGATCGCGGCGCGTCAGATCGGCCTGACGCATCTGCGCCTCAGCCTGTCGGTTCGCCGCTGTGACACGGAGCCAGCCGAGATAAATTCCAATAGCGCCGCCAACAACGATGCCGGCGTTGCGAATAACTTCGGAAAGGGCAATCCAAGCCGTTAAATCCATCACGTATGGATCACCCGCCCGTAAGCGTCCAGCACGCTCTCATGCATCATTTCCGACAGCGTGGGATGCGGGAAGACCGAATGCATCAGGTCTTCCTCGGTGGTTTCCAGATTCATCGCGATGACAAATCCCTGGATCAGCTCGGTGACCTCGGCGCCGATCATATGGGCGCCCAGCAGCTTGCCTGACTTGGCGTCGAAAATCGTTTTCACCAAACCATCCGGCTCGCCCAGCGCGATGGCCTTGCCATTGCCCATGAACGGGAAACGCCCTACTTTCAGCGTGTATCCCGCCTCCTTGGCTTTGGCCTCGGTGAGGCCGACGCTGGCGATTTGCGGGTGACAATAAGTGCAGCCGGGAATTTTCAGCTTGTCCATGGCATGGGCGTCCATGCCCTTGATCGTCTCGATGCAGATGACGCCCTCATGTTCGGCTTTGTGGGCGAGCATTGGCGGGCCCGCGACATCGCCGATGGCATAGATGCCCGCGGCACTGGTGCGCCCGTGGCCGTCAGTGACGATGCAGCCGCGGTCCATTTTGACACCCAGTTTTTCGAGCCCGAGGTTTTCCACGTTGCCGACAACGCCCACGGCGGAAATCAGACGCTCGGTTTTCAAAGTCTGCTTGCCGCCTTTGTCGTCCTCCAGCGTGCAGGTGACGGAATCGGCGCCTTTTTCAACTTTTGTGACCTTTGTCGCGGTCATGATTTTAATGCCCGCCTTCTCAAAGCGTTTGCGGGCGAGCGCGGCGATTTCCGCGTCCTCGACGGGCAGGATTTGCGGCAGCACTTCGATGACCGTGACCTCGCAGCCCATCGCGCGGAAGAAACTGGCAAATTCGATGCCGATGGCGCCCGAGCCCATGACCGCAAGGGTTTTCGGAAAGGCCGGCGGCACCATCGCCTCAAAATAGGTCCAGATCAGCTTGCCGTCGGGCTCGATGCCCGGCAGCACCCGCGGGCGCGCGCCTGTGGCGACGATGATGTGCTTGGCTTGATACATGCCCTCGCCCAACACGCCCTTGGGCGCCGGCGCCTGCGGCAGCATCGGCGCCTTCTTCGATTTGCCGACGCTGACCTCGCCCGGCTTGGTGATCGTCGCCTCGCCCCAGATCACATCGACCTTGTTCTTCTTAAGCAGATAGCCGACGCCGCCGTTGAGCTGGCTCGATACGCCGCGCGAGCGTTTCACGATCGCGGCGGGATCCGCGGTGACTTTGCCCTCCAGCTTCAGACCGTAATCGCCGGGATGCTGCATGTAGTGAAAGATTTCCGCCGAGCGCAGAAGCGCCTTGGTGGGGATGCAGCCCCAGTTGAGGCAAATGCCGCCGAGATGCTCGCGCTCCACCAGCGCGGTCTTGAAACCAAGCTGCGCCGCGCGGATGGCGGTCACATAGCCGCCGGGGCCGCCGCCGATGATGAGAACGTCGTAGCTGGACATAAGACCCTTTCGCTGCATTCAACGGGAAACCGCCCCTAAAGCCATGCCATTTGCGGCCCGCTCGCGCAATCGCAGGCTGTTTAGGCCCCCGCTCCGGCTGTCTGACGCATTTTGGCGGCGGCCAGCCTCACCCAGAGGTCCGCCGCGTCCCATGGCACAAGGTGTTTACAGCCCTCGATGATTTGCAGATCGAGCTGCGGCATTTGCGCCTTAAGCGCTGTGGCGCGCTCGAAGGCTTTGGCGCGGTCCTCCCGGCCAAACAGCATCAGCATCGGCTGGCTCACCTCCGGCAGACGCTTCCAAAGCGGCGCGGCGGGCGCTTTGGCGGGCTCCGCATCAGCGAGATCATTGCGCGCGCAAAACGCCGCAAAAGCCGGGCCGATGCTGCGCGAATGGCGCAGCGCCAGCTCCTCCGGCGTGATCAGCGCTGTATGAAACAGCGTGGCCTCCAGCAGCTTGCGTGTGTCCTCCAGCGTCGGCTCCTGCGCCGCCATGCGCCGCTCCAGCCTTTGCTGGACGGCGCTCTCCGCTTTGCCTTTGCCGTCATCGGCGGGCGGCAGCAGGCTGCCTGTGCCCAGCACGATCACATGGCTGACACGATCCGGGTTTTGCAGCGCGATTTGCACAGCGGGGCCGCCCGATTGCGAATGGCCGGCGAGCGCGGCCCGCTGCAAGCCCAAAGCGTCCATGAATTTCAATATCATGCCGCTGCGAAACCCATTCGAAAGGTTGGCGGGCGTGTCCGAAAGCCCAAAGCCCGGCGAATCAAAAGCGATGGCGCGGAACCCGGCGTCGGCCAGCGGCCCCAAATTGCGGATGAAAACGTCCGCCGAAGAGCCCAGCGAGGCCCCGTGCAGGAGGATCACCGGGGGGCCCGCGCCCGCCTCAAGATAGCGCAGCTTGAGCCCGCCGGCGCTGACATATTGGTCTTGGGGCGTCATGGCTTTCCCTCCCTCGCCCATATTGTGGCTTGCGGGCTTCGATGATAGGCGCTTGAGCTTCCCGCGCCAAACTCCAGCGCCGCCAGCCCCCGAAAGTTCTTGCCGCAATGAGCCACCCGGTTATCACGCGTTTCGCCCCCTCGCCGACGGGCTTTTTGCATATCGGCGGGGCGCGCACTGCGCTTTTCAACTGGCTTTATGCTCAGCGCTTTGGCGGCAAAATGCTGCTTCGCATCGAGGACACAGACCGCGAGCGATCAACCCAGCCCGCCATTGCAGCCATTCTTGACGGGCTGGCATGGCTCGGACTTGAGGGCGACGGCCCCGCCATCTACCAATTCACCCGCGCGGAGCGCCATCGCGAGGCGGCGCTCAGCCTGCTGGAACAGGGCCGCGCCTACCGCTGCTTTGCCACAGCCGAAGAACTGGCGATGATGCGCGAGGAGGCGCGCGCCCGCAATGAGCATTTCCGATACGACGGGCGTTGGCGCGGCCGCTCCGCCGCCGATATCGCGGCGGCCGAGGCCTCCGGCCTGAAAGCCGTCATCCGCCTGAAAGCGCCGCGGGACGGGGAGACCATCATCGACGACCGCGTGCAGGGACGGGTGGTCTTCCCCAACAAAGACCTCGACGATCTCGTGCTGCTTCGCTCCGACGGCAATCCCACCTATATGCTCGCCGTCGTTGTCGATGATCACGACATGGGCGTCTCTCACATTATCCGGGGCGATGACCATCTCACCAACGGCGCGCGCCAAAAACAGATTTACGAGGCGCTGGGCTGGAGCGTGCCTTCAATGTCGCACATCCCGCTGATCCATGGCGCGGACGGCGCGAAGCTCAGCAAACGCCACGGCGCGCTCGGCGTCGATGCCTACCGCGCCATGGGCTACCTGCCGGAAGCCCTGCGCAACTACCTCGTGCGGCTCGGCTGGAGCCACGGCGACAAGGAATTCTTCACGGCGCGCGAAATGATTGAGGTTTTTGATCTGCCGCAGATCGGCCGCTCCCCCGCGCGTTTCGATTTCGCCAAGCTGGAAAATCTCAACGGCCACTACATCCGCGCCATGCCGGACGCTGAACTGCTGGCGCGGCTGGAGGAGACCCTGCCCTATCTGCCCCAGCACGCGGAACTCGCGCCCAAACTCGACGACACCCTGCGCGCCAAATTCCTCGCCGCCATGCCTGGCCTCAAAGAGCGCGCCAAAACTTTGATTGATCTGATTGAGGGCGGGCGCTTTCTATTCGCCGCGCGGCCCCTGCCGATGGATGCCAAGGCGGAGGAAATTCTGAGCCAGGGCGGCAGAGCGCATCTGGCGGCGATCCTGCCGCGCCTTGAGGCGCTGGCGGAATGGACCTCCCGCGATGCGGAGGCCGCGGTGCGCATATACGCCGAAGAAGCCGGCGCGAAACTTGGCCAGGCCGCCCAGCCGCTGCGCGCCGCGCTGACGGGCAAATCCACGTCGCCGGGCATTTTTGATGTGCTTCAGGTGCTGGGGCGGCGGGAGAGTCTGGCGAGACTGCGGGACCAGGCGGGATGAATCGCAGAGGCTTCATCGCGGCGGGCGCCGCCGCTCTCTCGGGCGCCCCCGCCCTTGCGCAAGGCCAGCCGCCGATCCTCGGCTTCATCAATGATTCCGGCACGAATTCCGGCCCCGCCATGATCGCTTTTCTGCGCGGGCTGTCGCGCGAGGGTTTCACCAGCAATCAGAATGCGCTGATTATTTTTCAACAGGCGGACCTCTACACCGAGGCCCCGGCCCTGGCGCAAAATTTGGTGAAGCGCGGCGCGGCGGTGATCGTCGCGCTCAGCTCGCCCAACATGGCGCTGGCCGCGCGCGATGCCGCGCCTGCGGCGCCCATCGTGTTCGCGATGGCAGGCGATCCCGTTCGCCTCGGGCTGGTCGAAAGCCTGGAGAAACCCGGCGGCAATATCACCGGCGTCACGTTTTCAACCGCGGCCGCATCAGAAAAACTGACCGGACTGCTGCACGCGCTGGCGCCGCCCGCCGCGCCGCTGGGGCTGCTGATCAATCCGGCCAACCGGGGCGCTGAATTTTGGAGCGCGGATATCCGCGCCGGCGCCGCGCGTCTCAGCCGGAGCGTCGCGCTTTACGAGGCGAATTCCGTCGCCGAAATCAATGCGGCGTTCACGCGCGCGGGCGCTGAGAAAACCGGCGCGCTCGCTATCCACGACGACCCCCGCCTCCAGCGGTTTCGCGACACCATCATCGCGGCCGCCGCGCGCGAAAAAATACCGGTGATTTATCCCGACCGGGACGCCGCCGCGGCCGGCGGCCTCATGTCTTTCGGCGACGCGCGGGCCGAACAAATGCGCCTGCTCGGCGAATATGCGGGGCGTGTGCTGAAAGGCGGCAAACCCGCGGCAATTCCGGTTTTGCAACCGGCGAAATTCGGCATGGCGCTCAATTTAAAGACAGCGGCCGCCGCCGGCATGGAATTCCCCGCCGCGATGCTCGCCGCGGCGGACGAAACGCTCCGCTAAATTGATAACCCCGCCGCCGCGCCGCCTTGAACGCCGCAAAGCAATGCGATAGCGTTTCCGCGCTGCAACACTTCCCCGGCCGGTTCAGGCGCGCAGCCTGATCCCGCGGCGGGGCGACTATGAAAGCCATATCCATGAGCACGACATCAGGAACGTTCAAACTCGGGGAAAAGACCGTCGAGTTTCCCGTGCTGTCAGGCACGATCGGGCCCGATGTCGTCGATATCGGCAAGCTCTATGACAAGACCGGCACGTTCACTTACGATCCCGGCTTTCTGTCCACCGCCGCCTGCGAGTCGAAAATCACCTATATCGACGGCGACAACGGCGTGCTGCTGCATCGCGGCATTCCCATCGAACAGCTCGCCGAACACGGCGACTTCCTCGAAGTCTGTTATCTGCTGCTCTACGGGGACCTGCCGACAGCCGCGCAAAAGGCCGATTTCGATTACCGCGTCACGCGCCACACGATGGTCCATGACCAGATGTCGCGCTTCTTTCAGGGGTTCCGCCGCGACGCGCATCCCATGGCCGTCATGGTCGGCTCTGTCGGCGCGCTCGCCGCTTTCTATCACGACTCGACGGACATCACCGATCCCCAGCAGCGCATGATCGCCTCGATGCGGATGATCGCGAAAATGCCGACGCTGGCGGCGATGGCTTTCAAATACAACATCGGCCAGCCCTTCGTTTATCCGAAAAACGATCTCGGCTATGCCGCCAACTTCCTGCGCATGTGCTTTGCCGTGCCCTGCGAGGAATACAAGGTCAATCCGGTGCTGGCGCGCGCGCTAGACCGCATTTTCATTCTGCACGCGGACCACGAGCAGAACGCATCGACCTCGACGGTGCGCCTCGCCGGCTCCACCGGCGCCAATCCCTTCGCCTGCATCGCCGCCGGCATCGCCGCGCTATGGGGGCCCGCGCACGGCGGCGCCAATGAAATTTGCCTGCGCATGCTGATGGAAATCGGCACCGTCGATAAAATTCCCCATTTCATCGCCCGCGCCAAGGACAAGAACGACCCCTTCCGTCTGATGGGCTTTGGCCACCGCGTTTACAAAAACTTCGATCCGCGCGCCAAAATCATGCACAAGACCTGCCACGAGGTTCTGGCGGAGCTCGGCATCAAGGATGATCCGCTGCTGGATGTCGCCATTGAGCTGGAGCGCATCGCGCTGCACGATGAATATTTCATTGAACGCAAGCTCTACCCGAATGTCGATTTCTATTCGGGCATCACGCTGAAGGCCATGGGTTTTCCCATGACCATGTTCACCGCGCTTTTCGCGGTTGCGCGCACCGTGGGCTGGATTGCCCAATGGACGGAAATGATTCAGGACCCGGGCCAGAAAATCGGTCGTCCCCGGCAGCTTTATACCGGATCGCCGAAGCGCGATTACGCCTCGATCAGCAACCGCTGATCGGGTCAGGCCGGCGCTTGCCCGCCAGCCCCAGCACAATCCCCGCCGCCCGCGAGCCCGGGGATTCCCCTGTGGGCAACGACATAAGCCGGTCGATCTCCGCGAAGGCCGCAAGCTGGCCCGCGCGCTCCGGTCCATCCTGCGCGAGGCCTAAAAGCGCGGCGCTGAGTTTGCCCGGCACGCAATCGCGCTGGATAAATTCGGGTATCGCCTGGCGATCCAGGATGAGGTTTGGCAAGCCCGCCCATCGCACATGCAGCAGCGCCCGCATGATCGCCTCCTCGATTCGCGACGTGCGGTAGGCCAGCACCGTCGGCACGCCTGACAGAGCGAGTTCCAACGTCACCGTTCCCGACGCCGCCAGCGCCGCGCGGGCGCCGCGGAAAGCGGCAAATTTCGCGGCCTCCCCCAGAATGATCGTCGGCGCCACAGCCCAGCCGGACACGCCCGCCCGGATTTCGCTCTCCAGATGCGCCACCGCCGGCAGCACGAATTGCGCCCCGGGAAGCGCGCGCGAAATCCGCGCGGCGGTTTGCCCGAACACGTCCAGCAGCCGCGTGATCTCGGAGCGCCGCGATCCCGGCATAATCAGAATCGATGGCGCGCCGCTTTCGCGCGCAAGCGCCTCCGCCGGCGAGGGGCGCAGCTCATCAAACCGTTCAATCAGCGGATGCCCGACGTAGGCGCACTCAGGCCCGCCGAGCCGTTGATGCGCGGCGGGCTCAAACGGCAACAGCGCCAGCACATGATCGACATAGCCGCGCATTTTTTTGGCGCGCCCCGGACGCCACGCCCAAACGGATGGACTGACATAATCGACGATTGGCAGCCCCGGCAGCCGCGCCCGCACGCGTTTCGCGACGCGGTGGGTGAAATCGGGACTGTCGATGATGACGAGAATGTCGGGGTTTGCGGCAATGACCGCTTCCGCCGTCCGGCGGATGCGCGCCAGCAGCGTGGGCAGCCTGGCGATGACCGGCAGAAAGCCCATGACCGCGATATCTTCGAGTGGAAACAGGCTGAGGAGCCCCTGCTCCGCCATCGCCCCGCCGCCGACACCGGAAAATCGCGGCGGCACAGGCGCGGCGGCCCGCAAAGCCAGCATCAGCCGTGCGCCCAATTCATCGCCGGAAGTCTCGCCGGCGACAAGATACACATGCAACGGGGACGCGCCCGCCGCGCTCACGCCGCCGTATCTTTGGATTCGCGCGGCGTGAGGATCGCGCGGTCGCCGCCCTCGCGGATGAAATCGAGAATTTCATGCACCTGCGGGTGGCTGGAAAATTCCTCCGCCACATCCTCGACGCGCTCTTTCAGCGTGCCCTCTTCGGCAAACAGCAGCCGGTAGGCTCGGCGCAGATCATGGATCGCCTCGCGCGCAAAGCCCCGGCGTTTCAGGCCGACGAGGTTGAGGCCTGCGAGATAAGCGCGGTTGCCCAGCGCCATGCCGTAGGGAATGACATCGTGATCGACGCCCGCGAGCCCGCCGATGAAAGCGTGATCGCCGACGCGCACAAACTGCTGCACCGCCGAGCCGCCGCCGAGGATCACGAAATGGCCGATCCGCGTGTGACCGGCCAGCATCACATTGTTCGAGAGAATGACATTATTTCCGAGGCGGCAGTCATGCGCCACATGGGAATTGGCCAGAAACACGCATTTGTCGCCGATGACGGTGGCCATGCCGCCGCCCTCGGTTCCCGGATTGATGGTCACGCCCTCGCGGATCAGGCAATCCGCGCCGATCCGCAGCGTCGAAGGCTCGCCCTTGTATTTAAGATCCTGCGGCTGATGGCCGATGGAGGCGAAGGGGAATATCCGCGTGCGCGCCCCGATATTCGTGCGCCCGGCCACGGCGGCATGGGAGAGCAGCTCGACGCCCTCGCCCAGCTCCGCCTGCGCCCCGACATGACAGAATGGGCCGATAGTCACGCCCGCCCCAAGGCGCGCGCCGGCCTCGATGACAGAGGATGGATGGATTGTGCCGCTCAAAGCCGCGCCTTCCTGTTGACGGGTCACGCGGGCGCGTCCTCCGAGATCAGCATGGCGCTCACCTGCGCCTCGCAGACGACAACGCCGTCGACTTTGGCGGTGCCGCTGTACCACCACATATTGCGCCGGTGATTCATTTTTTTCATGTGATATTCCAGCCGGTCTCCGGGCACCACGGGCTTGCGGAATTTCACCTTGTCGATTGTCATGAAATAAACCAGCTTCGGCGGGCCTTTGGCGGCGAAATGCGCGCAGACGGCGCCGGCGGTCTGGGCCATGCCCTCAATGATCAGCACGCCTGGCATGACCGGACGGCCGGGAAAATGGCCCTGAAAAATCGGCTCGTTAAACGTCACGTTCTTGATGCCGATGCAGGATTCGTCACGGTCGATATCGATGATCCGGTCCACCAGCAAAAACGGATAGCGGTGCGGCAGCAGCTCCATCAGCCGCAGAATATCGAAGGCCTCAAGCTTTTGCGTCGCCGCGTCGTCCATAACCATCCCTCTGCGAGATACCCGCCGCCGCCGGCTCAGCCGCCGGATTTGCGCTCCGTGCCGTCCCGCTCCATCAATTTTCCCACCGCCGCATGGCGCCGGAAGAAATCGCGCAATGGCCCGGCGGGGGAGCCGCCCCAGCGCTCGCCGGGGGGTATGTCGTTCATCACCCCCGATTGCGCCGCCACTTGCGCCCCCGCGCCGACGCGCAAATGCCCGGTCAGGCCCACCTGCCCGCCCAAAGCGGCGAAATCGCCGATGTCGGTCGAACCGGAAATCCCGGCAAGCGCGACGATCACGCAATGGCGTCCAATGGTGACGTTATGCCCAATCTGCACGAGGTTGTCGATCTTGGTCCCCTCGCCGATGATGGTATCGCGGTTGGCGCCCCGGTCGATCGCCGCGTTGGCGCCGATCTCCACATCGTTCTGGATAATGACGCGGCCGATCTGCGGCACTTTCAAATGGCCCTGCGGCCCCATGGCGAAGCCAAATCCGTCCTGGCCGATGCGGGCGCCGGGATGCAGGATAACGCGGTCGCCGATGAGCGCGTTGGTGACGCTGGCCTGCGCGCCGATGGAGGAATTGCGGCCGATCCGCACATCCGGCCCGATGACGGCGTGGGCTCCGATGACGCTGCCGGCGCCGATGGCGGCGCGCGGGCCGATCACCGCGCCGGGATCAACGATCACGCCAGCCTCAAGTCTCGCATCAGGATGCACATAGGCGGCGGGCGAAATGCCAGCGCCGCCAAACAGCGAGCCCGGGCGCGAGGCGTCGGGATAGAGCAGCGCCACCACTTTGGCGAAGGCGCGGTAGGGATCGGGCAATACGAGCGCTGTAACGCCCTTGGGCGCCCGCAACGCAAAACGCGGGCTCACGAGACAGGCGGCGGCGCGGGTGGTCTCCAGCGCGCCGGCATATTTGGGATTGTCGAGAAACACGAGATCGCCCGGCCCGGCAAAATCAAGCGCGGCGACGCCAGTGATCACAATAGTGAGATCAGCGCCATCCGGCGCGGCCGCGCCGGTCCACGCGATGATATCGCTGAGGGCGGGCGTAAGCGCGCGTTTGAAGAAGACGGGATCGCTCATGAGGTCCATTCGCGCAAAGCGCGCCCCAAGGCCGGCCTGCGCTGAACGCGCGATTCTTTTGGCGGGAATGAACGAGGCAAGGCCATCCGACCGGGTTTAACACGGGGCCTTATCGGGCGCCGGTTCGACGAGGTCAAACCCGGCAGCGGACGCGGTTTCAAGGGCGGACGCGTCCGGCGTCCGCCGCTCAAATCAGAAGCTCGCGCCGCCCGAGAAGCGGAACGCCTGCGTCACGTCTTTTGAGGCTTTCGAGAGGGCGAAAGCATAGTCGAAGCGAATCGGACCCAGCGGCGAGGCCCAGAGAATGCTGGCGCCGACGGAGGTGCGGACCGCTTTCGAGTCGAGCACGGTGATGCAGCTCGATTGTGTGATCGGCGCTGAGATCGTCGTGCCGTTGTAGGTGGTGGCCACCGGAGTATTCACGGGGCCGCCGGGACAACCGATGTTATTCCCCGTGAGTCCGCTGAAATTCGTCCGGCCCCGGTATCCAAACAGCGTGCCGGCATCGGCGAAAAGCGCGCCTTTCAGGCCGAGGTCTTTGGGCAGGCCAAACAGCGGGAACTGCATCTCAGCGGAAAGGCCCACATATTTGGTGCCGCCGAGGCCGCTGCCCTTCTGATCGCCGGTGATGTCCGTGATATCGCGCGGGCCTATGCCGCCGGGCGCAAAACCGCGCACAAGGCTGGGACCCTGATTGAAATTGTCGGTGATCCGCAGGCGTTCACCGCTGAAGGGAGTAATGGCGCCGCCCTGCAGTTTCACCAAGCCGACCACATCGTCCCATATCGGATAGTAGTAACGCAGCTCGCCCGTTGTGCGAATAAACTTCGAATTGCCGCCGAGGCCCGCCGCATCGGCGCGAATTTCCGCGTAAATGCCGTCGGTCGGGTTCTTGGCATTGTCGAGTGTGTTGTAAGCCAGCGTGAAGCCGACGAGCGAGGTTGTGCGCGAGCCCGTCGAATCCTTGACGACCAGCGAGGCCTCGCCATTGCTCAGGCAGTTATAAATTGCGTCGGCGGCCACGGCTGTTGGACGCCCATTGCCCGGGAAACCCGGATTGACATAGCCAACAGTTCCCGGCGTGACACCGGCAATCGGGGTGGAGCAATCATTAAACGGCCGGCTCGAGTCATTCGGCACGGAGATCGAGGTGCGATAAATCGAATAGCGCGGCGTCACACTCACTTCATCGGTAAGCGGAATGCCAAGGCGCAGAGTGAGGCCGGTCGCCGTGCTGTCATACAGCGAATATTGATTGTTCTTCGAGGTCTTGGTGTAAATGTCGAAGCCGGCGGCCAGCCGGTAATCCATGAAATAAGGCTCGGTGAAGGAGAATTCCGCGCCCTTGGTCTTGCTGCCGCCGGTCAGCGCGAGGCGCGCATACTGGCCGCGGCCCAAAAAGTTCGTCTCGGTGACGGAGATTTCCGCGACCAGCTTGTCGGTCGTCGAATAGCCGCCGGAAATCGAGAACGATCCGGTCGCCTGATCCTCGACATCGACATTGACGACGATCCGGTCGGGAGCCGAGCCCGGCTCATTGGTGATTTTCACCTTTTTGAAATAGCCAAGGTTGTTCAGCCGCTTCTCAGCCTTGTCCACGAGCACGCGGTTATAAGCGTCGCCCTCCCCCAGCGGGAATTCGCGGCGGATGACATAGTCGCGGGTGCGGGTGTTGCCGCGCACGTTGATGCGCTCAATGTAAACGCGCGGCCCCTCTTCGACGACGAGGGCCAAATTGATCAGGCCGCTGGCGGGATCGCGGTCGCCGCGCGGACGGGCGGTGCTGAACGCATAGCCTTTGCGCGCGACTTCCCGGGTGACGCCCTCGACGGATTTCTCCAGGAGGTCGCCGTTGTAGATATCGCCCGGCGAGAGGCGCACCGCGCGCCTAAGATCATCCGGGTTCACATCGCGCAGCTGCGATTCAACATTGACAGCGCCGACGCGGTACTGGCGGCCCTCGTCAACGGTCATGGTGACGATATAGCCCTTTTGGACATCGTCATAACGGGCATCGGACCCGACAATACGGAAATCCGCATAGCCGTTTTTCAGATAAAAGCGGCGCACCAGCTCCTGGTCGGAGGCGATTTTATCGGGATCATACACGTCGGTCGATTTGAAAAACGACAGCCAGTTCATTTCCGTCGTCTGCATTATGTTGCGCAGGCGATAGGAGGAATAGGCGGAATTGCCGACGAAATTGATTTCCCGGACACCGGTCTTGGCGCCCTCATTGACGGTGAAAACCACGTCCACCCGGCCATTGGGCAAATCGACAATGCGGTAAGTCACGGCGGCGTCGCCCCGTCCGCCGCGCTTATACAGATCGATGATGCGGGCGATATCCGCCTGCACGGTCGAGGGATTGTAAGCGCCGCGCGACTTGGACTGGATTTCGGAGGCGAGAACCTCGCTTTTCAGCTTGCTGTTGCCCTCAAAGAACACCCGGTTGATCAGGTTGTTCTCGACCACGGTCACAACGATGCGGCCGCCCGAACGCTCGGTCCGCACCGAGGAAAACAATCCGGTGGCATAAAGCTCTTTCACCGCCTGATTGACGCGGGCGGCATCGGTGCCTGCGAAATAGTTGCGAATCGTTTCGGCTTCGACACGCTGGCTGCCGCGCACTTCGACGCTTTGCGCCTGCGCGAGGGGGGCCGTCAAAAACGCAAAGCCAAAGGCGGCGGCGGCCATGAGACGGGTCGGGTTCAACCTTTGAGCTTGCATCGGTAAGTTAACTCGCATCTGAAAGCCGGGCCCCATTCCCCGCAGACGCGGCGGATAACCGCCAAGCCCGCGCTGCCCGGATTTTAGCCCCGGCATTAATCTTACCGAAAGCTTCTAGCCGGTTTACCCGAACCTGCAAATGCCGATTTGCCAAAACCACCCGTTTTTGACGCTTCGTGGCGGCAACGACACGATCCATAGTGAACAAACACTTAATTTTACCCCCCCGCGAGGTGCAAAACGTCATTGAACGTGGCAAATACCATCAGCATCACGACGAGGGCGAGGCCGGCGCGAAAGCCCATTTCCTGCACTCTTTCGCTCAGCGGTTTGCCCTTCAACGCCTCCACCACGTAAAAGAGCAAGTGACCTCCATCGAGCAGCGGGATCGGGAAAAGATTGATCAAACCAATTGAAATGGACAGAATCGCCGCCAGATTGATCAGCGAGACAATACCATCTTTGGCCACCTCGCCGGCAATGAACCCGGTCCCGATGGGGCCGGAGACCTGTTTGAATGATTCGCGCCCGACGAAGACCCCGCCGATGTAGTTGAGCGTCCGCTCGCAGACGAACCAAGTCTCGCCGACGGCGATTTTAACGGACTCGACAAGGCCATAGGACTGCATTTTCCAATCGTCGGGATTGCGCGAGGCATTCAGCCCGATCACGCCGACACGGGTTTCGCCGAACGGCGTTTTGAGCACCCGCAGCTTGGGCGTCACGTTCAGCGTCACGTCTTTTGTGCCGCGTTGCACAACGAAAGTCAGCGGCACATCAGCGGATGCCTGAACAATCCTGAGCATCTCGCCCCAGCCGCTGATCGGCGCGCCATCAACGGAAATGATCAGATCGCCGCCTTGAAAACCGGCGAGATCGCCGGAATCACCCGCCCGGACGCTGTCAATTTTTGGGGCGAGAATGCCGCGTCCATGAGTGTAGAAAATGCCGCTGAAAATCACGATGGCGAGGATAAAATTGGCGATCGGGCCGGCGGCGACGATGGCGGCGCGCTTCCACACGGGCTGGGTGAAGAAGCTAATGCGGCGCTCCTCAGCGTCCATCACCAGCGCGGGATCGGCGGCGGCGGCGCTGGCGGCATTGGCATCGCCGTGGAATTTCACGTAGCCGCCCAGCGGCAGCAAGGCAAGCCGCCATCGGGTGCCTTTGCGGTCCACGAAGGCGAACAATTCAGGTCCGAACCCCAGCGAGAACGCATCGACTTTCACGCCGCACCAGCGCCCGACCATGAAGTGCCCCATCTCATGGAAGAACACGACAAGGCTGAGCACGAAGACAAAGGGAACCACATATCCGCCGAACGTGATCAGATGTTCAAGTATAGCCATGGGTGGTCCCTGTATTCACTGGACGGCGCTGCGGGGGCGATGGTTATTATTTCGTTACCATGCCGGAAAGCGGGCGCCGCGCCAAGAGTGCCCGGGCCCTATCTCTCGCAACATGGTCAACGCCGAGGGCCTCGGAAATGCTTTGGGGCTCCCGGCCCTCGCCGCCCGCCATCGCCTGTTCGCATACCTCTTCCACAATGCGGGCGATATCAAGGAAGCCGATTTGCCCGGCCAGAAACGCGGCGACCCCGATCTCATTGGCGGCATTGAGAACGGTGGGCATGGCCCCTCCGGCCCGCAGCGCATCCATCGCCACACGCAGCGCCGGAAACCGGGCAAAATCCGCCGGCTCAAAGGTCAGGGTGCCGATTTGCGCGAGATCCAGCGGCTTGGCGCGGGTGGCGATGCGCCCGGGGAAAGCAAGGCAATGGGCGATGGGCACGCGCATATCGGGATTGGCAAGGCCCGCCACAACCGCCCCGTCATCGAAGGTGACGAGCCCGTGCACAATCGACTGGGGATGCACGAGCACATCGAGCTTTTCAGCGCCGATGCCAAACATATGATGCGCCTCGATCAATTCCAGCCCTTTGTTCATCAGGCTGGCGGAATCAACGCTCACCTTCGGTCCCATCGACCAATTGGGATGGGCGAGGGCCTCCGCGGGGGTCGCCGCGCGGATGCGCTCCGCGCTCCAAGCGCGGAACGGCCCGCCGGAAGCCGTCAGGATCATCCGCGCGACGCTCTCCGGCGCTGCACCGCCGAGCGCTTGGAAAATCGCGTTGTGCTCGCTGTCCATCGGCAGCAATCGGGCGCCGGCGCGGGCAGCCGTGCGCATAAAGGGCCCGCCGGCGCAGACGAGGCATTCTTTATTGGCGAGAGCGACCGTGCGCCCCTGCTCCAGCGCCGCATGTGTCGGCTCGACGCCCGCCGCCCCGGCTATCGCCGCAACGACAAGGTCGGCGGGATGCAGCGCCGCCTCGATCACCGCCTGCGGACCCGCCGCCGCCTTAATCCCCGTTGAGCTCAACGCCGCCTTCAGCGCGCCGTAGGCTTTGGGGTCAGCGATGGCGGCAAACCGTGCGCCCAGTTGAACCGCCATGGCCGCCAGCGCCTCGGGGTCGCTGCCGCCGGCAACCGCGGTCACTTCGAAAGCGCCGCGCGGCGCGTGGGCCAGCACATCGGCGGTGGTGCGCCCGATGGAACCCGTCGCGCCGAGCACGACAAGGCGGCGCGGCGCGATCCCGCTTGTCCGCGCCGCCGGACGATCCGTTTGAACGATGGTCATAAGGGCGAGGTATAGATCATTGCCCGCCCTGCCAGCGCAAGACCCCGATGGCGATCGTCCCCGGCCCCTGCCGCAGCGCGCCCACAAGCGCCGCAAAAACGGCAGCCACAAGGAATCCGTCGAGCCGGTCCATGACGCCGCCATGGCCGGGAATGAGTTGGCTGGCATCTTTGACGCCGAACCGCCGCTTGACCGCGGATTCGAAGAAGTCACCGGCCTGCGCGAGGATCGCCGCCCCCAGCCCCAGCGCAAACAGCGGCAACAGGCTGTAGCCGGCGCCCTTTTGAAATAGCGCGATGACGCCGGCGCCCAGCAGCGCGCCGCTGAAAATTCCGGTCAAAAATCCCGCCCAGGTCTTCTTGGGCGAGACAGCCGGCCACAGTTTCGGGCCGCCAATCAGGCGCCCGCCAAGATAGGCCATGATGTCCGTGCCCCAGACGACCGCGAACAACCAGAGGATCGATTCGAGCCCGTCAAACAGCGACAGGCGCAGCAGCGTGAGAGAAACCACCAGTCCCGCCGCATAGGCGAGCCCCGCCGCCGCCCAGACGCGTTTGCCGGGCCCGGCCAGCCAGCCCAGCAGCGCGCAGCCCGCCAGCAACAGCGGCAACGCCAGATCGAGAGCCATCTGACGCGTCAGAACGCTCACCAAAACCAAAACGGCGCCGCCGCAAAAAACCCGGGCGCGGGCCGCCGGCGCGTCGATCAGGTTCTGCCATTCCCAGACAATCGCGAGTCCGGCGATCAGCCAGAACAGCACGAACCAATCGCTGCCGAGCCACAGCGCGCCGAGCGCCAGGGCGATCATCACCACGCCGGAAATCAGCCGTGGCGCCAAATCCGTCAGCACGCCGGATTTCGGCGCCCCCCCCGGAATTGGCGCGCTCACGAGCCGGTCCGCGCGCTGGCGGCGCCGAGCCCGCCAAAGCGCCGCTCGCGCCCAAAATATTGGGCGAGCGCCGCCTCCAGCGAGGCGTGATCGAAATCCGGCCACAGCAGCGGCAGAAACACCAGTTCCGCATAGGCGCATTGCCACATCAGAAAGTTCGACAGGCGCTGTTCGCCGGAAGTGCGGATGATGAGATCGGGATCGGGAATGCCCGATGTCTCAAGCTCGCCGGTGACCGCGGCGATGTCTATATTGCCGGGATCGATCAGGCCGGCGGCGGCTTTTTGCGCGAGGCGGCGCGCGGCATCGGCAATTTCCTGACGGCTGCCGTAATTAAAAGCAATCACCAGCGTCAGATTGGCATTGTCCCGGGTCAGTTCCTCCGCCTCGATCAGCAGCGAGCGGATATCGGACGCAAGATTGTCACGCCGTCCGATAATCCGCACGCGCACGCCGTTTTTGTGGAGATCGGCGAGATCGTTGCGGATGTAACGCTTCAGCAGGCCCATGAGGTCGGAAACCTCCTCCACCGGACGGCTCCAGTTCTCGGCGGAAAAACTGTAGAGAGTGAGATAGGAAATCCCCAGATCGCCGGCCGCGCGCACCGCGCGCCGCACCGCCTCCACGCCGCGCCGGTGGCCCTCGAACCGGGGCAGTCCGCGCGCCGAGGCCCAGCGCCCGTTGCCGTCCATGATGATGCCGACGTGGCGGGGAGCCTCGCTGGCGGGGCCGTCCCCGCGCGCAATGGCGCTTTCCTGCTTGATCGTGTTTTGCATCATCCGCTCCGGCGCGTCGGTGACAGTGCCTGTCCGCATCCGCGCGGTCAAACCTGCATGATCTCTTTTTCCTTTGATGCCAGCAGCTGATCCACCTCGGCGATCGACAGGTCGGTGGCTTTCTGCACCTCGCCCGCGTGGCGCTTCTCGTCGTCCTCGCTGACCGATTTGTCCTTCAACAGCTTCTTCAGCGTGTCGATCCCGTCGCGCCGCACATGGCGGATGGCGACCTTGCCCTCTTCGGCGTATTTATGCGCGATCTTAACCATTTCCTTGCGGCGCTGCTCGTTCAACTCAGGTATCCGGATGCGCAGCGTTTGCCCCTCGATATTGGGGCTGAGGCCGAGATTGGCGTCCCGGATGGCTTTATCAACCGGCGCAACCATCGTTTTGTCCCAGACCTGGACGGAAATCATCCGCGCTTCCGGCACGCTGATTGTGGCGACCTGGCTCAATGGCATGCTCTGCCCGTACGCGGTCACCTGCACCGGCTCGACGAGGCTGGCCGAGGCCCGGCCCGTGCGCAGGCCGTTGAGCTCGTGTTTCAGCGACTGAATCGAGGCCAGCATGCGCCGCCGGATGTCAGCGAGATCGAATTGTCCGCTCATGTCGAAGTCCCCGCTCCCGCTTCGCTGCCCGCCAAGTGATCGACCCTGCTCTACAATGCCCGTCAATGCGCCTCAAGACGCGGGCGCGCCATCACGGCGTCACCAGGGTAAACAGCCCCCTGCCCTCCAGCGCCGCGGTGATCGCGCCCGGCGCCTTCAGGGCGAAGACCACAATCGGTATTTTGTTTTCACGCGCGAGGGCGAATGCCGCGGTGTCCATCACCGCCAGATTTTTTGCGATCGCCTCGTCCTGCGTGAGGCGGTCAAAGCGCGTCGCCCGCGGGTCTTTTTTCGGATCGGCGGAATAAACGCCGTCAACCTGCGTCGCCTTCAAAATCGCGTCGCAGGAAAGCTCCGCGCCGCGCAGCGCCGCGCCGGTATCGGTGGTGAAAAACGGATTGCCGGTTCCCCCGGACAGGACGACGACGCGGCCCTTGTTAAGGTGGTTGAGCGCCGCCTGGCGCGAATAAGGCTGGCACACGTAGGGCACCGGCAGAGCTGACAAAGCCCGCGCCGGCTGGCCGGCCTTTTCGATCGCATGTTCGAGCGCAAGGCCGTTCATGATGGTCGCCAGCATACCGATGGAATCGGCGCGCGCCCGGTCGATGCCTTTGTCGGCGCCCTGAATGCCGCGGAAAAAATTGCCGCCGCCGACGACAACCGCGATCTGCACGCCCATCTGCGCCGAGGCCGCCAAATCCGCGGCGATGCGCGACAGCGTCTCCTCGTCGAGCCCGTGGCTGAGGTTTCCCATCAGCGCCTCGCCCGAGAGTTTGACGACGACGCGCTTCCAAGCGCTGGGCATGGCTACCTCTTATGACGAAATCCTGAGCGCAGGGTTAGACTGATTCTGCGGGCGGGGCCACAGAAATGGCGCGCTGTCTGTCTGCGCGGACGCGCTCATAAGCGGCGCTGAAACCCGAGCCGCGGCGGCCCCCGGGATCGCAATCGGGCTTTTTAAGCTTGGAGAAGGTTATCACGTCAAAACGCCCCGCCGCGCCTCTAAGGCCTGCCCGGCGGGGGATTTATTTTCACTCCGGCATCCGTGATGTCAAAACTCATGAGATCGACGCCCGCCTGCAGCGGCCCCGCCCACGTCTTGCGTGTCTCCGCCACCATTTCCTCAACGGGAATTATAGGGATGGCCGGCGTCCCCAGTTGAACGAAATGTGTGAACACCGCCAGCTTTGGCAGGGTGCGGTTAAACACCTCCGCCGCCCGGACCGGCACCGTGTGGTGATCGAGTATCAGCCGCCAGATGATATTGTTGAGCAGTTCCGGCCGCGCGCTGGCAATGGCATGGACGAGCAAATCAACGCCCTTGCCGTTGGAAATGAGATTCTCGCTGAATTTCGTGTCGCCGGAAATCAACGCCGACATGCCCTTGTAATTCACGCGGTAGCCAAACGCCGGTTTTATTTTCTCGCCGTGATCGACCTCAAAGGCGATGACTTCGACGCCGTCCTGCCGATAGACAACGCCGCCGGCGGAAAATTCAGTCGTCTCGGCCTCGCCGCCGGCGGGCGCGAGTCTTTGGTCGTCGATGCGAATGCGCACATCCGCGTCGTAAGCTTGGCGCAAACCGCTCATCAAGGCTTTGGCGCCGGGCGGACCGATGACGCGAAACGGCGCCGCGCGCCCGCCGCCGCCCGGCAGCCAAGCCGTCAGCCAGAGATCAGGGATGCCGCTGACATGGTCGGAATGGTAATGCGTGATGAACAAGGCATTGAC
>JANYFM010000241.1 GCA_025362655.1 Hyphomicrobiales bacterium | reverse complement strand
CTCGGCCGTTCGCCGGACCTTCCCACGGCGGCCGGGGACGGCGCGTCGGCGTTGCGCGCGCTGGCGGGAGCGATGCGCGAACTCGTTGATTTCGCAACCCGGCCCGAATCCAGCATCGGCTCGCTGGAGCGCGTCGGCGTGGCGCGCGGCAAGCTGATCGTCGAACAGGCCGGCGGCGGAACGACCGTCTTTGACGCGCTCGAACTGGCATTCGACAAAAGCGCGGGCAAGGCGCTGTTCACCCTCGCCGCCAGCGGTCCGCGCGGGCGATGGAGTCTGAAAGCGCAAGCCGTCGGCGCGCCGGGCGGCGAGCGCAATCTCGATGTCGAAATAACCGACCTGTCCTTTGACGAGATAGCGCTGGGCCTCGGCTTGCGGGGTCAGGCCGCCTCCTTTGACATGCCCTTGTCTGGCCGCATCCGCATTGGCTTTGCCGCCAACGGCGAACTGGCCGGCGCCAGCGGAGGTTTTGCCGCCGGGGCCGGCTCTTTGTTTTTCGACAGCGACCGCAAAAAGGCGGTGAAGCTCGATGAAATGAGCGGCAGGCTGCGCTGGAATCCCTCGGAGCGGCGGATCGATATCGAACCGACGCTGATATCCTCGGGCGAAACGCGTTTCACTTTGACCGGCGCCATGAGCCCGCCGGTGTCTGACGGCGAGCCGTGGAAAATCGAGGCGCAAACGGCGGCGGACGGAATCATCGAGGCGGAGTCGCCGGGCGGCGCGCCCATGACGCTGGATAAAATTGCGCTCACAGGCTGGGTTTTCCCCGGCGCGGAAACCCTTAGCCTCGATCGCTTTGAGATCGCGGGGCCTCAAGTGAACGTCGTTGGGGCGGCGGAAATCAATTGGTCGGCCGCGGCCAGAAGGTTGAAAATCGACCTCGCGGCGGGACGAATGCCGGTCCAGTCGGTGCTGCGGCTGTGGC
The DNA here is from genome assembly GCA_025362655.1 of Hyphomicrobiales bacterium. Lineage (GTDB taxonomy): Bacteria > Pseudomonadota > Alphaproteobacteria > Rhizobiales > Beijerinckiaceae > Terripilifer. The sequence goes on along the minus strand of JANYFM010000241.1, from coordinate 13,493 downwards.
CCAGGATTGTTTCCCCCGCGACACGCGAATATCTGGTCGAACATGTGCGCGGCGGCACCCTCGAAAAGGGCAGCCTCGCCGTTGATTTTGATTCGGCCGCATTGGAGGCCGTGGGAACGGACGCGCCGCTGGCGGAGGAGCGGCTGCGCATGGAGTTTGCGGTTTCCAACGGGGCGTTGGCGTTTTTGCCGGGCGTGCCGCCGCTGACCGGCATTGATGCAACGGGCCGCGTCTCCGGCCGGGCCGTGACAATCAATGTGCCCCGCGCGGGACTGGACGCCGCGCCGGGGCGCAGGCTCGCCGTGACCGACGCGGTGTTTCAGGTGGCGGACACCAACCGCAAACCGGCGCCGGCGGTGCTCATGGCCCGTGTTGCCGGTTCGCTCGATGCGGTGGGCGATTTTCTGGCGCGCGAGGGTCTGAAAACCTACGGCGGCCAGATCATCGACACCAGCGCGATGAAAGGCCAACTCGACGGCAAACTCACCATCGACATGAAATTGGCGAAAGTGACCCGCGCCGCCGATACAATCGTCAAGGTTGCCGCCGCCATCAACAATTTCTCGCTTGAAAAACTGATCGGCAAGGAACGCTTCGATCAGGGCACGCTCAGCCTCGTCATTGATCCCGCTGGCTTGAAAGCCAGCGGCCAGGGCCGCCTGTTCGGGCAAACGGCTTCGCTGGAACTGAAAAAGCCGGCGGCGGGCGCGACCGATGCGGTAATCCAATTTAACCTTGATGAGGCCGCCCGCGCGCGCCTCGGCCTGAATCTTGGCCCGGGGTTTTCGGGCCCGGTCGGCGCGCGCCTGTCCGCGCCTTTCGGCAAGGACAACGCGCCCGCGAAAGTCGAACTCGATCTGACCCGCGCCGCCATGGACGGCTTGCTGCCGGGGCTGGTCAAACCGGCGGGGCGTCCGGCCAAAGCGAGTTTCGGCTTGGATATTTCCGAAGGCTCCATATCCGTCGATCAGTTGGTCTTTGACGTGCCGGGCGGCGCGTCGGCGCGGGGTTCTGTGGAACTCGACTCTAACGGCGCTTTTCGGTCGGCGAAACTGGCTTCCCTGCGGCTGTCGCCGGGCGATGACATGAAAGTCGAGGCCGACCAGACCAAAGAGGGCCTGAAGCTCGTCGTGCGCGGCAACACGCTGGACGCGCGGCCGTTTCTGCGCGCCCTGACGGGTCCCGATTCCGGCGTCAAAGAGCCCGCCGCCGCCAAAGACATCGATCTCGATCTCAAGACCGGCCTGGCCACCGGCTATAACCGGCAATCCATGTCAGCGGTCGAATTGCGCCTGACGCGGCGCGCCGGCGCGGTCCGCGCCTTTCAGTTTCAGGCGCGCTCCGGGCGCTCGCAGATCACCGGCGCCGCGCGCGGCGGGCGCGAGGGAAGCATCTCTCTCGCGAGCGCCGATGGCGGCGCCTTCCTGTCATTCCTCGATCTCTACAAGCGCATGGAGGGCGGCAAAATGCAGCTTAACGCGCGCATCGCCGATGGCGGGCTCGATGGCTCGATTTTCGTCTCCGATTTCGTGCTGCGCGACGAGCCGGCCCTGAGCCGCCTTGTGGCCGAAGGGGCCCCGGCGAGCGCCGAGCGTGCGGGCCAGCCTGGCATTAACACCAGCGCCGCCGCTTTCCAGCGCCTCTCGGCGCGCTTCACCCGCGGCGACGGGCGCTTCACTGTGCGAGACGGCGTGCTAGTTGGCCAGCAGATCGGCCTGAAACTCGACGGCACCCTCGACACCGCGAGGGATCAGATAGCGATGACCGGCGTTTTCGTGCCCGCATACGGCCTCAACAATCTATTCTCGCAAGTCCCGCTGTTCGGCCCCCTCCTCGGCGGCGACCGCCATGAGGGCCTGTTCGCGGTTAATTTCCGTATCGCCGGCCCCGCGTCCGCGCCGGTGCTGACGGTCAATCCATTATCCGCGATCGCGCCGGGATTTCTGCGCAAGATTTTCGGCGCGATTGACGGCACCGGCACGCCGCAGAGCGGGGCGGACGAGCCCGGCGTCGAGGCGGCTCCCGCCCCGGCTCCGCCTTCGCGCTCCATGCCGATGTCGATTGCGCCGGGCCGGAAATAAGCGCCGGGAGAAAGCTAACCGGCTTTCAACAGCACGTGCTTCTTGCGGCCCATCGACAGCTTCACGACTCCGCCGCGAAAATCCGCCGCGCCAAGCGTGGCGCGCTCGTCGCTGACGGCTTCATCATTGACGCGCAGCGCGCCGCCCTTGACGAGCCGGCGGGCTTCGCCGGTGGAGGCGGCAAGGCCGGCTTTGACGAAAGCCGTCAGCACGCCCATGCCCGCATCCCGCTCTCCCAGCGATATCAGCACTGTCGGCAGCGATTCGGCTGTCTCGCCCTTTTCAAAAGTCCGCCGCGCCGTCTCCGCCGCGGCTTGCGCGGCTTCCCGGCCGTGGACCATCGCGGTCGCCTCGCTGGCGAGTATTTTTTTCGCCTCGTTGATTTCAGCGCCGCCCAGCGCCTCCAGCCGGCCGATTTCATCCATCGGCAGCAGCGTGAACAATTTGAGGAAGCGCCCCGTGTCGGCATCCTCTGTGTTGCGCCAGTACTGCCAGTAATCCCAAACGCTCAGCCGGTCCTCGTTGAGCCACACCGCGCCCGCCGCCGTCTTGCCCATTTTGGCGCCCGACGATGTCGTCAGCAGCGGCGAGGTCACCGCATAAAGCTGGCCGGTGCCCATGCGCCGGCCCAGATCAATGCCGGTGACAATATTGCCCCATTGGTCGGAGCCGCCCATCTGCGCGATGCAGCCATAGCGCTTGTGCAGCTCGACGAAATCATAGGCTTGGAGGCACATATAGTTGAATTCGATGAAGGACAGCTCGTGCTCGCGCTCCAGCCGCATTTTGACGGAATCCATACTGAGCATGCGGTTGACGGAGAAGTGTCTGCCGACATCACGCAGGAAGTCGATATAGTTGAGACCCGCCAGCCATTCCGCATTGTCCGGCATCACCGCGTCGGTTTTGCCGTCGCCGAAGCTCAGGAACTTCGAAAACACCTGTTTGATGCCGGCTTTGTTTTCGTCGATTTTTTCGATGGAAAGAAGCTGCCGGCTTTCATCCTTGCCGGAGGGATCGCCGACGCGCGTGGTTCCGCCGCCCATCAAGGGAACGGGCCGTCCGCCGCCGGTTTTTTGCAGCCATGACAGCAGCATGATCTGCACCAGCGATCCCACATGCAGCGAGGGCGCGGTGCAGTCAAAGCCGATATAGGCGGTCAGCGCGCCGGCTTTGGCTTTTTCATCGACGCCGGCAAAGTCGGAGCATTGATGAATGAAGCCGCGCTCGCTCAGCGTGCGCAGGAAATCGGATTTGGGAACGAAAGCGGCGGACATGGGAAACCTCTTGTGGCCGGAGGTTTAGGGGAGGGCGGCGGCGAGGGCAATCCGCCCGGCCAGGACGGCGGGGCGATGGGGACAAGGCGCCCCTCTCCCCGCGGCCTGCACTGTTTCATTGATGCAGCGACTCGCCGTGCAGAGCGATATCGAGGCCCTCGCGTTCATTTTCAGCGCTGACGCGCAAACCGCAGATTGTTTTGGTGATCATCAGCGAGACCCATGTGCCGGCCGCGCACCAGCAAAGGATCGTGCCAATGCCAATGGCCTGAATCCATAGCTGGCGCGGATTGCCCTCAAGCAGTCCGGCAACCCCGTTCGGCGTATCGGGTCCGACGCTGAGCGCGGCGGTGGAAAACACGCCGGCGGCAAGCATGCCCAATATGCCTCCGACGCCATGCACGCCGAAAACATCGAGGGAATCATCATAGTTCAAGCGGCGTTTCAGAACCGTGCAGCACCAAAAACAAACGAGTCCCGCCGCCGCGCCGATAACAAGCCCATGCCAGGGCAGGACATATCCTGATGCGGGTGTGATCGTTCCAAGGCCGGCGACGGCTCCTGAAATCATCCCAAGGACGGATGGTTTGCCGCGTTGAACCCATTCCAGCACGCTCCACACCGCGCACCCCGCGCAGGCCGCCAAGTGGGTTGCGACAATCGCGTAAACCGCGCGGGACCCGGCTCCAAGCGCGGACCCGCCATTAAAGCCGAACCAGCCCACCCAAAGGAGGCCGGTGCCGATAACGGCAAGCGAGAGATCAAAAGGGGAGAGGTTTTCTTTTTTGATCCCCTGCCTCGCGCCAAGCGCCAGCGCCGCGACAAGCCCGGCCACGCCGGCGTTGATATGAACCACCGTTCCGCCGGCGAAGTCGAGAACGCCCAGCGTGCCCAGAAAACCGCCGCCCCAAACCCAGTGCGCGGAGGGCACGTAGACGATAAACAGCCAAAGTGTGCAAAACAGCACGAAAGCCGAGAACTTCATCCGGTCCGCGACCGCGCCGCCGATCAGCGCGCAGGTGATGATCGCGAAAGTCATCTGGTAGGCCATGAAAAGCATTTCAGGAATTGTCTTGGCCAGCGGGCTGACGCTCTCTATGCCAACGCCGATCATCAGCACCCGCGCAAAGTCCCCGAGATAAGGGTCGCCGCCGCTGAATGCCAGGCTGTACCCGCACCCCACCCACAGAATGGAAACGATAGCCGTCGCGCCAACGCTTTGCGCCATGGTTGCGAGGACGTTCTTCTTGCGCACCATGCCGGCATAAAACAGTGCCAGCCCCGGGATCGTCATCATCAGAACCAGCGCGGTCGCGACGATCATAAAGGCGGTGTCCGCCGGATCAATTTTTGGCTCGTCGGCGGCCAAGGCCCGGACCGGCATCGTCGATGCGGCGATCATCAATGAAACGAAACAGGTCAATCCCTTGGAAGGCATCAGTCGCTTTCCCATCCCTAAAGATAATTCAAAGCCAAATTCGCCGCGGCAAACAAGCCAAAGCGCTGCGCGTTGCCGAATCGATAAGCAGAAAAAGCTCAAAAAATGTGCCCATGCCGCATCGTTAAGCAATATTGGCATTGGCGGAGGAAATCAGCAATGGGAATTTATATTGCGGAATGGATGGGAAGTTTTTGACTTGCAATTTGTCTTGCAAGCCGGCTTCAAGGCATTCCCGATCTTGCCGCGCTTTGGTTCCCTACCACGCCCGCTCGTCCGCTACCGCGCAATCGACCGCGCCCCGCGTGCGGATGGAATCCACCCGCATCGGCGTGCCCAGCGCGATATTGCGCATGCGGAAATGGGTTTCCCCGGGGGCCAGCATATAATCGATCCGCGCCGCGCAGCCCGCGCCGTCAAGCTCAATGATCAGCCGCGTGACAAAACTGGCGGTCAGGATCGTTTGCGTCAGCCGATTGCCCTCAACCTTGTGCTGAAGCCGCGCGCGGTTCTCCAGGGAAACCCATGCCCCCAGCGGGCCTGCCGCATCGAGGTTTTCAAGCCCCGGCGGCGGTTTGTCCCAATTGCGGGAAATGCGCGCGGCGGCGGAGGCGGCCCCGACTTCGATCAGCGTGCGGCGGTTCTGCGGAATTTCCGGCCGCTCCGGGTCCTGCATGAACTGCACTTCGGTAAAGCGGATGTCGAACGAGCGCCCGGCGAAGCCGCCGCCTCCCTGCGCGGCCGCAGGAACGGCCGCCAACAGGACAAGGAGAAGGGGCGGCGGGATGCGCATGAAGGCGAGGCTAACGTCCCCGCGTTTGGGAGGCAAGCAATCCGCCAAGCCGCGTGAACGCGGTGATCTGGCAAGCCGCGCGAATGCGGTGATCCGGCGGCTCCGCCGGCGCGTTGTTTGTTGTAGCGTGCTTTCTGTAGGTAAACACGCTGGAGACCGGGCGATCGTCGCCCGTTCGCAGAAAGCGTGCCGTGATCCAGCGCCAGGTCCAGCCCCTCGATATCGCCGTGATCGGCTCCGGCATATCCGGCCTCAGCGCCGCGTGGCTGCTCTCCAAAGCGCACCGCGTCACGCTTTTTGAGCGCGAAACGCGCATCGGCGGCCACAGCAACACCTGCGATGCGCCCGGCCATTTATTCGGCCAAATGCCCGTCGAAGTCCCCGTCGATACCGGATTTATCGTCTATAACACCGCCAATTACCCCAACCTGATCGCGCTGTTCGAGCATCTGGATGTGCCGACCGCGCGCTCGGACATGGGCTTTGCGGTTTCGCTCGATGACGGCGCCTACGAATATTCCGGCAGCGGCGTGCCCGGCCTTTTTGGCCAATATTCCAATCTGCTGCGCCCCCGCCATTACCGCATGATCGCGGATATGCTGCGGTTTTTCCGCGAAGCGCCCAAAGTATTGGCGGGCGAAGGCGCCAACGATCTGACACTCGGCGGCTATCTCGCGGCAAACCGCTATTCGCAGGACTTCATCGACCGCCATATCCTGCCGATGGCCGCTGCGATTTGGTCGACGCCGTCTCAGGAGGTCCTGAGCTTTCCCGCCGCCGCTTTTGTGCGTTTCTTTGACAATCACGGGCTGTTGCGGGTCAACGGCCGTCCCGCTTGGCGCACCGTGCGCGGCGGCAGCCGCGAATATGTGCGCCGGCTGCTGGGCGATATGGCCGGGCGCGTCGAGGCCGGCGCGCCCGTGCTGTCGGTTTCGCGCAGCGGCCGCGGTGTTCATGTCACCCATGCCAAAGGCAGTCAGGATTTCGACGCCTGCGTTGTTGCCGCCCACGCCGACGAGGCCCTCGCGATGCTTGGCGACGCGGACGCGGACGAGCGCCGCCTGCTTGGCGCGTTCCGCTACAAGCCCAACCGCGCGGTGCTGCACACCGATGCCGGCCTCATGCCCAAACGCCGCCGCGTCTGGTCAAGTTGGAATTATCTGGCGTCGGGCGCCGGCCTGCACCGCGAGCTTTCCCTCACCTATTGGATGAATAATTTGCAGCCGCTCGGCGGCGCGCGCGATTTGTTTGTAACGCTCAATCCCCAGAGGCCGCTGGCGCCGGGCGCTGAAATCGCCGCTTTCGATTATTCTCATCCGCTGTTCGATTCCGCCGCCATGAGCGCGCAAAAAGAATTGTGGAGCCTCCAGGGGCGGCGGCGCACGTGGTTCTGCGGCAGCTATTTCGGCTATGGCTTTCACGAGGATGGCTTGCAGTCCGGGCTCGCGGCGGCCGAGGATATCGGCGGCGCACGCCGGCCATGGAGCGTCGCGGATGAGTCGGGGCGCATTCATTTGGGCCCGGCGGGGGCGCGGCGGGTCCGGCCGCCCGCGGAGGCCGCGGAATGAGCGATGCCCGGTCCTGCGCATACACCGGCGTGGTGTTCCACGAGCGCTTCGCGCCCAAGCGGCATAAATTCACCTATCGCGTTTTCTCGCTCTGCCTCGATGTGGACGGGATCGATGCGCTTTCAAACAGCTTGAAATTCTTTTCCCGAAACCGCTTCAACGTCCTGAGTTTCCACGACCGCGATTTCGGCGGCGGAGAGAACGAACCCGCCGGCGCGCGCGCGCGGGCCCTGCTGGCGCAAGCCGGCCTTGGCGAATTCGGCAAGCGGATTTTCCTGCTGTGCTATCCCCGCCTGCTCGGCCTCGCGTTCAACCCGCTGAGCGTTTATTTTTGCCACGGCGGGGGAGAGCGGCCGGGCGCCGTCATCTACGAGGTCAGCAACACGTTCGGCGAGCGCAAAAGCTACGTCATAGCGGTCGATCCGCTCGGCCCGCGGGCGATCGAACAGGGCTGCGTCAAGGAACTCTACGTCTCCCCCTTCACCAGCCCTCAGGGGCGTTACGCCTTTCACGTTCAGGCGCCCGGCGACAACGTCCATGTGGGGGTCAATTTTATCGGTGCCGACGGGCCCGTGCTCAATACGTATTTTCGCGGGAAACGCCTGGCGCTCAGCGACCGCGCGATTGCGGGCCTGGTGCTGCGCTATCCCTTGATGACGCTGAAAGTCGTCGCCGGCATTCATTTCGAGGCGCTGCGGCTGTGGTGGAAAGGCGTTCCGCTGATCCAGCGGCACGTCTCGCCGCGTTATTCTCACACGATTGTTCCCGTTTCCCCGCGAGACCCAAGCCATGCAGAGTGATGAAGCCGCCGGTTCCGCCCGCGAAGTCTCCAAGCCGGGGCGCGCCTTCTACCGCGTGTTTGACGGCGCGCTGCTGCGGGCCTGCGAATATCTGCTGCGCAACGCTCCCTCGGGCCGGCTGCATTTGACGCTTCCCAGCGGGCGGAGCGCCATTGTCGGCGCCGGCGGGCGCGGCGTGCAGGCGAGTATTGTGATGAACAATTACGGCATCGTCCGCAAAGCCATGCGCCGCGGCCTTGTCGGTTTTGCCGAAGCCTATATGGCCGGCGATTTCGACACGGACAGCCTCTACAATCTTTGCGCTTTCTACTGCGACAACGAGGCGGCGCTGGTGCGCAAAAGCAGCAGCCTGTTCCAGCGCTCGCGCCTCGCCGACCGATGGCTGCACCGCCGCCGCGCCAACACCCACGCCGGCAGCCGCCGCAACATATCCGCCCATTACGATCTCGGCAATGATTTCTACCGCCTCTGGCTGGATGCGGAAATGACCTATTCGAGCGGCGTTTACGCCCGTCCCGATATGCCGCTTGAGGCCGCGCAGGAGTTGAAATACCTGCGCATCCTCGCCGCGCTGGATCTGCAGCCGTCCCACCGCGTTCTGGAGATTGGCTGCGGCTGGGGCGGCTTTGCGAGGCGCGCGGCGGCGCGCTGCGCCCATGTCACGGGCATCACCATCTCGCAAAAGCAATTCGAGGAGGCCGGCGCGCGCATGGCGGTTCCCGGCCTCGCGGATAAAGTCGATATCCGCTTTGAGGATTACCGCGACACGCAGGGGCAGTTCGACCGCATCGCCTCGATTGAAATGATCGAGGCGGTGGGGGAGGAGAACTGGCCGGCTTATTTTAAAACGATAGCCGCGCGCCTCGCGCCCGGAGGCCTCGCGGTCGTGCAGGCGATCACCATTCCCCCGGCGATCTATGAAATCTACCGGCGCAACCCCGATTTCATCCAATGCTATATTTTTCCCGGCGGCATGCTGCCGACGATTGAGGCGATGCGCGCGCGCGCCGATGAGGCCGGGCTTGTTTTCGAGGAGATCGGCGCTTTCGCCGGCTCCTACGCGCGCACCCTGGCGGAATGGCGCAACCGGTTTGAGGAAAACTGGCCGCGGATTTCAGCGCTCGGGCTCGACGAGCGCTTCCGCCGCATGTGGAACTATTACCTGACCTACTGCGAAACCGGCTTCGAGCGCGGGCTGATCGATGTCGGTCTTTACCGCCTGCGGAAACCCGCGTGATGGCGGAACACGGTTTCTCAAATCCGGAAGGCGCGCTGTTCGAGCTGACCGCGTTCTTCAACGGGCGCGCAACGGCGTGGGGCGTGTTCGAGGACCGCTTCGGGCGCCTGCGCCGCCGCTTCGAGGTGGATATGCGCGGCCATTGGGAGGGCGCGGTTTTCCGCCTCGACGAAAGTTTTGTCTATGACACCGGCGAGCGCGAGGAGCGCACCTGGGTGGTGACACCGTCAGGCAACGGCGGATTCACGGCCGCCTGCGCCGACTGCGTCGGCATCGCGAGGGGCGTTTGCACGGACGACACGATCCGCATGTCCTATGATTTCCGCCTTAAAACCAACGGGCGCGAATTCACAGTGCATTTTGACGACCGCATTTATCGCATGGGCGCGGAATGCGCGGTCAACCGCGCGGCGATGAGCAAATGGGGAGTCAAAATCGGCGAGCTGTCGCTGTTTTTTCAGCGCCGCGCGGACACCGGGACGCCGTCACATCTTTCCGCTTAGCCGGCGCGCCAGCGCGAACCATGCTGGATAGGGGAGGGCGCGCAGGATTTTCAGCGGCAGCGCGAGGCTCCATGGAAAAACAATCTCGAATTTTTGGCGCTCAAGCCCGCGCAGAATGCGCGCCGCCGCGTCCTCCGCCGTGATCATGAACGGCATTGGGAATTTATTGACCGCCGTCATCGGCGTGTCCACGAAGCCTGGATTAATCAGGCTGACGGTGATGCCCTGGGGCGCGGCATCGAGGCGAAGCACTTCGGCGAGACTGATCAGCGCGGCTTTGCTCGGGGCATAGCCGATGGATTTGGGCAGGCCGCGGTATCCCGCAACGGAGGCGACGATGGCGATATGCCCGGAGCGGCGCGCCCGCATGTCCGTCAGCAACGGCGCCAGCGCATTCGCGGCCCCGCCGTAATTGACCGCCATGGTGCGCATCGCCTGCGCCGCGTCGTAATTGTCGGCGCCCATCTGATCCCAGACCCCGGCATTAAGAACAGCCAGATCAATCGGTCCAAGCTCGGCGCTGATCCGCGCATGGGCCGCGGCCGCGTCCGCCGCGATCGTCACATCAAGCGGCACCGCGGTTATATTCGCATGCTCCGCCGCCAACGCCTCGAGCTTCTCCCGCGAACGCGCCGATGCCGCGACACGAACGCCGCCGCGCGCCAATTGCAGCGACAGCTCGCGCCCGATGCCGGTGCTGGCGCCGGTGATCCACACAGTCTTCCAACGGGCGCTCACATTCCCGTCCATGGCTGCACGAGACGGCTGATGATGCCTTTGAAACGCGCCGGCCGCTCGCTGGCGATCAGGCATATGCATCCGGCCCCGGGGTCGGCGACGGGACTGTGCTCCGTGGCGTCATCGAGGTCCTGAATATCGCCGCGGCGGTATTCCCCGGTGGCGTCTCTATAGGCGCCGTCGAGCACCAGCGTCACCTCCATGCCGCCATGCCCATGCAACGGCATTTGCCGGCCCGCCGCGATTTTCAACAGCCGAAGATCGCCCTGAACACCAGGCGAAAGCGTGAGACGGTGGTGCCAAATGCCGGGTCCGAGGCGCTTCCAGCGAACCGAATCAAACGAAAGCCCGTAATGGCGCGCGATGGGCGCCGGCAGCCGGTCGGACGCATCATGGCGGGCGGGCGCGGCGGCCCGGTCCGCCGACAGGGGCCGCGCGGGAATGGACCCCGCCGCATCGCCGGATGTTGGCACCGCCGAACACAGCAGCGCCGCCCCCATCAGCTCCATATCGCGCAGTTCGCCGCGGCAGGCCGCGCACATCGAGGCGTGCGCCGCGTAGGCGGCGGCCAGCGGCTCGGGCAGGGAGCCCGCCGCAAAGCTCATCAGTTTCGAGGTTTCGGGATGGTGGCTGACAGGCTGGCTCATTGCAGATCCTCAAGCGCCGCACGGACTTTTCCATAGGCAAGGCGCATGCGTGATTTGACGGTGCCCAGCGGCAGGGAAAGCCGCGCGGCGATTTCGCTGTGGGAGAGACCTTCGATAAAGGCGAGAGTCACGGCCTCGCGCTGGTCCGGCGGCAGAGCGGCGAGCACGCTGCGCACGCGCTCCTGACGCTGGCGCAGAGACACGAGCTCGTCGGGCGCGGCATCGTCGGAGGCAATCTCCTCCTGATCTTCGCCAAGCTCCTGCCACGGCACTTCCTTGCGCAGCCGGTCAATGCGCAGATTGCGGGCGATGGTGAATATCCACGAGGCCGGCGTTCCCTTTTCGGCGGAATACAGCGCCGCCTTTCGCCAGACCATCAGCAGCGTTTCCTGCGCCAAATCCTCAGCGGCGGCGGCATCCGCGCCGCGGCTGCGCATGTAGCTGCGGATGCGCGGAACAAAGGTTTCAAACAGCCGGCGGAACGCTTCTTCGCTGCGTTCGCTGGCGATCCGCGATAAAAGATCGGGCATCATACCCTTCAGATATGGCGCCGGCGCCCGAAAGGGCGGCCTATGGGCGGTCACGGCCTGAAACATAGAGAGTCTCCGCTTATTCGCAATTGATAACGGGCCGCCCGCTCCGGCGGATCAGGAGTGCTCGGCGATTTGCGGCGGCGGAACGATCCATTTCAGGGTGAAGTGCGTTATGGAGAGTGCCGCCTGCCGTCCTGACCCGCCGTCCTGACCCGCCGCCTTGAACCCTCTGGAGGTTCCAAACGTGAGCTATCCCGCCGTTTACGCCGCGACGCTGGGCGCGTTTTTCATCTTGGACGCCCTCTGGATCAGCCTGTTCGCCGCTGGCTTTTTCAAAAGCCAATTGGGTCCGCTGGTGCGCTCTGATCCGGTGGTGCCGGCGATTGTTGCTTTCTATTTGATTTATGCGCTGGGTCTCGTGGCGCTCTGCGTTGCGCCGGCCCGAGCGGCAAATTCGCAGGCTGTCGCTTTGATCAAGGGCGCGCTCCTCGGCCTGACCGCCTATGCCACCTATGATCTCACCAATCTCGCGCTGGTTCCCGGCTGGACCCCTGCGGTGGCTGCTGTCGATATCGCCTGGGGCATCGTGAGCTCGGCGCTGGCTTGCCTTGTCGGCTATTCGGTTTCCCGCGGCCGGCGTCCGGCGCTCTGACAATGCGGGCGCTGTTCGGCTTTGCCGGGTTTCAAATTGTCTGGTTCGCCAGCGCCATCGGGGCGGGCCGGGGATCGCCGTGGCCGGGCTTGATTGCCGCTATTGTGTTTCTTGGCACGCACCTCGCGCTGGCTCGGGACCGCGCCCGTCAGGGGGTCGCCATAGCCGCCTCGGGCCTGACGGGCTTTGCCTGCGAAAGCCTGCTCGCGGCGGCGGGATTGGTGACTTATGCGGCGGAGGCGCCGGGCCTTTTTCTCACACCCTTGTGGATAATCACGCTGTGGATGGCTTTCGGCGCGACGCTCAGCGCCATGCGAAACCTGTTTGGCTCTTTTCTCTACGCGAAAGCCGCCGCTTTTGGCGCGATGCTCGGGCCGTTGTCCTATCTGGCCGGCGAGCGGTTCGGAGCCCTCGCGCTGGCGCCGCCGGCATGGCCCGCTTTGTTGGCGCTTGCGGCTGTATGGGGGCTCGCGCTGCCGGCGCTGCTGTGTCTTCAAAAGGGATAAGCGCCGCAGCGGAACGGCGAATTTTTACCGCGTAAAATGCTTGAGATAATCCTTGTGCCTGCGGCTAAATGCGGGAGTTGGGCTGCGGCGCCGGAATTTCCTGGGGCGGGTCGATATGGGGTGAGTTGGCCGGTTGCGGCGGCTCTTCCATTGGCTGAGGCTGATTTTCCCGGGGAATTTCCGGAGTGAATGGTTGCGGCGCTGGCGGAGGAATTTCCGGCCCCGGCGGGGAGCCGGGGGATTGGGGAATGCCGCTGGCCATGTCGATGACTCCGTTGGCGGTATTAAATTAGCGGGCTGGGGTTGTTCTCTCGGCGCCGGGACGCTGCGGCCGGCGCCCGGGTCTCGCGCGCAGGCCTCTGCCGCAATCGCCATTGTTCATTCTTCGCGAAGGCTCACGCCCGCCGCGCAATGAGGCACACAGGGACGGCCTCCCAAGGTCTCCACCTTATCGAGAAGATCTTCCGTCATCCAAATAAGCCGGGCCCATTCGGTTTCGGACATATGTTGAGCTTCGCACCGCTTTACCCAGTCAGCCCGCTCCCGGGCGTCGTTGATCCACTGCAAGCGATGGTGGATGCCGATTAACGTGTCGTTAAGCTGGCGCTCGTTCATGATCTTTTTCCCCGCTTTTGTGGACGCCTGTTAAGACAACTCTGGCCGCGGCTGCCTGACTGGTTTTTTTCGCGGCTGTTGCAGCGTGTATTCCGGGCGCAAAAA
>JANYFM010000226.1 GCA_025362655.1 Hyphomicrobiales bacterium | reverse complement strand
CCGGTCAGCGAAGGCCAGCGGGTCAAGCTTCTGTTCGCGGACGTCAACGGCCCCGATCAGCCGCCGCAGATCGCCCGCCTTTCGATCTACACGGACGAAAAACTGGAGGCGACCGTGGCCATGGCGGACAGCGGCGCGTTCGTGCAGGTTGAGCGCGCGCCGCCCGCGCCCGCCGCCGCCCGCCAGCGCCGCCGCGCCGCGGATGAGGACGACGACGAGGAGGACAGCGGCGGCATGCGCCTCTATGATTCTTTCTATGAAACCGCGCTGAAGAGCGAATTGCCGCGCCCGGTGATCGACGATCTCGTGCGCATTTTCGCCAACGATGTCGATTTTCAGCGCTCTGTCGCCGGCGGCGATAATTTTGAAGTCTTCTACGAGGACGGCGAGGAGGGGGAGGCCCGCAATGAAATCCTGCACGCCGCCATCACCACCCGAAACGAAACGTTCAAATATTTCCGCTTCCAGACGCCGGACGATTCGCTTGTCGATTTTTACGACGAAAACGGCCGCTCGACCCGCAAATTCCTGGTGCGCAAACCCATTGCGACCGGCGAAACACGCTCCGGATTCGGCATGCGCCGCCACCCCATACTCGGCTACGCCCGCATGCACACCGGCGTTGACTGGGCAGCGCCGATTGGCACGCCGATTTTCGCCGCCGGCAACGGCACGGTTATCAAAGCGGGCCGCGAATCGGGCTACGGCAACCGCGTCGAAATCCAGCACGCGAACGGCTACATCACCACCTACAACCACATGTCGGGCTTCGCCCGCGGAATTTCAGAGGGAATGCGCATCCGCCAGGGCACGCTCGTCGGCTATCTCGGCATGACCGGCCTCGCGACCGGCCCGCACCTGCATTACGAGGTCATCGTCAACGGCCATTTCGTCGATCCGCTGGCGGTGAAACTGGCGCGCACGCGCGAGCTCGACGGCCGCATGATCGCCCTGTTCAAGCGCGAGCGGGACCGCATCGACGGGCTGATCGCCAAAACGCCGGGCGCGGCGCGTATCGCCGCCAAACAAGCCAGCGTCAACTAAAGCCCAGCCGCGCCCGCACCCCGGCGGCGCTGATCCCCTCCGCCCGAAGCGCCCGCACCGGCGTGGCGCGGGCGCTTTTCGACAGTTTGGCGCCGGCGCCGTCGCGCAGCAATTCGTGATGATGATAGCCGGGCGCCGGCAGCCCCAGCAATTCCTGCAGCAGGCGGTGCAGGCTGGTCGCATTGAACAGATCTTTGCCGCGCACCACATCGGTGACGCCCTGCAACGCGTCATCCACAGCCACAGCGATGTGATAGCTGGCGGGAATGTCGCGGCGCCCGATCACACTGTCGCCCCACAGCGAAGGCTCGGCGGCCACATCGCGCGCGTCCGCCGTCTCGCCAAATTCGCGCCATCCCAGTTTGGTTCCGCCGCGCCCCACCGCCTCGTCGAGATCGAGACGCAACGCCGCCGACTGGCCTGAGGCGAGGCGCCGCCCGCGCTCGTCAGCATTCATATGTTTGCAGGTGCCCGGATAGAGCGGCACGCCATCGGGGTCGCGCGGCCAGTTGGTCAGGCCCGTGATTGCCTGCGCAATGTCGCGGCGGCCGCAAAAACACGGGTAAAGCAGCCCGTCTTCGGTCAACCTTTCCAGCGCCCGCGCATAATCGGAAAAATGCTCCGACTGGCGGCGGACCGGCTCCTCCCATTCAAGGCCCAGCCAGGCGAGGTCCTCGAATATCGCCGCCTCGAACTCCGGGCGGCAGCGCTCGGTGTCGATGTCCTCGATGCGCAGCAACAGCCGCCCGCCGGCCTCCCGCGCCAATTGCTGGTTGCGCAAAGCGGAATAAGCATGGCCAATATGCAGATAGCCATTCGGCGATGGCGCGAAGCGAAACACAGGCAAGGCGGCGGTCCCGGTTATGGCGCGAGAAGCATCATCAGCAAAAGTGGCCCGTCCCGCGAAATCCCGCAAGGCGCTAAAGCGCCGCAGCCCCGTTAAAAAGCCGGCCGCGATGAAATCAGCGCTTTCCCATCCCCCTGTCGCCACCATCCGATGCGAAGACACGCTGGCCGCCGCGCTGGCGGTTCTTCGCGCCCGCGACCCATCGCTCATTGATGAAATGCTGGCGCTGGCGGGGCCGCCGCCGCTGCGCTTGCGCTCCCCGGATCTTGCGGGCTTGGCATGGATCGTCGTGGGACAGCAGGTCTCGACCGCCAGCGCGAAAGCCATTTATACGCGTTTCGCAGCGGGTTTCCCAGGCTTTGACGCGAAGATGCTCACCACTGCCAGCGATGAGACGCTGCGTGCCTGCGGGCTCTCCAGCCCCAAAATGCGGACCATGCGCGCCATCGCCGCCGCCATCGTCAGCGGCGAACTGAATTTTAAGACGCTGGCTCAGTTGCCCGCCGGGCAAGCCCACGCCGCGCTGACCGCACTGCACGGCATCGGCCCTTGGACGGCGGATATTTTCCTGCTGTTTTGCCTCGGCCATCCCGACGCATGGCCCGCCGGCGACCTCGCCCTTCAGGAAGCCTCCCGGATGGTGCTGAAACTCCGCAAACGCCCCGATGCAAAACAGCTTCAAAAAATCGCCGAGCGCTGGCGCCCCGCGCGCGGCGTCGCGGCAAGGCTTTTGTGGTCCTGGTATGGCGCGGCCAAGAAACCGGCGGCTGGGGCTGCAACGGGGACGCTCCGGCGAAACTAACGTTAACCGCTGGAATAAGCGCGGCGGCGCCATTCACTCCGGAAGCGGAATGAACTCGCTGTCGCCCACAACAGAAGCGAAACGCCCGGCCTTCCAATCGGTTTTCGCCTGCTCGATCCGCTCCTTGCGCGAAGAAACAAAATTCCACCACAGATGCCGCGGACCATCCATGGCAGGCCCGCCCAGCACCGCGAAACGCGAGGCCGCGCGCGCCGTGACCGTGATCTTGTCGCCGGGGCGGAAAATCAGCAGGCGGCCGGCGGCAAAAACGTCGCCGGCGATTTCGACTTCCCCTGACACCACGTAAATCGCCCGCTCCTCGACATCCGCGTCAACAGGCATCCGCGCGCCCGCTTCCAAAACGCAATCCGCAAAGACCGCGTCTGAAACCCCGGCCAGCGGCGCGGCGGCGCCGAACAGCCGCCCCGCCGCAACCTGAACCCGCGCTCCGCCGCTTTCCACCAGCGGCAATTCATCGGCGCGATAATGCAGAAATTCCGGATCGCGCTCCTCCTCGGCCGCCGGCAGCGCGACCCACATCTGCATACCCGCGAGACGGCCGCCGCGCGCCCGGAAGGCGCTCCCCGACCGCTCGGAATGGACAATGCCGCGCCCGGCGGTCATCCAGTTCACCTCGCCCGGGCGGATGGCGGCATCGGTGCCAAGGGAATCGCGGTGGATGATTTCTCCCTCATGCAAAAAAGTCAGCGTTGAAAGGCCGATATGCGGGTGCGGGCGCACATCGATTCCGCCGCCGATCACAAAATCAGCGGGACCCATCTGATCGAGAAAAACAAACGGTCCAACCATCCGCCGGCCCGCCGCCGGCAGCGCGCGGCGCACTTCAAAGCCGCCGATGTCGCGCGCGCGCGGCACAATTACCATCTCAATGGCGCCGCTGCCCGGCTGTGTTTCGTCATCAGCAAATTCAGTCATGGGCGCGTCCCTGCGAGGCGCGGCGGGCGGCTAACCCCAGACTTCCCGCGCGGTTTCCACAATCAGCTCCAGCTTGCGCATCTCGTCGTCAACCGTCAGCCGGTTGCCGCCGATCGTAGAGGCAAAGCCGCATTGCGGCGATAGCGCCAGGCGCTCAAGAGGGATGTGCGCCGACGCCTCCTCAATGCGCCGCTTCAACGCATCCTTCGATTCAAGCTGGGCTTTTTTCGAGGTGACGAGGCCGAGCACGGCAACTTTTTTGCCGTTGAGGAAACGCAGCGGCTTGAAATCCCCGGCGCGGTCCGTGTCATATTCGAGGAAAAACGCGTCGATGTTCATTTCGCCGAATGCCACTTCCGCCACCGGCTCGTAACCGCCGGAGGCGACCCACGCGCTCTCGTGATTGCCCCGGCACATATGCATGGCGATGGTCAAATCCGCCGGCTTGTCCCGCACGCTTTCATTGATCAGCTTCGCATAAGTCTTTTGCAGGCTGAGCGGATCCTCGCCGATGGCGCGCACATGATCGTGGAGCTTGGGGTCGCAGAGAAACGGAAAATTAGTTTCGTCGATTTGCAGATAGCGGCACCCCGCGGCGTAAAGCGCCGCGATCTCCTCCCGGTAGACGCGCGCGAGATCGTCGAAATATTCGGCCATGTCGGGATAAGCGGCCGCATCAACGCCCGCGCGCCCGCCGCGGAAATGCACGAGCGTTGGCGAGGGAATCGCCTGTTTGGGCGTGAGGCCGGCTTTGTCGGCGATGGGTTTGAGATCAACAAAATCGTTCAGCGCCAGCGGCCTCGCGCGCGACAGCTTGCGCTTTGTCACAACGACGGGCGGCGCGAATTCGATGGCGCCTTCCTCCGTCTGAAACGCTATCTTCAGCCCTCCCTCGAAAGCGACACCCTCGATGCGCTCGACGAAATCCATGAACCAGTGGCGGCGGTGATATTCGCCATCGGTGCAGACCTTGAGGCCGCATGATTTTTGCAGCGCGACAGCATCGGCGACAGCGGCGGTCTCGATATCCCAAAGCGTCCCGCGCGGGATTTTCCCGGCGTTGAATTGCGCGCGCGCGTCGAGGATGGATTGCGGTCGAAGGAGCGAGCCGACGACATCGGCTTTGAAGGGCATGGGCATGATTTCTCTCCGCGGATTTGGCGCAGAGACTACACGCCCGGCGCGCCGCC
>JANYFM010000167.1 GCA_025362655.1 Hyphomicrobiales bacterium | reverse complement strand
ACGATGGTCGAGCCCTGCGCCAGCCGCCGCAGCATTTCGCGCAAAGCCGCCGCGCCGCCGCGCTTGCGGATTTTGATGCCGGAGCCGCCGGAGCCGCGGATCGGCGTCACGCCGAGGCGCTCCAGCACCCGCGCGTTGATCTCGCCATCGCCGCTGCGGGAAATCAGCGCGCTGACGGGGGCACCCTCCGGCCAGGCGAAATGCACCATAAAATGCTGGCCATGCCACATCGCCACAATGACGGGCAGGCGCTGCCGCATCGTCTCCGGAAACCGTTCCGGCTCCAGAACGAACCGCGTCGTGGCGCGCACCAAGCCCAGCCACGCCACCGCCAGCCAGCCAATGGCGCCTTGGACGGCGCGGGTTCGGCCCAGCCGTTTCAGCATGCGCCTCCCCCCGAGCGCCCGTCAGGACGGGTCGAAAAACCGGTGCATATGCACAATGAAATAGCGCATTTGCGCGTTATCGACGGTCATTTGCGCCTTCGATTTCCACGCCGCATAGGCGCTGGCATAATTTGGAAAGACGCCGACGACGTCAATCGCGGCGGTATCCTTGAATTCAACACCGTCGAGCGACGCCAGTTCGCCGCCAAAGACGAGGTGCAAAAGCTGTTTCGACGGACGGGTGTTTTCTTTGCTGGCCATTTTGAAATCTTTCGTCGGGGTTGGCGGCGCCGCGCGCGGACTTTAGCCGCCCGCCGGCGAGGCTGCGCGCAGTGCTGACAGCATAGCTTCGTGCAAATGCGGCGCCGAGGCGCAGAGCATGGGGTGGCGGGTCGACTTTCGGTTGTAATGCGGGCGCTCTCCCGCAAGGTCTGTCAGCAATCCCCCGGCTTCGCGCAGGATCAAATCCGCCGCCGCTATATCCCAATCGCAGGCATGGGTCGAGGCGATGCCGGCGTCAAGCGTGCCTTCCGCCACCCGGACAAGACGATAGGCGAGCGAGGGAATTTTAGGCTCGGTCTCAAAAGCCAGTCCGCCGCGCGCCATGGCGTCCAGGGTCCCGCGCGGCCCGGCGATCCGCGAGCCGGACAGCCCGGAGCGCGCTGACGCCGTTATCGGTTCGCCGTTGCGGCGCGCGCCCATGCCGGCGATGGCGGTGAACGTCTCGCCGCGCGCCGGCAAATGCACAATGCCCAGAACCGGCTTCCCCCGATCCACAAGCGCTATCGCCACGGCCCATCGCGCATCGCCGCCGATAAAGCCGCGTGTGCCATCGATGGGATCGACGATGAAGACGAGATCGCGCGACAGCCGGTCATCCGTGTCCGCGGTCTCCTCTGACAGCCATCCCGCGCCCGGCAGCGCCGCCGGCAGCCGCGCCCGCAGGTAAGCATCGACATTGTGGTCGGCCTCAGTAACCGGGGACCCGCCCTCTTTGCTGGAAACCCCGGCGCTGGA
This sequence comes from Hyphomicrobiales bacterium, assembly GCA_025362655.1. Classification (GTDB taxonomy): domain Bacteria; phylum Pseudomonadota; class Alphaproteobacteria; order Rhizobiales; family Beijerinckiaceae; genus Terripilifer. The sequence goes on along the minus strand of JANYFM010000167.1, from coordinate 7,193 downwards.
TCGCTCGCCCAAGCGGAAATAGCCCATTGCGATATCGCCGGCGGTCCGGGCATCATCCAGCAGGCGCGGCATCAGCGCTTCATAGGGGTGGCTGGCTGTCAAAAGAATGGTCCCGGCTGAGGTCTCCCGCGAGCCTTAGCTCAGGGGCGCCGGGCAGGATAGCCTCAGGCCGCCTATCGCGGCACCGGCCCGTGAGCCACGCCAAACCCGCCGTTGAGGCGCAAATGCGCGGGCATGGCGCCATCGCCTGACGGAAGGGGGGCGAAAGCATTCGGCGCTTCCCAAGGCGACAGGCTTCGCAGGGCGTCGCGTTTGACCCGCAGCCGCTCTTCAATCTTGACACATTGGCCGGGATCCGCGCCCGCCACAAAGCCCGGCCCAAAACCGGCGCAGCGCCGGTCGGCGCCGGCCCGGGCGTTTCCCGCCTCAGCTGACTGCGCGGCGCCGAGAGGCGCGGCCAGCCACAACAGGCTCAAACTAAGAAACAGCGGAGTCGATGAAGATGAATTCAAGGGTTCAGTCTCGCTGGACGCGCAAAGATTGGCCGGGGAGGGGTCTCGCGGATCAACGCTTGGCCCGCGCTCTTCATGGCTCCCCAATCGTGGCGGGAAAATGATGGCGCCGCGTCCTTTCGCAGGAGGGCAAAATCCGTTGCGCAAATCCCACACTACAGCGGCTCACCGCCAATCCCCGAGCACGCTCTGCACAAGGGCCAGCGCCGCCACCCCAGCCGTATCCGCCCGCAGAATGCGCGGCCCCAGCGATATCGCCAGCGTTCCCGGCGCGGCCAGCAAGGCTTGGCGTTCGCGCGGGTCAAACCCGCCTTCGGGCCCGATCAGCACGGTAATGCCGGCAAACCCGGAGGATATGCGTCCCGCCAGCGCTGCCGCAGGGTCGCCGGCTGGCGCGTCCTCGTCGCAGAATGCCAGCAGCCGGCCGCCGGGCAGGTCCGCGAGCCACTTGTCGAAGGCCACGGGCGCGTCAATTTCCGGCAGGGCCAGAATGCCGCATTGCTCCGCCGCCTCGAGGGCGTTGGCCCGCAGGCGTCCGGGGTTCAGCCGGTGGATTTGCGTGCGCGCTGTCAGCACCGGTGTCAGGCGCCTCGCGCCCATCTCCACGGCCTTTTGCGCGATGTAATCGAGCCGCGCATGTTTCAGCGGCGCGAAGGCATATTGGATATCCGGCCCTTCCTCTTGGGGGCGCCGCTGCTTCTCCAGCCGCAGCGCGGCGGATTTTTTGGTGACCACAGAAAGCCGCGCCAGCCATTCGCCGTCGCGTCCGTTAAACACGAGGATGGCGCCGCCCGGCCCGAGGCGCAGCACGTTGACGAGATAGTTCGTCTGCTCCCGCGTCAGCGCGGCCTCGGCGCCCGGCGAAAAATCCGCATCAAGATAGAGGCGCGGCGCGTCAAATTCATAGCGGCTCACAGACTATTCCCCCTTGGGATCACCGGTCGATCAGCAGGCCCGCCTCGATCAGCCCGCGATAGAGCCGCCCTGTCGCCTCCGCCGCGGCGCAGCCCTCCATTTTGCCGTTGCACAGCGTCATCAGCCGGGCGCGCGCTTTAAAAGCGTCGTCGAGCGGCACCCCGGCCTGGGCCAGCAAAACAGTGGAAAGATAAGGCGCGTCAAGGCTGGGAAAGCCCTCGGCGGGCGAGGCCTTGAGCGCCGTATTGAGCGGCTCAATCTTGTAATAAGTCTCATAGAGCTGCCCGAGCGTTTTACGGTCCGGGGCGCCGGTGGCAATCTCCTCGTCGGGAACGAGGGTTTGCAAAGCGCCGGTGATGAAGGGCTGATGATCGCCGAAATGCGCCAGCACGAATGCGCGCCCCGGAAATTGCGCCGCAAGCCCGGCCCGAAAAGCCTGATGATCGATCTGGCCGAGCCGCAGGCGGCGCAGATACTCGTTGAATTCGGCGGAATTGCCCTCGCCGCCGCCTTCGATATCGTCCAGTGGCGACAGCCTCTCGTCATACGGAAAATGCGTCGCCGAGGTGATGATGAAAATGAACATCGGCTTGGCGCCGCCGGCGGAAAAATGCGCGCGCATTTCCGCCAGCGCGCGGTCATAGAAAAACCGGTCGCGCTCCTGGGATTTCGCATTCATGTCCTTGGCATCGAGAAACCGGTCGAAGCCCAGCGACTGATAAAACGGGCGCGAATTGACGAAATCGCCGCCGGCCGGATAGAGCGCCAGCGTCTCATAGCCGCAGGCCCGCAGATAGGCGGGCAGCGAATGCTTGATGCGCCCCGCCAGCAACCGTCCCACATAAGTGCGCACATTGCCGAGCGGATAGGTCGACAGGCCCGCGAGAATGTTGAACTCGGTCAGCCATGTCCCGCCGCCGAACGTCTCGACGCCGAGCTTATGGATAATGCCGTCGCCGCTGCGAAAATGTTCCAGCAGCGAAGTCTCGAAAGCCAGCTGTGGAAACTGGCTTGGCGCGAACGCGCTTTCATTCAGCGTCAACACGATGGAGGGATAATCTTTCGAATGGGGGCACGAAAGTCCCGGACGGATGGCGTCCGCCGGGCCGGAGCCGGAGCGATCCGCAAAAAAGCCGCCGTGGCGCATCACGCCCGCAGCTTCGGGGATGGAAAGGAAGAACGATGACAGAAGATGGCGCCCGCGAAAAAAATACGACACTTCCGGCGCGCCGAGCGTCTGGTAGAATCCGACGACAAAGGCGAGGCTCAGCGCCAGCATCACAGCCGAGCGGCGCCGCGCGACGCGCAGCGGATCGATCCGCAGCAAGAGGATGCCCGCTGCCAGCGTCGCGGCCAGAGCCAGCCCCGCCTGCATCATTTCATTGGGATAGTGCTGCGCCATAAAAACGATTTCATTCGGCGTGCGCGCGAAATAAACGAAATCATAGGCATGCAGCGTCATCGCCATCATCAGCGATTTTGTCTTTGAGGCGAGCGCGAGAATGACCAGCAGGGCTCCGGTGACGCCGAGCGAAAACAAAGGCCGGCGGGTCGCCAGCATCAGAACCGCGGCGAAGGCAAGGGCGCAGGCGAGAGTGAAGGGCGTTGTGGCGGGGCTCGCTTCGGCGATGCCGCAGATCAGCGCCAGCGCGGCAAGGGCGCACCACGCGAGGGTCCGCGCGCCGCGTCCCGCGCCCGGCTCGAAAAATCCGCCCCCCATGGCTGTTCCCGCCCCGCGCCCCGCGGGCGCAAAAGCGCGGCGGGCGGCGCTGTCATGGCCGATGATTTTGGCGCAATCAAGTTAAGTTAACGTCGCGGCGTGTTAAAAAATCCCGCTGCGCCTATTTGAAAAACTGCCAGACCAGGGTCACGCCGGCCGCCAGCATAACCAGAATTGTGCCGGCGGCGCCGATCACCCGCGCGGGAAGAATCGCATTGTCCGCGCTCAGGCCGAAAGGGTGCGCGACACGGCATAGCAGCAGGACGGCGCCGAGCCCGTGGACCCACAATTTCGGCGCGCTGTTCAGTTCGACCAGCGCGATCAGCAGCAGCGCCAGCGGCACGTTTTCGACGAAATTCATATGGCGGCGGTTGGCGACAATGACGGCCTCGCCGCCAACGTCTCCCAGCCGCAGCTTGTTCTGGCCCCGTATCCGTCCGACCGCGGCGGAGAGAAACACGCACAACACAGCAAGCAGCGCCGCATAGAGGCCGGTTACGGGAACGGGCATTCAAAATCTCCAGCCAAATTATTTGTTCACCCTGCCTCATTCTGGCACGCGCGTCCAACCCGCCGGGGTAACCGCTTCTCAAGCTTAAAGCGCGATAACCTTGTTTGTGAGCATACGCGCTCCCCGCCGTGGCTTTTCAGCCACAGGGTGAGCGCGGTTTGTGGTGTCCGCGGGGCGGCTTTGCCCCGCCCTGTGACCGGGCGTGGGTTGCGTATGTTGGGTTCGCGTATAGGCTGGGCGTTTCGCGTTATGGCTCCGTGGTGCTGGGGGATGGGCTTGCTCGTCTCCTTCACCGCGGATGCCGGCCACGACGCCTCCATCGGAGCCTCGCGGGCGCTGTTGTCCTCGCGGCCGGCGCCGATGCCTTTGGACCTTATGGGTTTCGCGCCCGGCGGTCGCAAAGCCTTCCCCCTGCATATGGCGGCGCTCGCTGTGGGCGATGCCCAGGACTTGCTCGCGCCTTCCGATGAAATCGAGCCGCGCCGGGACATCAAACACAACGTCAGCGCCTTTCCCGCGCCGGACCGCAGCCGCAAGGGCGACCCGGCCATTGGCCTTCGCCCGACCTTTGATGCAAAATTGCGCCAGCCGGGCGGGCTGGCCGCGGCCCGGCTCGACGATCTGCTGTTCAGCACAGGCGATTACCTGGCTTTTTCCGGCTTCGCGCAGGGCTCCCTCGAACCGCCGGACGCGGCGCGCGGGTTTGCAGACGGCTCCGGCGACTATGCCTCCGGGGCGACCGCGCCAGCGGCGGGCGCCCATTCTCCCGGCGGGGACGGCTCCATTCCCGCGATGGTCGCGGCCTCTCCCATGACATTCCGCAGCCACGACGGCGCGACCCCCTCAGCCCCCCGTGCCGTGGCGCTGGGCTCGACGTCGCCAGCGCCGCTTGACCAGGCGCCGCTGGAGATCGTCGCCATTCCCTACAGCCCGGAAAGCAACGCGCTATCCAGCCCGGCCGTCAAAGCCCCCAGCGGCGGCGCCATCGCGCGCGGCCCGGCAAGGCCCGATTATGCCGCGCTGATCGATCAGGACCGCGCGCGCCAAGAGGAGCGCTGCCTTGCGGAAGCGATCTATTTCGAGGCGCGCAGCGAGCCGGAAGCCGGCCAAGCGGCGGTCGCGCAAGTGGTTCTCAACCGGGTGCAAAGCGGTCTTTATCCCGCCAGCATCTGCGGCGCCGTCTATCAAAACCGCCATCGGCATCTGGCCTGCCAGTTTTCCTTTGCCTGCGAGGGCAAATCTTTGCGCATAACCGAGCCGGAGCCGTGGCGCGCGGCTGTGCGCATCGCCGGCGAAGTGCTGAGCGGCAAGACTTATCTGTCGGATGTCGGGGCTTCCACCCATTACCACGCGAATTACGTGCGTCCGGGCTGGGCGAAGGCGCTTAAAAAGACCGATACGATTGGCACGCATGTGTTCTATAAACTGCGGCCGGGGCAGACCTGAAGGCGCGTCAGCGCCACCGCTATTGGCGGGCCGGATTTGCCGGGTTGCGCCGCCAAATCACATACATGCCGCCGACCCGCCAGACCGGCACGCGCGCCTCGCGCTCAACGGAGCGCAGCCGCGAATGGCTCTTGAACACGATCTGTCCGATGAACAGCGGGATGTGGAAGGAGTAACTCATGACCGTTTCCTTGTCCGGACTCGTTGTGTGTCGAAGCGGATATGTACTGAAAAGGGAGACGGGTAACGCGGTTCGATCAAAAAAGGACACGACGCAGGCGGCCCATGATGCAACGGCGGCAGGCTGTTGGGGACGAATCCAGCAACCTCTGTAAGGTAAAGCCATCGATTACCGCACGCAAGTCAATTGCGCGTGCTTAAAGCAAAATTCTTGCATTACTGCCGGCGGCGCAGCGTTTATTTTCATTCGATATTTTATAGTTTAAGCAGCGGCCACCATGTTGGTATCGAAGGCTCAATACTGCTCGCAGGGCTTGCGGGCGCTTTTGGCGGCTCCGCTATTAAAATATTTTCCACACCCCTTTTCTTATGCTCCAAAAGAGTATAATACCTTCGCCTGATGACAGCCCGCTGCTTGGCGGGTTTTTTCGAGCCGGCCTTATGCTTCAAGTGAGCATAATCATTCCAGGGAGAGCGTGATGCAAGCCCAGTCCCTCGCCGGCAACAGCTTCGGCCGCGCGGCCCTGTCCATGCCCTCGGACGCGGTGCTCCGCCATGGCGCCGTGCCGATGCCGAACCTCGCCTGGACGCCCGAGGTCGAGCGCGAGACGGCGCATCTTTATGAGAAGATCAAGTCGGTCATGCCTTCGGTCGAATGGCCGTTCCATGCGCCCTACGTCAAGGCCATCAACGATCTCAAACGCGAGCGCAACGCTGTCATCCTCGCGCATAATTATCAGACGCCGGAAATCTACAATTGCGTCGCCGATGTCGTCGGCGATTCGCTTCAACTCGCCAAGCTGGCGGCAAATTCGACCGCCGACATCATCGTCCAGGGCGGCGTGCATTTCATGGCGGAGACTTCAAAGCTGCTGAACCCCGGCAAAACCGTGCTGATTCCCGATTTGAAGGCCGGCTGCTCCCTCGCCGCCTCGATCACCGGCGCTGACGTGCGCCTGCTGCGCGCCCGCTACCCCGGGGTTCCCGTGGTCGCCTATGTCAACACCTCCGCGGAGGTAAAAGCCGAGGTGGACATTTGCTGCACGTCTTCCAACGCGCTGAAAATCGTCGAGAGCTTCGGCGCGGAGCGGGTGATCTTTTTGCCGGATCAATATCTGGCGAAAAACGTCCAGGCCCAGACCAAAGTGAAAATCATCGCCTGGCATGGCGCCTGCGAGGTGCATGAGCGCTTCACCGCGAAGGATCTGCTGGCCTACCGCGCCGATGACCCCTCGATCACGATTATCGCGCATCCCGAATGCACGCCGGAAGTCGTGGGGGTCAGCGATTTCGCCGGCTCGACGGCGGCTATGATCGACTATGTCAAAACCAAAAAACCCAAACGGGTCATATTGGTCACCGAATGCTCGATGGCCGACAATGTGCAGGCGGAGACCGGCGGCGCGACGCAATTCGTCAAACCGTGCAACCTTTGCCCGCACATGAAACGCATCACCCTGCCGAAGATTCTCGACAGCCTCGTTTACCTGCGCGAGGAGGTGACAATCGATCCGGCGCTGGCGGTCCGCGCCCGGGCGAGCGTGCAGCGGATGATCGATCTTGGGTGATCGCTGCCTGAAACCGGGACCCTCCCGGGTTCGTTGACCGCGCCCGCCGGATTTCCTAAGCTGATGCCTGATCCGCCGCCGCCCCCTCAAGGGCGGCGGTTTGATTTTTGGCCCGCAAACGGAAGCCGGAAACCATGGCAGACGCCGCCCCGCACAACGCCGCATCCGCATCCGCGATGCTGCCGACCTATGCGCGCGCCGATGTCGCCTTCGAGCGCGGCGAGGGCTGCTGGCTGGAGGCGACCGACGGCTCGCGCTGGCTGGATTTCGGCGCCGGCATCGCGGTCGCCAGCGTCGGCCATTGCCACCCGCATGTGGTGGCGGCGCTGATCGAGCAGGGC
>JANYFM010000158.1 GCA_025362655.1 Hyphomicrobiales bacterium | reverse complement strand
CGGCGCGGGCGGCGAGACCAGCAGCGTGTAACCGTCGGGCGCAGCGCGATAGACGAAATCCGCCGCGATATTGTTGCCCGCGCCGGGACGGTTTTCGACAATGACGTTCTGGCCCCAGAGCGGCTGCAAATGCTGGCCCATAATGCGCGCGATCAAATCATTGCCGCCGCCCGGCGCCGCCGAGCAGATCAGTTTGATTTGCGATTTGGGAAACTCCGCCGCGCCCTGCGCGCGGGCCGGCGCGACGGCGGCCATCGAGGCAACACCGGCGAGCGCTTCGCGGCGGGTGAGGAAATACGGCAATGGGGGCTCGCGGGAAAGAGGCAACAGGCAGCAGGGATATGCGGGCCGGGAGCGCGAAAATGCAAGCGGCGAACGGCCGTCAAAGCCCCCTGCCGCCTACCGCCTGCCGCCCGCCGCCTCTTCCCTGAGGTCCCGCACCGCCGCAGCCGCAAACGCCGGATCGAGCGCGTCATCAACGGAGACATCCCCCTCGATCAGGCCGGCCGCGCGAAACACCTCGAAATCCTCCTTGAGGCTGGCGACATTGGGCCGTCCGTCTCCGTCGGCATAGCTCATCGTCAGCGTGCGCAGAAAAGCCTTGTCTTTGATGGTGGTGTTTTGGGCGATGAGTTCCAGAAATTCCTCCGCATCCGCGCCGGTGATTTTGCCATCGATAATCGACGCGTTCTGCGCCCGAACGGCGCGCAGCATTGCCCGCATAAAGCGCAGCGCCGCGTCCGGGCGCCCGAGGCGGAAGGCGTCGGAATACAGCATCACCGACATCTGATGATCGGGATAAATCCGGTCATCGGTCATAAAGGGCGCCGCGAATCCCTGCCGCACCGCCTCGCTGGCGAAGGGCTCGGTCGGCAGCGCCGCGTCAATGGCGCCGTTTTGCAGCGCCGCGATCTGCTGGGGGAAACCCAGATAGACACGCTCAATATCGGTTTCTCTCAAGCCCGTCAGCTTGTAGAGGCGGTTCAGCGTTCCCATCGCCGAGGAGCCCGGCGCCGCGCTGGCGATTTTCAGGCCCTTGAGATCAGCAAGGGTTTTGACACGCCCGCCGGCGATGAGGTCCTTTCGCACCAGCAAAATCTGGCTGTGCCGGCCGGGCGCGGCGCGCGATTTGTCGGCGACAATGCGGATGCCGATTTTGCGGGCGATGGCATTGTAGAGCCCCGCCGAGGGGCCGCCGGCGGCCGCATCAAGGCCGCCCGAGGCCAGCGGCGCGATCATCCGCGCGGCTGAATCGAAAGGCACGAAGGCGACATCCAGATTCTCAGCGCGGAAGTAGCCGCGCGCCTCCGCGATAAAGAAAGGCAGATCGGTCATCGAAAACGTCGTGCCGACGGAGACCGCGTCGGCGGCGCGCGCCGCGGGGAGCAGCGCGCAGAAAAGCCACGCCGCGAACAGGGCCCGCCCCGGGAAACCGAGGGAAAACAGTTTGGCCATTGCCGCTCCCGCGGGTTGCCCGATGCCCGGACGGCGCAGGCACCATCCGCATTCCTTCGCTCAGATTAATACGATTTCTCCGCTGTTGGGAGGATTTTCAGGGTCATCGCGGCGGCATTGTTTTTGCGGTTCGGCGGCAAAAAATTCGCCGCGGCCCAAACGCGGGCCGGCGCGCCATATCCTTTCCCCCGACATTTTAGAGCGCGCGTTTGCCGCCGGCGTATTTGCCAAGACGCGGTGAGCGCTTATTGTGACGTTTCTCCCGGAGGAGCCGCCATGATCAAAATCCAGCGCATGGGCCACGCGACGCTTGAGACGCCGGACCTGCGCAAAACGCTCGAGTATTTCGTCAGCCTCAACGGCTTCGTCATCGCCTATGAGGACAAGGCCTGCGCGCATCTCGCCAGCAAGCTCGGCCAGTTGACGCTGACGCTGGAGCGCTCGGAGCGCGCCGATTGCTCGCGGCTTTCATTTGAGGTGGCGCCGGATTCCGATTTTCACGCCATGGCGAAATACCTTTCCAGCGAAGGCATCGCCAGCGAAATTCGCGCCGATCCCTTTCCAGGCGCGCCCGAAGCGCTGACCTTCACAGATTTCAACGGCACGAAGGTCGATCTGTTCAAAAGCTGGAGCTTTCTAACCGGCAATCAGAATGTCGCGGGCATCGGGCCCCTGAAAATCGGCCACATCTGTTTTTTCGTGCCCGATATCCGCGCCACCGTCGCCTACTACGAGCGCATCCTCGGCTTCAAAGTCTCCGACTGGCTCGGCGATTTCTTCGTGTTCATGCGCTGCAATCCCGATCACCACACGGTGAACTTCTTCACCGGGCCAAAGACCGCGATCCACCACATGGCCTTTGAACTGAAGGATTTCGCGCATATGCAGCACAGCTGCGAGGCGCTGGCGATGGCCCGCATCCCCATCGGCTGGGGACCGATGCGCCACGGCCCCGGGCACAATTTGGCTACCTATCACCGCAATCCCGATCATCACGTCGTCGAATATTATTGCGAGCTCGATCAAATGAAAAACGAGGACCTCGGCTATTTCGAGCCGCGCCCCTGGCATGTCGACCGCCCGCAGCGGCCCAAAACCTGGGAGGCCGGCAAATGGACGTCGGGCTGGGGCACGCCGCCCGCGCCCAGCCATATCGCGCGCATGCCCGAGAACCTCAAGGCGCTTGTCAGTCCATGATTCTGCCGTGACCCGGTTGTGATCTTGGCCGATGGCCTTTCTTGTGCCACACCGGAGCCGTTGGCTGTCGTCGGCGGTGAGCAACGGACTTGATGACGACATTAAACCATCTGCGGCTCGTGTTTCTTGGGCTTGCGGCGATGCTGGCGGGAGCGCTGGCTTTCGGCCTCGCGCGCAGCCCGCCGTCCGCGCCGCGCTTGCTGCCGCAGCCGGCGGCCCTGCCCGTGCCGCCCTCCCCCGCCCGTGTCGCCCGCGAACGCGCGCTGATCGAGGCGCAACTGGCGGAAACCGTCGATTACGCCGGATTTTCGAGAAAATACGCCGCCGTCTGGCCGGCGGAATGGTCGGCCGTTGTGGACGGACTCTCAAGCCGCAGGCTGGCGGGCGGCGCGCCAGGCACGCCTGATATCTGGTTCGCCGATGCGCTCAGAGATTTGCGCCGCAGCCGCGGCATTCTGGCCGCCAAAGCCGGGGCGGCGGCGCTGGCGCGCATTTTCGACAGCCAGGCGGCAACACTCGCCGCCCTGTCGGTTCTCGACAAACACCAATGCGTTGATTTTCTGCTCGGCCAGCAAAATCAATCGTTTCTGGAATTCTCAACCCGCCACCGGGGCCTCGTCGCGGCGATGGCCAATGCCGCGCTGGACGCAATTCTCGATGGCCAGGCAAACAATATCAGCCGCGGCTCGCCCTCTGACGCTGACTTTGAACTGCTGGAAAGCGCCCTGCGCGCCAAGGGCCTCGGCAAGCCGGAAATCGACGCGCTGCTCGATGGCCGCTATCCGGAACCGCCGCTGCCCGACGAGCGCCTCTGCGAAGCCGGCGCGATCTATCTCGACGTGTTAAAAGACCTGCCCGAGGAGACACGCCTGCGTCTTTACGCTTTTGCCGTCGAGCTGATGTCGCGGCTGTGAATGAGCCAGCTCACAGAGGCCCCCGCCAACGCCCATAGCGCCACGGCGTCAGCGCGCCCGCCCGCGGCGGCAAAACCCCCGGCGGGGGATCGTAACCCCGCGTGCCCCCTGGACGGCAGCGGCTGAGCCGCGCCAGCCCCATCCAGCCGCCGGCCCAAAACCCGTGCATGCCCATGGCATCATCGGTGTAATGCGAGCAGCTCGGCTCGTGCCGGCACCAGCGGCCGGTCAGCGACGACAACGTCAACTGATAGAAGCGGATTGCCAGATGAGCCAGCCGCCGCGCCGGGGAACCGCCAGGTGAAATCCGCGCCATCAGGCCTCACGGGAAATATTTGCGCGCCCGGCGTTTGGCGCCGTCAGACGCGCCCAGCGCGCCGGCCACCGCCTGCCCCAGCATCGCCGCGCTGACGCGGTCGATATCGAGCTTGTTCGCTTCCGCCTCTTTGCGGAAATCCGGGTCGGCGAGCATATCGACGAAAGCGGTGCGCAGCGCCGCGACCCGCTCCGGCGGCACCCCCGGCGCGGCGGCGAAAGGATGGCCGAGGCCATTGCCCGCTGTCACGATCCGCACGATGTCGCGGTCCTCGGGACCTGTGACGAGATCATCCAGCGCGGGAACGTCTCCAATGTCGGGCGGCCTCGGCCCCGAATAGACAAGCACGTTGATCTCCCCGTCATCGATCCAGCCCGGCTTCGACGTCTTCCAGCTTGACCATGAATTATTGCGCGCCGAAACCTCGCCGCTCTCCATGGCGATGTTGAGCGGCCCGGAACCCGTATAGCCGGTCACCATCTTGAATTTTGTGCCGAGGAGATCGTTGAGCATCATCGGAAACATCAGGGTGATGCCGGCGCTTCCGATGGCCCCGGCGACGACCTCTTTGCGCCGCGCATCCTCAATCGAGCGCACGCCCGCCGCCTTCATCACCGCCATCGTCTCCACCGACGGCGCGATGGAGCCGATCCAATTGTAGTTCGCCGCGTCAAACTGCACGCCCTCGCTGCCCACCGCCTGCGATGTCGGCAGGCCGTTCTGGATCAGGCCGATATAAGTCCCGTCTTTCGGCGCGACGCGGTACAAATAATTGGCCATCACAAGGCCCGTGGCGCCGGTCATGTTCTGCGCCACCACATTCGGGCGTCCCGGAATATATTTGCCGATATGGCGCGCCACGAGGCGAAGCTGAAAATCATATTCGCCGCCGGGGCTCACGCCGACCAGCGCGAAAATCGTTTTGCCGCGGTAAAAATCCTCGACGCTTTGCGCATTGGCGGCAAACGGCGCCGTCAGGCAAAAAGCCGCGGCGGATATCAGCCCTCGAATGGCGGCACGGGTCATGGGAATCAATCCGAAGGTCTGCAATATCGAGCAGGCCCGCACCGGCGGCGCGGGCCGGCAAAGCTCCAAGCTCATCCCCGCGGAGTTTCGCCCTGCTCCGCCTCGATCCTGCCCGCCGCCTCGACAACGGCGTCAAAGGTCAGCAGCGTCGAGGCGTGGCGGGCCTTGTAGTCGCGCACCGGCTCCAGCACGGCGATATCGGCCCATTTGCCTTCCGGCGGCGCGCCATTTTCCTTCAGCATGCGCCGCACGCTCTCGCGCACGCCGCGCAGCTCGTCCGGAGTGGCGCCAATGACATTGCGGGCCATGATGGACGAAGACGCCTGGCCGAGCGCGCAGGCTTTCACATCATGGGCAAAATCCGCCACCTTCCCGTCGCGCAGCACAAGGTCGATGGTGACAGTGGAACCGCAAAGCTTCGAGTGAGCGGTGGCGGTCGCGTCCGGGGCCGCCAGCCGGCCAAGCCGGGGAATATCCGCCGCCAGCTCCAGAATGCGCTTGTTGTAGACATCATTCAGCATGGCCTGGCCCGCTCGCCTTTTTTGTCTGCCGGCTCCGCTCGCCTTGAGCGGAAATCCATGCTTACTATATAGGGTCTGCCGGCGCGCGGTGAAACCCTCCGCGCCGGCATTCGGGAGGGGTGATCCGGAAACACTTTTCCGCCGTTCTTTGGACAACCCGGGCCTCATTTGAGGGTTGGGGCTTGCTAATCGAGAAACTTTAATCCGCTCACGATCCCTTAATCCTCACCCCAACCCAAAGGAGGCGCCACATGGATGCTGTGGTTAAGACCTTGTCCCCGAAGTCCGCTCTCGCGGCCGTCCCGGGCAAAATAATCAAACCGTCACGCCAGGAAGCGGAAGCCGCCGTCCGCGTGCTGCTGCGCTGGGCCGGCGACAACCCCGACCGCGAGGGCCTGCTCGACACGCCCAAACGTGTCGCCAAAGCCTATGAGGAGCTGTTCAAAGGCTACACTCAGAACCCCGCCGACGTCCTCGCGACGATTTTTGAGGAGGTCGAGGGCTACGACGACATGGTGCTGGTGCGCGATATCCCCTTCACCTCCCACTGCGAGCACCACATGGTGCCCTTTGTCGGCAAGGCGCATATCGCCTACTTCCCCTCCGAGGGCGTTGTCGGCCTGTCGAAACTCGCCCGTGTCGTCGATGTCTATGCGCGCCGCCTGCAAACCCAGGAGACCATGACCTCGCAGATCACCGAGGCGATTGACGACTCGCTCAAACCGCGCGGCATCGCCGTGCTGATCGAGGCCGAGCATATGTGCATGTCCATGCGCGGCGTGCAGAAACACGGCGCCTCGACCATCACGACCCGTTTCACCGGGCTGTTTCGCGACGACCCGTCCGAACAAGCGCGGTTTTTCACCATGGTGCGCGGCATCAAGTAAAATAGGTCTTCCAAAAGAAGACCGCCGTGATGGTGAAATTCAGAATGGAAATGCCGACGCGCAGGCGCTGCACGGGAATGCGCCTTGAGATCAGCGCGCCGGCATAGCCGCCGGCGACGCCGGCCAGCAGCATGATGATCGCCAGCGGCCAATGGATTGTGCCGATGGCGATGAAAAAAACCACCGCCGTCGCGTTGGTCGCGCCGACCACCAGAACCCGCGAGGCGTTCATGGCGGGCAGATCGCGCGCGCCGAAAATCGTCCATGCGGCCAGCATCATCAGACCGACCGCGCCGCCGAAATAGCCGCCGTAGACCCCCAGCAAAAACTGCACGCTCAGCAACGCCGGCCTTCCCAGCGAAATCCGCCGACGCAGCCAGCCGCCGATCTCCCGCCCGAAAGCGAAAGCCACCGATCCCAGCAGCAGCAGCCAGGGGATCAGCGCGTCAAAGGCCCGGGAGGAGGTGTTGATCAGCAGCAAAGCGCCCAGCGCGCCGCCGGCGAGGCTGAACCCAAGGAGCAGCCGCAGGGGAGCATCGCCGAAGTCTCGGACATCGCGCCGCAGCGCATAGGCGCTGGCAAAGGCGCCCGGAAATAAAGCCACGGTGCTGGTCATATTGGCGGCGACCGAGGGCACGCCCGCCGCGATCAGCGCGGGCACGCTCACAAAAGTGCCGCCGCCCGCCGCCGCATTCATCATGCCCGCGAGCAGCCCGGCGCAGGCGACAAGTATATATTCGAACATGACACTTTATCGCACGCGCCGGGCGGCCTGTCTCCCGCGGCGGCCAATCCATGGTAGACAGGCCCGGCTTTGGGAGCATCCAATGACGCAAATCCAATTCGCGCCGCGCGGCGATAAAAACATGATCGAGGAAGGCGCGCAGTTCGCGCCAAAATTTGATGCGGACGGCCTGATCGTTTGCGTCACGGCGGAGGCGCGCAGCGGCGATATTCTGATGGTCGCCTATATGAACGCGCAAAGCCTCGCGCTGTCGCTGGAAACCGGCACCGCCCATTATTGGTCCCGTTCGCGCCAGTCCCTGTGGCGCAAGGGCGACACATCCGGCCAGACCCAGCGGATTGTGGAAATGCGCACCGACTGCGATCAGGATGCTATCCTGCTGAAAGTCGAGGCCGGCGGCGACGGCAAAGCCTGCCACACCGGGCGCCGATCGTGCTTCTATCGGCGGGTGTTGGCGGGGGACGGCGGCGCGGCGCTGGTGTTGGATCAGGACTGACCCGTTTACCGCGTTGCGAGGCTGCGGCTGCGCGGACCATGGCTTTGGTGTATTTTTCATGAAGCGCGCTGTTCACAAATCATCGATTGCCGCGCTGCCAGGCCCGAAATGCGTCCTCTGACCCGATTTTTGCGCAGCATGCCCGGCGAAACCCTCGGCGGGGGCGACGCGCCAGGTCCCCGTTCCCCAGTGATCGGCCTCGCGCTTGGCGCGGGCGTGGCGCGCGGCTGGAGCCATATTGGAATTTTACGCGAACTCGCCGCCGGGGGCATTGCGCCCGATATCATCGCGGGCTCCTCCATCGGAGCGGTCGTTGGCGGCTGCCATGCGGCGGGCAAGCTGGATGACCTCGAATCCTTCGCCCGCGGCATGACCCGGCGCGGCATTTTCAATCTGATGGACATCAGCTTTTCCGGCGGAGGGCTGATATCCGGCGGAAAACTGCGTGCCCGCCTTGACGAGGTGCTTCCCCGTTTCCAGATCGAGACCCTGCCGATGCGTTTCGCGGCGGTCGCGACGGAGGTCGGATCAGGCCATGAAATCTGGCTGACGCGCGGCCCCCTCGCCAAAGCGATCCATGCCTCCTACGCCATGCCGGGCCTGTTCGAGCCGGTGCGTTTTGGCCAGCGCTGGCTGTTCGACGGCGCCCTGGTCAATCCCATTCCCGTAACCGTGTGCCGCGTGCTGGGCGCGGATATCGTCATTGCCATCAGCATCGCCGCCAATCCCCGTTTGCGCGGCGCGATCATCGCCGAAAAGCCTGAGCTTGAGCCGGACCGCCCGCCCGATGACGTGCCCGCGCCGCCGCGGTTTTTCCCGGCGCTGCGCGCCCCGGTATTTCCGTTCCGCCGCAATGCCTCCAAGCCGGACGACAGCGCGCCGGGCATGGCGACCCTGATGACCGACGCCTTCAACATCACGCAGGACCGCATCGCGCGCTCGCGCCTCGCCGGCGATCCGCCGGACGCCACAATCCGCGTGCGCACCGGCGAAATCGGCCTGTTCGATTTTCACCGCGCCGGGGAACTGATCGAGTATGGCCGCATGGCGGTGCGCCGGGCCCTGCCCGACATCAGGGACCTCTTGGAACAGGCGGCAACACCAGCCTGACCCCGTTAGGTATGGGCGATATATTCGCGCATCGCGCGGTGTTCCGTTTCGATTTCCTCGACATGCCATTTGACGACATCGCCGATCGACACGAGGCCCGTCAGCCGCCCGCCCTCGACCACAGGCACATGACGAAACCGGTGTTTCGTCATCATTTCCATGAGTTGCTCAAGGCTTGAGGCGGGCACGGTCGTGACCACTTTTGCGGTCATATGCCGCGAGACGGGATCGGCCAGCGCTGAAGCGCCGCCGTTCGAGATGGCGCGCACAATGTCGCGTTCGGAAATAATGCCGGCGACGCCGCCATCGGCGCCGCACACAACGACGGCGCCAATGCCTTTCAATGCCAGCAACTCCGCCGCCTCCGCGACAGTGCGGTGGGGCAGCGTTGTCACGACATCATGTCCTTTGACGGAAAGCAGGGCGCCAACGTTCATATCGACCTCCTCCTGATCTTGAGAGAGTGAGAGCTGCGGCGAATCAAGATTGATCCTCAATCGCGCCGCCCGCAACCCTTGGCGTGCTGAAATCGTCGCTGCGCTGCGAAGACCCTGTTGCGCCGCGGAACCAGCGTCAGCGCGGCGGTTCCCCCTTGTCCACGCGCCCGGCGGGATCGAACAGCGCGAAAAGCAGCAGCCCCGCCAAAAAACCGCCCGCATGGGCCTCCCAGGCAATCGGCGCATCGGTGATTCCCAGCGGCGCCGACGCAATGCCAAACACGAAATTGGCCGCGAACCACAGCAGGATGAACGGCAGCGTGCGCCGGTTGGCCAGCACTTCGCGGATCGGCAGAGCCGGCTGACGATAGGCGGCAGGCTCACCCGCGCCAAACCCAAAGCCATCGCCCAGCGGCGCGTTCGGCTGGAAAATGAACCGAACGGCGGCGGCCATGGCGCCCGACACCGCCGCCGAGGCCCCGATGACCGGATTGAGATCAAAACGATGCGCTGCCCAATGCAGCAGCGCGCCGGCAATCGCTGTCACCGCGAGCAGGAGGAGAAACCGCGACGCGCCGAAACGCCGCGCGACCGGCGTGCCGAAAGCCGCCAGCCAAAGCGAATTGACGCTGAAATGGACCCAATCAGCGTGCAGAACGCTATAGGTCAGGAAGGTCCACCACTGCGGCCGCCCGTCGCCCAAATAAAACCGCGCCGCTGCCTCGGCTTCGCCCGCGCCCGCCCCGGCAACGCCCGGCAACGCGTCGGCCACGCCGGCGGCATCGAACCAAACGGTGAAGCGTCCCGGCACAAAGGCCAGATACTGCAATAGGTAGGCATCCTGCTCATCGCTCAAAACATATTCGCGCATGCCATGGATCAGCCCCAGCGCCGCAATAACCGCCAGCACCGCGCCGGGAAGGTTGAAGATTTTCTGGCGCTGCACCTGGGGATCCGCCTGTTAAATGCCGATAGCATCCAATGGCGACTGCGCGGCCCATGCGCAAGGGCGGAGCGGGCGCAAACGCGAGGGGAGAGCCGTTAGGCTCTCCCCGTCGGATTGCGGCTTGCGGCTGGCGGGCGCCGGAGCGGGCGCGTATCAAACAACGGTGTCGCGTATCAGGCGGCGGTCACAGGAGGAGCGGTCCCGGCCGCGCTCTGAGGGGTCTTGCCGGCGGTGCGCGACCCGGGAGCAGCGGGAGCGCCACGCCGTGTGGAGCAACGCCAATGTGCCATCGAACCCCGCCCCCGGCAATCAAATCCACAACTTAGCGTTAACGCGGGAGGGCAAAACAGCGGGGCCGCGTTTTCCATGTTTGGCATGGGCTTCGCTGGCTGGGAACCCGGCGGGGCTTTGCCTGCAAAATCAGCGTCAAATCGGAACACAGGCGCGCCCCGGCAGCGCCAGGATGACCAGAATGAAACAGGCAGTCACACGCGATCTCTATTCCTACTGGAACCATTTGCGGGGCGAACGCGCCGCCCCTGATCGCGCTGACATCGAGCCGGCGGACATACGCGCCCTGCTGAACGACACCTTTATGCTGGAAATCGGCGCTAACCGCGGTTTCGGCATTCGGCTGGCGGGAGCGCGGATCGGCGATCTCTTTTTGAGCGAATTGCGCGGCAAGCCTTTCATCGCCCTGTTTGCCTGCGCCGACGGGGATTCGGTCCGCGCTCTTTTGGAGGCTGTCATCGACGACCCCACCCCGCTGGTGGCGGGCGTGCGGGCCGGGCCGGCGGGATTTGCGCCCATCGAACTGGAAATGCTGCTGCTGCCTCTGGGGCCGAAAGGTTCCTCGCGGGAGCGCGTGCTTGGCTCGCTGGCCCCCGCTTCCCGGGCCACTTGGACCGGCCTCGTCGCCTGCGAGCCGATGCGCCTGACATCGCTCCGCATTCTCCAGCCGGATGCCGAGACCCCGCGCGGGCGCTATCCGCTCGATCCCGCGCTATGGTCAAGCTTTCCCTTGGGCCCCTCCCAAAACGGACGTAAGCTGCCATTAAAACAAGCGAATTTGACCCTTTACAACGGCTGATTTTCACAACCGCCGGGCGCTTTCGGTAAGGCGCCCTTAACCCCGGCGCTCTATCGTGAGGCTCAGATCAGTTTTCCGGATGCCCCAATGCGTGAGAATTTGGCGAACTCGTACCTGGCCGGGCGGCTACAGCCCGGCAAGGCTCACGACCGCCGCCGCCACCAGCGGGTGAAGGTTACCCTGCTCGGCCGCTATATGCTGGCGGACCGACGCGAATTCCCTTGCCAGACCATGGATATGTCGCCGGGCGGCGTGCTGCTGTTTGCCCCAGTGAAGGCATCGGCGGGCGAACGCGTCATCGTTTATCTCGATCAGATTGGACGCATTGAGGGCACTGTCGCGCGCCACACCGAAACCGGCTTTGCGCTGGCCATCAATGTGCCGCTCATGAAGCGGGAGAAGCTGGCGGACCAACTGACTTGGCTGGCCAACCGCAACGCGCTGGGCATGCCCGAAGACCGCCGTCATGAGCGCATTGTGCCGCGCAGCCTGCGCACCACGTTGATCATGCCGGACGGGCGCGAATATCTCGCCAAAATCATCGACATTTCCCTGTCGGGCGCGGCAATCAGCGTCGATGCGAAGCCGGCTATGGGAACGGTCGTGACTGTGGGCCGCACCCAGGGCCGCATCGTCCGCCATATCGAGGGTGGCATCGCCATCGAATTCCTGCGGGTCATGCCAATCGAGCTGTTCGACGAAAACGCCGTGCTTTAACGGCCAATTTCGACCAAGCCCGCCGCAAACCTCCGCCAATTCGACACATAGCTTGCGGCGGCCCGCGCCAGCCCCGCCCTCGCCGCCTCGTCCAACTGCCGCACCGCGCGGGCGGGCGAGCCGACGATCAGCGAGCCATCGGGAAATTCCTTGCCCTCGGTCACCAGCGCATTAGCGCCGACCAGACAGCCCGCGCCGATCCTCGCGCCGTTGAGGATGGTCGCGCCCATCCCGATCAGCGTGCCCGGGCCAATCGCGCAGCCATGCAGGATGGCGCGGTGGCCGATGGTGCAATCGGCGCCGATATCGAGCGGAAATCCCATATCCGTGTGCATGATCGTGCCCTCCTGCACGTTCGAGCGCGCGCCGATGGATATCCATTCGTTGTCGCCGCGCAGCACGCAGCCGAACCAAATGCCGGCATCGATCCCGAGCCGAACCTTGCCGATGAGCACGGCCGACGGCGCGACCCAATAGCAGCCAGGCGCGGGAAGCTCAGGCCGTTGCCCGTCGAGCGAATAGACCGGCATGGAAACTCCGTGGGTTGGATGGCTTTGCGCTAATATAGGCAACGATTCGAACCTGAGGTATCCGAGATTTCCAGCCGTCCCGCGCAAATTCTCCTTGGGCTGGCGCTCGCGGGCGCCCTCGCCGGCGGCTGGACGCTATGGCGCGCCGGGGGGAGCGAATCGCGCTCCGGATTTGCCGACACCAAAATCGGCGCCGTCCGGCTGCGCATCAACCTCGCCTATTTGCCGGCTCATTCCAGCGCCGAAGCCGCGCTCGCGGGCGCCGGCGACGGGCTCGACCTCGCCGCGCGTTTTCCTGACTTTCGCCCGCTGGCGCCCGAGCGCGGCAGGGGCAGCGCCGAAGCCGCCGTGTTTCTGCATTTACAGGCCGAGGACGGCGCGCTGGAGCCGGGCGAGCGCGCCGCCAAGCTTTACGCGCGGTTTCTGGAGCGGGACCAATGGACCCATCCCGGCGGCTTGATCATGCGGCGCTTCGAGCCGGGCAGCCCCTATCAGCGCGAAGAGCTTTACATCGCGCCGCCGGAGGGGCGATTGTTCACGGCGCGTTGCACCCGGCCGCCGCAGCCCCCCGACGGCCTGCCCAACACCTGCATCAGCGAACTGCGTCTGCGCGGTCTCGACGCGCAACTGCGCTTTGCGCCGGAGTTGCTGCCCGAATGGGAGCGGCTGATGGCGGGAACGAGGGGCTTGGTGGAGAGCTTGGCGAAATAGGGCGAA
>JANYFM010000218.1 GCA_025362655.1 Hyphomicrobiales bacterium | reverse complement strand
CGCCCGTAATCCAATCGCTGCGCCCATGGCTTCGCCCTCCTTCGACAAACCATAGATTCAGACTTTCAGCGTTTTGGGAATCCATAAAATGAGTCAGCATCATCACAGGTTGGTATTAGACGCGAAAAACCCGGCCATTGGCCGGGTTTTTTGTCCGCGAAGAGCTTTGAACCCTACTTCTTCGCGCCGATGCTGCCGAAACGGCTGGTGAACTTCGACAGGCGGCCGCCGCGGTCGAGCAACTGCTGGGAGCCGCCGGTCCAGGCCGGGTGGGTGTTGGGGTCGATGTCGAGGTTGAGCTTGTCGCCCGCATTGCCATAGGTTGAGCGGGTCATATATTCGGAGCCATCGGTCATGACGACTTTGATCAGATGGTATTGGGGATGAATATCGGGCTTCATGACGGTTCCTTCGAAGTCAGCGGCGGAGCCGCGCGTTTTCGCGCAGCCCTGAAATTATTTCCCATTGACGGGGTTGCGCCCCTATAACGCAAGCCTGCCGCGGTGACAAGACAGCGGCTCATGACGGGTTGGGACGGATTTATGAGCGAGCCGGCGGCCATTGCCCCTGAGACAAAGAAGCCGCGCGCCTCGCTGAAAGCGCTGCTGCCGCTGCTGCCCTATGTCGCCCGCCACAAGGGCTGGATCGCCGCCGCCCTGCTGGCGCTGGTGGCCGCGTCGGCGGCGACGCTGAGCGTGCCCGTCGCGGTGCGGCGGATGATCGACTACGGCTTTTCCGCCGAGGGCGCCGGCCTGATCGACACTTATTTCGCCGCGATGATCGCCGTCGTCGGCGTGCTCGCTATTGCCTCGGGCAGCCGGTATTTCCTCGTAATGACGCTGGGCGAGCGGGTGGTGGCGGATTTGCGCCGCGATGTTTTTGCCCATCTCGTCCATCTCGACGCGGCCTTCTATGACACCGCCAAGACCGGCGAACTGGTGTCGCGGCTGACCGCCGACACAACGCAGATGCGCTCGGCGTTCAGTTCCTCCGCCTCCATCGCGCTGCGCAATTTCATGATGTTTCTCGGCGCCGCCGGCATGATGATTTACACCAGCCCGAAACTCTCCGCGCTGGTGCTGGCGGCGATTCCCTTCATCGTGCTGCCTTTGGTTGCCTCGGGCCGCATGGTGCGCGGCCGCTCGCGCGCGGCGCAGGACACTCTGGCCGCCGCCAGCGCGTTTGCGGCCGAAAATCTCGGCGCGATGCGCACGGTGCAGGCGTTTACCGCGGAAAAAGCGACCGTGTCGCGGTTTTCGACCGCGGTGGAAAGCGCGTACCGCGCCGCGCGCGATGCGACGGGGGCCCGGGCCGCGCTGACGTCGGTCGGCATTTTCCTCGCCTTCGGCAGCGTGGTCGCGGTGCTGTGGCTGGGCGCGCAGGACGTGCTGGCGGGCCGCATCTCCGGCGGGCTGCTGTCGCAGTTTGTGCTCGCCGCTGTGCTGGGCGCGAGCGCGCTGGGGCAATTGTCGGAGGTCTGGAGCGAGCTTTCCTCGGCGGCGGGCGCAGCCGGGCGCATCGCGGAATTGCTGGAAACGAAGTCCAGTATCGCGGCCCCCGCCTTGCCGCTGTCCCTGCCGGCGCCGCCGCAGGGGCGGATAGCCTTTGAGAATGTCAGCTTTGCTTATCCCGGGCGTCCGCGCGATCTTGTGGTGAAGGGGCTGACTTTCACCGTCAAGCCGGGGGAGACGGTGGCGATTGTCGGCCCCTCCGGCGCCGGCAAATCGACAGTGTTTCAACTGCTGATGCGTTTCTACGATGCCGGCTCGGGAAGCGTGCGCGTTGACGGCATCGATGTGCGCAGCCTCGACCCGGCGGAGCTGCGCGGCGCGATGGCTTTGGTGCCGCAGGATTCGGTGATTTTCGGCGCCTCCGTCGCCGACAATATCCGCTTTGGCCGCCCGGCGGCGGGCGAGGCTGAAATGCGGGACGCGGCGGAGCGCGCGGCGGCGAGCGAATTCATCGAGGCGATGCCGCAATCCTACGCGGCGCTGATCGGCGAGCGCGGCGTCACGCTGTCGGGAGGCCAGCGCCAGCGCCTCGCCATCGCCCGCGCCATCCTGAAAGACGCGCCGATCCTGCTGCTGGACGAGGCGACCTCGGCGCTCGACGCGGAGAATGAAACGCTGGTGCAAAAGGCGCTGGACAATGTGGTGAAGGGGCGCACCACCATTGTCATCGCGCACCGGCTGGCGACAATCCTTTCCGCCGACCGCATTCTCGTGATGGACGCCGGGCGAATCGTTGAAGAGGGCACGCATGCCAGCCTCGTGGCGAAGGACGGCCTATACGCGCGTCTGGCGCGGCTTCAGTTCGAGACCGGCGCGGCGGCGCTGGCGGATGGGTTCGCTCAACCCCTCACCGCCTGAGCAGCCCGCCAAGCGCGCCGCCGACGATCGCGCCTCCGATAAAGGCTCCGACACTGCCCATGCCGCTTTCACGCGGCGCGGGCTGCCCCGGCGCGCGCGGCTGTTGCTGACGACGCTGGGCCTGCGCGGCGGCGATGCCGGGAGAGACACGCTGCGGGCGCGAGGGGGCGAGGGCGCGCGTCGGCACCATCGGCTGGGCGTTGGCGAAGCGCTTCCAAGCGGTTTCGCTTTCCTCCAGCAGGGCGGTGCGCTGAAGGGCGGTGAGCCATGTTGTCGGCTGGATTTCATGGCGCTTCTGCCAGTCGCCAATGGCCTGCCGGCTTTTCGGGCCGAGATTGCCGCTGGTGTCGCCCGGAGTGAAATCCATCACTTTGAGGCGCTGCTGAATTTCCCGGCGCCCCTTTTGATCGAGGTTGAGGGCTTTCTCGGTCTGCATTGTGCCGACTTCGGCTTTCAACGCCGCCGGCGATACCGTGCCTTTGGGAATGTCATTGGGCACGGCCGCGGGGAGCGCCGCATTCGCGGCGGCGGACGCGGCATTTGCCACGGGGACGGCGCCGCTGAGGCGCAGAACGCGGGCCTTCGCCATCGCGCCGTAGACGCCATTGGGGTAGGCATCGAGATAGGCGCGGTAATCTTCGGCGGTGTTGCCGAGCTGGGCCGAGTCCCACATTTTGTTTTCCTGCGCGAGCCGATCCGCGGCTGGACTTGCGGCGGCTGGCAATACCGCAGCCGCTGACGGCAAAGCGGCGACCTGCGTGCGCGCGGCGGCGGGATTGAGGATAAACTCGCCGATAATCGATGTGTTGACCCACGGCATCTGCTTTTGTTTGGTCACTTCCCAGACTTCGGCGCGCACGCGGTTCATCACCGTGTCGATGGAGACGCCGGGCTCCTCCATGTGGCGCAGCAGCGCTTTGGTGAACGGGCTGTTGTCGCCGGGCTTGCCGTCGAGGGCGGTGCTCTTGGGGTCGGTGGAAAAGGCAATCAGCGTGCCTTTGGCCAGATCGCTGTCAACCCGGCTGAGGCCCCGCTCGGCGACCGCGGAGCGGTTGCGGGCGCCGCGCTGCAATTCAACGGCGAAAGGATTGTCGCGGCAGGCGTCGAGGATGACAACATTGACGCGCTCCTCGCGCTTCATCTGTTTCAGCACAATGGAAAGGGAGATGGCGTTGAGGTCGAGGTCTGTCTGCGTCTTGAGGCCGAGATCGGTCGGAATCAGGAAGTTTTCCTCATCGACGGAAACGCCGTGCCCGGCGTAAAAAACCATCGCGGCTTTTGAGTCGGGCAGGGCGCTGGAGAAGGCCGCCAGCTTGCCGCGCATTTCGCTTGCGCCGAGATCGTAACCCTCCACAACCTGAAAGCCGAGACGCTTTAGCGAAGCGGCGACCGCCTTGGCGTCGGTGACGGGATTGTCGAGGGAGGGCGCCGATTTATAAGCGCCGTTGCCGATCACCAGCGCGACGCGCTTTTCCACATCGGCGGAGGCCGGGGCGGCCGCGAGGGCCGCGGCAAGCGTCAAACCTGGAAGCGCAAGGGCGCGGGCGAATTTTGCGAAGATCCATTGGCGGGGGAGCAGCGCGGATTTCATGGATGCCTCCGAAAATTGCAGGGGCCGAAAATTCCAAGGGCCGATCTGCCGTTACAACCTAAATGCTAATCTTGGCTCCTTTGGGAGTAAAGCGGGATTTGCATCGTTCCGCGCTGCTTGCGTCCGCATTGTGCGCTGTCGCACGCGGACAGGCCGTCACCGATCCGTCAGCTTCAGCTCGATCCTGCGGTTGCGGCGCAGCGCTTCATCGGTGTCGCCGGAATCGAGCGGCTGGAATTCGCCGAACCCGGCGGCGGCCAGATGCTGCGGCGAGACGCCGCGCGCCGCTAAATATTGCACGACGGCAATCGCCCGCGCCGCTGATAAATCCCAGTTCGAGCGAAACGCGCCGCCGCTTGTGGGGCGTTTGTCGGTGTGTCCGTCGACCCGCATGATCCATGGAATTTCCGGCGGGATTTCACGCTCCAAATCCTGCACGGCGGCGGCGACCTGATCCATTTGCGCGCGCCCGGCGGGGTTTACCTCGGCGCGCCCGGCCTCGAACAGCACTTCGCTTTCGAAGACAAAACGATCGCCGACGACGCGGATGCCCGGCCGGCTCCCCAGAATTTCACGCAGCCTTCCAAAAAAATCCGAACGGTAGCGCGCCAGCTCCTGCACCTTTTGCGCGAGCGCCAGGTTGAGCCGCGAGCCCAAATCGGAAATCCGGGCCTGGCTTTCGCGGTCGCGCGATTCCGAGGCGCCCAGCGCGTCCTCCAGCGCGGCGAGCTGGCGGCGCAGCGCGGTGATCTGCTGGTTGAGAATCTCCACCTGCGCCAGCGCCCGCGAGGAAACCTGTTTTTCCGCATCGAGCACGCGGGCGGTTTCGGCCGCCTGTCCGCCGGCGGCGCCGGCAGCGGCGGCGTTTTGCGCCATCAGCGCCTCCAGCCGCAGCTTGTCGCGCTGGGCCGAATCAAGTGTCGCGGTCAGCGCGTTGAGGCTGGATTGCGAATCGGCTTTGCCGGCGCGCTCCAGCGCCAGCAGCGAGGTCAGCTCGTCGATCTGGCGGTTGAGTTTGAGCAGCGCGTTGTCCTTGCCGCTGATGTCGCGCGACAGAAAGAATTGCGCCAGCATGAACACGGACAGCAGGAAAATCATGGTCAGAAGCATCGTCGACAGCGCGTCCACGAAGCCGGGCCAATAGTCGAAGCCGGGGCGGGATCGGCGGGCGCGGCCCAGCGCCATCAGCGCCGCTCCGGCTCGCGCGCGAGGCGCTCCAGCAGCTTGCGGATTTCGCGCTGCTGCTCGGCCTGCGCCTCAACCCAGTCGCGCACCAGCTGCTGCTCGCCGCGCATGTGCTGGACGAGGCCCTGAATGCCCTCGGCGAGATTGGCCATGGCCTGCGTCGCCGCGCGGGAATTGACGGCGTCGGGCGCCGCCGTATTTTTGCCGGCGGAAGCATCGGGCGGCGCATCCCGCGTCTGCGCGGCGAGGCGGTCCTCCAATTCGGTGTAGAAACGGTTTTGCGCCTGGCCCGCCTGAAGATCGAGAAAGCCCAGCACCAGCGAGCCGGCGAGGCCGAACTGCGACGAGGTGAAGGAAATCGACATGCCCGCGATGGGCGCGGCCAAGCCGTTTTTGAGATCGTCGAACATCACGGCGGCATCGGCGCCGGTCTGCATGGATTTGATGACGCCGCCGATGGAGCCGACGGTTTCGAGCAGGCCCCAGAACGTGCCGAGCAGGCCCAGAAACACGAGCAGGCCCACGAGATAGCGGGCGGTCTCGCGCGCCTCATCGAGGCGCGCTCCGATGGAATCGAGCAGCGCGCGCAGGGTGAGCGTCGAAATCGAGCGCGCCGCGCCGCCGCCGAGAATCGCCGCGATGGGCGCCAGCAGCACAGGCGGCGCCAGGGCCGGCCCGCCCTCGCTGCCAAGCCGGTTGGCCCAGCGCACTTCAGGAAACAGCCGCGCGACCTGGCGGACCGCCAAAATGATGCCGATCAGCAGGACGCCGAGAATCAAACCGTTGAGGCCGGGGTTGGCCATAAAAGCGGTGACGATTTGACGATAAAGGATGAAAGCGAGAAAGCCGATCAGCACGAGGAACACGCTCATCCGAAGCAGATAGATGCGCGGAGGAGTAAGGCTAGGTGTTTCGCGTTCAGCCGCCATGTTCGCCCGCCTGGATAGCCCGCCGCCCGGCGGGGCGGCTCGCGTCCCTAAATGAGAGCATCGGGGCGCCACAATCAAGCGCCGCCGGAAGGGCGAAATTGCGGCGGCGCTTTAGCCCCGCAACAGCATCATCAGCCGTTGCAGCGTCGCCTCGTTGCCGGCGCAGATCGAGCCGGAGGCCAGCATGGCATCGCCGCCCTCGATCTCGCTGACATAGCCGCCGGCCTCGCGCACCAGCACGATCCCCGCCGCCACGTCCCAGGCTTTGAGGCCGCGCTCCCAGAACGCGTCGAGACGCCCCGCCGCGATGAACGCGAGATCCAGCGAGGCGGCCCCGAGGCGGCGCACGTTCAGCGCGTGAGCCATGACGGCGGCCAGCTCTGTTTTGAAACGCGGATGTTCCTCGGCGCGGCCCAGATGGGGAATGCCGCAGCCGACCAGGCTTTCAGAGAAATCGCGGCGGGGGGCGACGCGCAGGCGGCGGTTGTTGTGCCAGGCGCCCTGGCCGCGTTCGGCAACATACATGTCGTCGGTGGCTGGGTTGTAGACGAGGCCGGCGATCAGCGCGCCGTCGCGCTCCAGCGCGATGGAAATGGCGAACAGCGGCAGGCCGTGGAGAAAATTCGTGGTTCCGTCGAGCGGGTCGATGATCCAGCGGTTGGCCTTGTCAGCGCCCTCAACGATCCCGGCCTCCTCCATCAGGAAGCCATAGCCGGGGCGCGACTTGGACAATTCCTCAAACAGCACCGCTTCCGCTTTTTTGTCGGCGGCAGTGACAAAATCGCCGGGCCCTTTCAACGAGACGACGAGATTCTCGACCTCGCCAAAGTCGCGCTTCAGCCCGCGCCCGGCCTTGAGGGCGGCGGCGGTCATCACGTTCATCAGGGCGGAGCGGATCATGAGCCGGTCTTTTGGGGGAACAGCCCCGTGGGGGAACAGCCCTGTGGGGGAACAGCCTTGGGGGGCGAGGGGCTTCTAACCCGGAGGCGCCGGGAATGTCACGCGCGCGTGCCAAAGGTCATGAGTCAAAGCTCGTGCCCTTTGGTATTAAGGCCCGACTTGCTTCTTGACGGCTGCTTCGACGGCGGCGCGCTGCTGCGGGCTGAGCGCCGCCAATTGCCCGTCAAGCCAATCGTCATTGATCCCCGCAGTGCGCGCCAGGACGTGCCATTTCATGGCTTCGACCGGGTCTTTGGGAACGCCGCGCCCGGCCGCCAGCATCCGCGCCAGGCGGTTGGCCGCGACGGGATTGTTGGCGGCCGCCGCCCGGCGGAAATAGCTGGCGGCGAGGGATTCGTCCGCCTCCATGCCCTCGCCGTTGAACAGCGCGACGGCGTAATCGACCTGCGCCGCGACGATGCGCTCGGCGGCGGCTTTGCGCAGCCATTCGGCGGACAGGGCCAAGTCGCGGGGGACGCCTTTGCCCTCCTTGTAGAGGAGCGCCAGCGCATAGGCCGCGTCCATGTTTCCAAGGCCGGCGGCGCGTTGGAAATATCCGGCGGCGGCGCGATAATCGGGCGCGCTCTCTTCGGACGCCATCAGGCCGAGGTTGTAGAGCGCGCCCGTGTGATCGCGGGCGGCGGCGGCTTCCAGCAGGGGCCGCGCCGCCGCGCGGTCCGCTTGCACCCCCCGGCCCTGGAGATAGGCGAGGGCCAGCGCGAAAGCCGCTTCGGGATTGCCGCGTGCCGCCGCCAATTTGTACCAGCGCGCGGCCTCGGCGGGATCGGTGCGCACGCCAAGGCCGTCGCGGTAGAGCTCCCCGAGAATCGTCATGGCCGGGGCGTCGCTTGAGTCAGCTTCGATGCGTTTCGTCGCCTCGCGGAACGCGGTGACGAAATTGCCGCGCTGCATGGCGCCATAGGCAAGATCGGGTTTGACGCCAGCGGCCAGAAAGCTTGGCGCAGGCGCGCCAGGCATGGCGACGCCGGTGCGGGAGGCTGACGGCGGCGGCGTCAGCGTGGTTTGCGCGTCCGCCGCATGGGCGGCCATCGCGGCCAGCAAAACCAAAGCGGCGCGCGGCGCGCTCATGGCGTCCCGGCGGCGTAATTCAGCGCGGCGGCGGCGTCGCGCATGGCGGCGGCGGGGCCGCGCGGGTCGCTCCAGACGGCATCGCCGAGCGCGACAAAATCAGCGCCGGCGCGGGCCAGGGCTGCGACATCCTCGAGGCGCGGCGCGAAGGCGACGCAGGGCACATTAAACAATTGGCTCCACCAAGAGACTTTTTCGATCAACTCCGCCATCGGCGGCGTCCAGAGATCGGCGGCGGGCTCGCCGAACATCACGTAGTCAATATCCGCTTCACCGGCTGTCATGGCGTCATGGCGTGTCTTCAGGCCGCCCGCGCCGACAATTCTGTCCGGCTTGAGGCTTTCAACCGCGTCGGCGACAGCCTGTTCCAGCCCTTCGCCGGTTATCCTGAGATGCGCGCCATCGGCGCCGGCCCGCGCGGCAAGACGGGGATCGCCGCTGATCAGCAGCGCCGCGCCGCGTTTTTGCACAAGCGGGGCCAGCGCCTGCGCAATCTTTTTCGCCGCGCCGGGATCCGCGTCGGCAAAGTTCAGCAGCACGCAGGCGGTGTCCGCCGCATCAAGCGCGGCTTCAAGCCGCGAGCCGAATTCCCCGACATCGCCAAGGCGGGGCGTGACCAGATAAAGCCGCGGGGCGGCTCTTTCGTCGATGCCGGGCTTTTTGGCTGATTTTTTAGACATGCGCCGCTTTCAGGGAGGGGCCGTTTTCGGGGACGCCTGCGAAACCCATAGGGAATCGCCACAGGCTCATTTCCGCAGAAATGGGGCAAAAGCGCGGCCCGGCGCAAGCGGCTTGAACTTTGCCGGGCCGCATTTTTGCCGTTGGCATCCAAATTCAGCCTAGGTTGGCGGGTTGACTGCCTCGTCAGGCGGACAAGGAGGCCACATGGATATCCCGATTGAAAAGGCCGGCTGGGACAGCCACCCGCGCTCCCTGGCCAAAGCGGTAAGCTGGCGCGCGACGGGAAGCATCGACACGTTCGTGGTTTCCTGGTTCATCACCGGCAATGCTGTGTTTGCCGGATCGATCGCGGTGACGGAGATCGGGACCAAGATTGTGCTTTACTATCTGCATGAGCGCGTCTGGGCCCGCATCCGCTGGGGGCGGATGCAGGGGCCGGCGTGACGGCCTTGGGATTGGATGGATGGCCGGCCGGCGGAACCGGGCCGGCCCCGCTCACATCGTCTCCAGTTCCTTCTTCCACGCGCCTTTCGCTGCAAGGCCGTTCATGCGGGCGCGGTGGGTGAAGGCGGCCTGCGCGGTCGGCACATTGCCCGCTTTGCCGCCCCACGCTTTTTGCGGCGCCGCTTGGAGAGCGCGGCCATAACTGAAGGTGACCGCCCATGGCATGGCGTGCCCGTTGATGGCGTTGAGGTTGGCGGTCGCTTCGACATCGGCCTGGCCGCCGGAAAGGAAGGCGATGCCCGGCACAGCGACGGGCACGCAATGTTTGAAAAGTTTGACGGTGAGGGCCGCGACCTCGGCGGGGGACGCTTTCTTGCCGCTTTTTTTGCCGGGCACGATCATGTTGGGTTTCAGCACAGTGCCTTCGAGGAAAACGCGGGCCTCATAAAGCTCGGCGTAAAGCGCTTTCAGCACCGCCTCCGTCACCTCAAGGCAGCGCTCGATTGTGTGATCGCCATCCATCAGCACCTCGGGCTCGACGATCGGCACGATATTGTTTTCCTGGCACAACGCGGCATAGCGGGCGAGCGCATGCGCATTGGTTTTGATGCAGGCGTAAGTGGGAAAGCCGGAGCCGATATCGATCACCGCGCGCCATTTGGCGAAACGCGCGCCGAGGGCGAAATATTCCTCCAAGCGCTTGCCGAGGCCGTCGAGGCCCTCGGTGTAGACCTCGCCGGGATAGCGCTGCATCGGCTTGACGCCGGCATCGACCTTGATGCCGGGGATCGAGCCGGACTGCTCGATCAGCTTGACGAGGGGAGTGCCGTCCCTGGCCTTCTGGCGGATGGTCTCATCATAAAGGATGACGCCGGAAATGTGCTTCTTCATCGCCTCTTTCGAGCGGAACATGAATTCGCGGTAGTCGCGGCGCGTGTCCGCTGTGGATTCAACATTGATGGCGTCAAAGCGGCGTTTGATCGTGCCGGCGCTTTCGTCGGCGGCCAAAATGCCCTTCCCCCGGGCGGTCATGCCTTCGGCGGTTTTGACGAGCAGGTCCTTGTCCATGAATTCCTCCGGTGTTTTCGCGCGAATCATATCAGGCAAATGATCCGGATTTGTTAAATCAGGGGAGCGGCCCGCGCCAGCCTCACCGGACCCGCAGCGCCTCGACGCCGGGCAGGACTTTGCCTTCCAGCCATTCGAGAAAAGCGCCGCCGGCGGTCGAAATATAAGTGAATCTATCCGCGGCTCCGGCCTGAACGAGCGCCGAGACTGTGTCGCCTCCGCCGCCGACAGTGACCAGCTTTCCCGCCGCTGTCAGGTCCGCGGCGGCCCGCGCGACAGCATTGGTGCCGGCGTCGAAGGGCTGCATTTCGAACGCGCCGAATGGGCCGTTCCAGACGAGGGTTTTGAGGCTTTTGAGCAGCGCTTCGATGCGGGCGGCCGATTGCGGGCCGATATCAAGGATCATCTCGTCCGCGGCGATATGATCGACGGAGACCGCGCGGGAGGGAGCATGCGCCCGGAATTCCTTGGCCGCCACGCCATCTGAGGGCAGGAGGATTTCGCAGCCCGCCGCGCGCGCGTCTTCGATCACGCTCCGCGCGGTGTCCAGCAGATTCATTTCGCACAGGGATTGGCCGACGTTTTTGCCTTGCGCCGCCAAAAACGTATTGGCCATGCCGCCGCCGATGATGAGATAGTCCACCTTCTTCGAAAGGTTGGCGAGAAGCTCCAGCTTGCTCGACACTTTGGCGCCGCCCACGATGGCGGCCACCGGGCGCCGGGGATGGTCCAGCGCTTTGCCCAGCGCCTCCAGCTCCGCCTGCATGCCGCGGCCCGCATAAGCGGGCAGCAGATGCGCGAGCCCTTCCGTGGAAGCGTGGGCGCGGTGGGCCGCCGAGAAGGCGTCATTGACGTAGAGATCGCCGTTTGCCGCGAGCGCGGTGATGAAAGCGGGATCGTTGTTCTCCTCGCCCGCGTGAAAACGGGTGTTTTCCAGAAGCAGCACATCGCCGTTTTGCAGTTTCGCCGCGGCCTGCGCGGCGGCGGGGCCGATGCAGTCGGACGCGAAATGCACGGCGATGCCGAGACACCCCGACAGCGCGCCGGCCAGGGGGCGCAGGGAATTTTCGGTATCGGGGCCGTTTTTCGGGCGGCCGAAATGCGACAGGATGATGGTTTTTGCGCCCTTGCGAATGAGCTCGCCGAGCGTCGGCAGCGCGCGGTCAATGCGCGTTGTGTCGGAGATGGCGCCTTTCTCCATGGGCACGTTGAGATCGAGGCGGAGGAGGACGCGTTTGCCGGAAACGGCGGCGTCGTCGAGGGTGCGGAAGGGAGAGGTCATTTTTTCAGAAAGTTCGTTGCAAAAATGAGGACGCCCTGGCCGGGAGCCGAGGCCGGCGCAAGCTTGTTCATGCTCCGCCGGAGGCGCTTGCCGCCCAGGCTCAAAATAACAAAATTCATTTCACGAACCTTACGAGAGTAAAGACAATTGCGGCGCCGGCGGCCCAGGTAGTGATGAGGGCGGCGAAAAGCTGCAACGCTGTGGGCATCGCCTTGAATTGGCCTTCGAGGCCGGCCATGCGGACGCTCACATCGGATAATTGTTTGCGAAAATCCTTGTTATCGGAAGCAAGGTCGCGGATTGCGGGTTCGAGGCGCTGAAGCGCGCTGTCGATTCGGTCGATTTTTTGTTCCAGTATTTGAACGCGCTGTTCGAGCATAGAGTCCTCCGGCGGCCCGCCGCCACTGTCTGACCCGCCCCATTCGGGCCGCAAAGGCACAACATCACCTGCCATGATATCACACCGGCTCTGTCGAGTGCTTTTTCGCTGCGAGGACACGGATGTTGTGCTTTTCAACAAACCCGCAGTCATCACATGTCAAAGTCACGTGCAAAAGGCGTTGCATCGTTGCAAACGGCAGGGCTTCAATCGGGTCCAACATTCTCATTGGACGTGGAAGCTCGGCGTCCATAAGGAAGCGCCTGTTTCCACATCGCAAACAGATAAGATCAGGCAAGGCGCTGTCAATGAGCGATTTCAACTCGTTAAAAGCGGGGTTCGTCCGATCCATAGCCGCGAGCCTTTGCGAAACGTCACTGTATCACAGCAGCTTCCCCATCGCGACCGCGGTGTCGGACATGCGGTTCGAGAAACCCCATTCGTTGTCGTACCACGACAAAATCCGCACGAAGGCGCCGCCGATGACCTTGGTCTGGTCGAGGTGGAACACCGACGAATGGCTGTCGTGGTTGAAGTCGATGGAGACGTTGGGCCTGTCGGTCCAGCCCAGAATGCCTTTCAGCTCATGGGCGGCGGCGTGTTTAATGGCCTCGTTGATTTCCTTCGCGTCGGTTTTGCGCTTCGCTGTAAAGGTCAGATCGACGACGGACACATTGGGGGTGGGCACGCGGATCGCCGCGCCGTCGAGCCTGCCATTCAATTCGGGCAGCACGAGGCCGACGGCTTTCGCCGCGCCGGTTGAGGTGGGGATCATCGACAGCGCGGCGGCGCGGCCGCGGTAGAGGTCCTTGTGCATGGTGTCGAGAGTCGGCTGGTCGCCGGTGTAGGAATGGATTGTCGTCATGAAACCGTGCTCAATGCCGATGGCATCGTTCAGCACTTTGGCGACGGGCGAGAGGCAGTTGGTGGTGCAGGAGGCGTTGGAGACGACGAGGTGATCTTTCGTCAGCCTGCCATGATTGACTCCGAAGACGACCGTGAGGTCCGCCTCATCGCAGGGGGCGGAAACGAGGACACGCCGGGCGCCGGCGGTCAGATGCGCGCCGGCGGAGGTCTTGGTGGTGAAAATGCCCGTGCATTCCAAGGCGATGTCGACACCGAGCGATTTGTGCGGGAGTTCGGCGGGGTTGCGCACAGCGGTCACTTTGATCGGGCCGCGGCCGACATCGATGGTGTCGCCGGCGACTTTCACTTCGCCGTTGAAGCGCCCATGGACGGAGTCAAACCGAAAGAGATGCGCGTTGGTCTCGACGGGGCCGAGATCGTTGATGGCGACGACCTCGATGTCTGTGCGGCCCGATTCGATGATGGCGCGCAGCACGTTGCGCCCAATGCGGCCGAATCCGTTGATCGCGACTTTAACCGTCATAGCTGTTTCCTCTTTTGGTCTGCTCAAATGGATATTCAGCGCTTCGCGCGCAATGTTTCAGCCGGCTTTTAGCGAATCAAGGGCGGCTTTGACCACCGCTTCAGCGGTAATGCCAAAGTGTTGGTAAAGGCTCTGGCAAGGCGCGCTGGCGCCGAAACCCGTCATTCCCACGAAGATTCCATCGGGGCCGATAATGCTGTCCCAGCCCTGGCGCACGGCGGCCTCCACCGCGATCTTCGCCTCGGCATCGCCGATAACGGCCTTGCGAACGTCCTTGTCCTGTTGCTCGAACAGATCGAGGCAGGGCACGGAGACAACGCGCGCGGCAACGCCCCGCGCCGCCAGCATTCCCTGCGCTTCGAGCGCGATGGCGACCTCCGAGCCCGAGGCGAAGATCGAAACTTTTGCCTGGCCTTGCGCGGGATTCAACTCGTAAGCGCCTTTGGCGCAGAGATTTTCCGGTGTGAAGGTTTTGCGCGCCTGGGGCAGATTTTGCCGGGTCAGCGCCAGAATTGAAGGCGTGCGCGAAGCTTCCAGCGCCAACTGCCAGCATTCGGCGGTCTCGGTGCGGTCGGCGGGACGAAACAGCAGCATGTTGGGCATGGCGCGCAGGGCGGCGAGATGCTCGACGGGCTGATGGGTGGGGCCGTCTTCGCCCAGCCCGATGGAATCGTGGGTCATCACCTCAATATGCCGCAGGCCCATCAGCGCGGCGAGGCGCAGCGCCGGGCGGCAATAATCGGTGAAAACGAGAAAAGTCGCCCCGGAGGGGATGTAACCGCCGTGCAGCGCCATACCGTTGCAGGCGGCGGCCATGGCGTGCTCGCGGATGCCCCAGTGGATGAAGCGGCCTTGGAAATTTCCGGGGGAAATCGCCGGCGTCGCCGCAACCTTGGTGTTGTTGGACCCCGTGAGATCGGCTGAGCCGGTGACGAGTTCGGGCAAAACGGGGGCGATGGCCGCGATCACGGCTTCCGAGGCCTTGCGGGTGGCGATGGTTGATGAATCCTCCGCCGCCTTGCGCTTGTAGTCGATGATTGCGGCGCCCAGCGCGGCTGGAAGCTCGCCCTTCAGGCGGCGGTTGAATTCCGCGCGCAGAGCGGGATCAGCGGCGTCGAGCTTGGCTTTCCAAGCGTCATGGGCGGGGCGGGCGCGCGCGCCGGCTCCGCGCCAAGCGGCGAGAATATCGGCGGGCACTTCGAAGGGCGGAGAGGGCCAGCCGAGCTTTCCCCGGGCGCCGGCGATTTCGGTTTCGCCCAGCGCCTCGCCGTGGGATTTCGATGTGCCGGCGCGGGTGGGCGCGCCGTAGCCGATGATGGTTTTGCAGGCGATGTAGCTGGGTTTGTCCGAAGCTTTGGCTTTCTCCAACGCCGCGAGGATGGCGGCGGGATCGTGCCCGTCGATTTTCGCCGTGTGCCAGCCGCTGGCCTCAAAACGCTTCATTTGATCGGTGGAATCGGAGATCGACAGGGCGCCGTCAATGGAAATGCCGTTGTCGTCATGCATGACGATCAGCCGGGAGAGTTTCAGGTGTCCCGCGATGGCCAGGGCTTCCTGAGAGATGCCCTCCATCAGGTCGCCGTCGGAGGCGAGTACATAGGTGTGATGGCCGACCACCTTTT
>JANYFM010000117.1 GCA_025362655.1 Hyphomicrobiales bacterium | reverse complement strand
GCCTGCTGGCCGCCCTGCGCGAGCCCTTTGATCTCGGCAGCGACCAGGTGCGCGTCGGCGCCTCCATCGGCGTCACCGTGGGCCCGCGCGACGCCACCGACCGCGACGCGCTGATGCGCTGCGCCGACCTCGCGCTGTACCGCGCCAAAGCCGCCGGCCGCAACCGCTATATGGTGTTCGACAACGGAATGATCGCCCAGCACGAGCAGCGCAAAACCACAGAGCAGGAGCTGCGCCTCGCTATCGAGCGAAACGAGCTGGTTGTTTATTATCAACCCATCGTCTCCCTCGACGGGCGCACCCTCGTCGCCGTCGAGGCCCTTGTGCGCTGGAATCATCCCGACCGCGGCATGATTCCGCCGGGCGAATTCATCTCGCTGGCGGAAAGCCGCGGCCTCATTCTTCCCCTCGGCGAATTCGTGCTGCGCCAAGCCTGTAAAGACGCCGCCGATTTCGGCTCCATCCGCGTCGCCGTCAACGTCTCGGCGATCCAGTTCCGCCACCGTAATTTCGTTCAGACCGTGGAGCGCGCGCTGGCCGAGACCGGGCTGGATCCGGCGCGCCTCGAGCTGGAGCTGACCGAAGGCGTCGTTGTCGATGACGCGGACGAGGCGGAAACCGCGATGATTGATCTGCGCGCCATGGGCGTGCGCCTCGCCCTCGATGATTTCGGCACAGGCTATTCGTCGCTGATTTATCTGCGCCGCTTCGCCTTCGACAAAATCAAAATCGACCGCTCCTTCCTCGAAGCCGTGGAATCGACCGGTGAAAGCGCCATTATCGTCCATTCCGTCGTGCATCTCGGCCGCGCGCTCGGCCTGACAGTGACGGCGGAGGGCATCGAAACTACGGAGCAGCACCGCTTTCTTCAGGCGCTTGGGGCGCATGAATTGCAGGGCTATATGTTCTCGCGTCCGGTCCCCGCCGCCAACATCATCGCCATCTGCCGGAACAATTGCGTGATGCCGCCCGCCGTTCCCGTCGTTCAAAACGGCGACGGGGACGACAGCGAAAAGCCCAAGCTCGCGCCGCCTTCCGCCGCCGCCGCGGCATAGTCACGCCGCCCCGCCTCCGCCAAGCGCTTCCGGCGAATCCACATCAAATCCAACCGCGGCGTCATCGACGGGCGCTTCGATCACGAGGCTTCCCGCCGACGCCAAAAGAGCGCGCGCGCCGCTGTCGCCCCGTAGCGCCGCGACCGCCGGAAACAAAGCGCGCGTGATCAGCGCGGGATTGCCGCGCGCTCCCTTGAACACCGGCACGACCGCTTGAGCCCCGGGCGCCGCATCCAGCGCCGCGATCAGCGCGTCCAGCACGCCCGCCATCACCCGCGGCATATCGCCGAGCATGATCAGCGCGCCCTTTGAGTCCGGCGGCAGCGCCGCGACGCCTTCGCGCAGCGAGGAGGCGAGGCCGCTGGCGAAATCCGTGTTGTGAACAAACGCGACAGGCAGGCCCGCCAGCGCCGCCTCGACTTCGGCGCGCGCATGACCGGTCACCACGATCGCCGGGCGCGCCCGGGACGCCAAAGCCGCCAGCGCGGCATGGCGCACAAGCGGCATTCCCCCCAGCGGAGCAATGAGCTTCGTCACCGGCCCGGCATCACCCGCGGCGGCGCGAAACCGGCTGGAGGCTCCAGCGGCCAGGATGATGGCTGCAACATCACTCATTGCGCGGCTCCGGCAGGGCGGCGCGGGCCTGCCCGCGCAATCCGATCTCCATCAGCAGGCCGCCGGCGCCCATGCGTTTGATATCCCGCGAGCTGACGTCGATGCCCGCCAGCAATCGCTGCAACACCCAGTCGAAACCGTTCTCTTTTGGCGAGCGCGCGCAACCCGGCGCGCCCAAAACAATTCTGCGCGCCGCGCCCGCGCCGATGGCGCCGATCAGCAGCAGATTTCCAGGATCGACAGGCATGCCGAAATGCTCGATGCGCCCGTTTGCGGCCTCGATGGCGGCTGGGATCACGTCGCGCCGGTCGGTGATCGCCGAGGCGCCAAACACGATGAGGAGATCGCAGGCCGTCGCCAGTTCCGCCAGCGCGCCCGCCAGCGCCGCGCTGTCATGGGGCACGCGCAATTCGCGCGCGATCATCGCTCCGGCCGGAGCGAGGCGCTCCGTCAGCACGCGCAGGGTCTTGGCGATGACCGACGGCTTCAGCCCCGGCAGCAGTGTTGAGATCACGCCGATGCGCAGCGGCATGAAGGCTTTGACGCTGAACGGCGCAAGACGCGCGCGCTCCGCGCATGCCTTGAGAACCGCGCCGGGAACCGCAAAGGGAATGATCTTGATGGTCGCCGCCATCTCCCCCGGCGCAACC
Source organism: Hyphomicrobiales bacterium (assembly GCA_025362655.1). Classification (GTDB taxonomy): domain Bacteria; phylum Pseudomonadota; class Alphaproteobacteria; order Rhizobiales; family Beijerinckiaceae; genus Terripilifer. The sequence continues at coordinate 7,437 of JANYFM010000117.1, read as the reverse complement.
GCGCGGAACGGCGGCAGGGTGGCGATGGTAACGCGCTCGTCGATGTCATTGACGGCGTCGAGAACCGAAGCGTCGACGCACAGCACGCCGGCCGCCTCCGAATGCAGATTGGAGCGGCCTGTAAAGGGTTTTTCGGCGCGCAGCCCCGCTCCGCAGACCGCCCGCGCCAGCGCCAGCGCTGCCTCATCCTCGCCGATGTCGCCCGCCTCCGGCCGCGCCGTGACGACCTCCGCAACGCCCGCCTGAAGCAAAGCCGCAACCTCGGCCGCGCCGATAAGCCGCCCCTTTTTGAGCACAAGCCCGTCGCGCCTCACCGAATGGGCGAGGATGCCGCCCAGCGCCGCGCTGGCGGGAACCGCGCCGAATTTCACGCCGCTTTCTCCGCGCGCAAAGGCTTCTTGCGGAGCGCCATGATGATTTCGCCGAGCACCGCGACCGCGATCTCCGCTGGCGAGACAGAGCCGATGTCGAGCCCGATGGGCGCGTGAATCCGCGCCATATCCCCGTCGGTGAATCCCGCCGCATGCATGCGCGCGACGCGCTGCTGGTGGGTTTTGCGCGAGCCGAGCGCGCCGATGTAGAAGCACTCGGCCTTGAGGGCGGGGATCAGTCCGGCATCATCGATTTTGGGATCGTGGGTAAACAGGCACACGGCGGTATAACGATCCAAAGGCGCCGCGCTTAGCACAGCGTCCGGCCAGTCGGCGATCACTTTGACCCCGGGAAACCGCTCCGGCGTCGCAAAGGCGGTGCGCGGATCGATGATTGTCATGTCAAACCCCGCAAGCTTCGCCATCGGCGCCAGCGCCTGCGAAATATGCACCGCGCCGATGCAGACGATGCGCACCGGCGGGGCCTGCACCGTCAGAAAATAACTCTTGCCGCCGGCCTCCGCGCCGCGGCTTTTGCCCATGCGCAGCGCCGCGTCAAGCTCTTCGGCAAGCGGGTCCGCCCCGAGTTCCGCGGCTTTGACAAGACGCTGGGCGCCATCGGCCAAATCCGTCACCAGCACCGCCGCGCGCCGCGCCGCGCGCTCTTCATTGAGGCTTTTCAGCAGTTCGAGACGCATCAGTCGACCCTCTCGACGTAAACCTTGATGCGTCCGCCGCAGGAAAGGCCGACGCGCCACGCCGTCTCATCGGCCACTCCGAACTCCAAGGTGCGCGCTTTGCCGTCGGCAATCACCTCGGCGGCTTCGCTGACAACAGCGCCTTCGACACAGCCGCCGGAAACCGAGCCCAGAAAATTGCCCTCGGCATCAATGACAAGATGACTGCCGGTGGGGCGGGGCGCCGAGCCCCAGGTATCAATCACCGTGGCGATAGCGACGCCCTTGCCGGCCTGCCGCCATTGCTGGGCCTGAAGCAGAATATCATCGTCGCTGGCGAGCATGGGAACCTCCTGCGCCGGATAAGCGGAATATACGCAGGAATATAGCGCTGAGCGCCGGCCCCCGCAATGGCGCAAATCGTGCGGCTCAGGGATTGCAGAGCGCCGGCAAACCAGGTCATTGATTAAGGCCTTGGTAACCATGCGCGTCAAAATGAAACAGTTTGCGTCCCGCTTTAGCTGCCCGCCCGCTCCGCCCCGCGCCGCGCCGGACCTCGAACGCCTGTTCGGTGTTCAGGGCATGGCGGCCGGGCGCAAAATCGCGCCGCGCCGTTTGCTGGGCCTGATGGCCCACGACATCCCCGCGCGCGAGCAAGCGCACATCGCCCTGCAATTCGCCGCGCTGGGGCTTGTGCCGCCGGCGGCACTGGGAGCGGTGATGCTGGCTTGGAATTGGGTTTGGGCGTGGGGCCGGAACGGATTCTAAAGCCCAAGGGATTGACAAGCTTCACGCCCGTTGGTTCGAAATCCCCGATGTCGCGTGTGACCACGGTCATGCCAGGACGGCAAACATCAGCCCATCACGCCGCGCCCCGCCGCAGCCACGCGCGCGGGTCCTCCGTCCGGCGCGCTTCCGGCCCCGCCAGCGCCTTCACGAGATCCTCGATGCTCGCCAGATTGTGGACGGGCCTGAACTCATCGACGTAAGGCAGCATGGCGCGGATGCCCTGCGCCTTGGCCTCGAAACGGTCATAGCGCAGAAGGGGATTGAGCCAGATCAGCCGGCGGCAGGATTTGCCCAGCCGCTCCATTTCGCGCGCCAGCTCCCCGCCCCCTTCGCGCTCCAGCCCGTCTGTGAACAGCAGCACGCTCGCGCCTTGGCCCAGCACGCGGCGCGACCAGCGGCGGTTGAATTCATGCAGCGATGCCGCGATGCGCGTGCCGCCCGACCAGTCATCAACGCCGGCGGAGCAAAGCGCCAGCGCCTCGTCCGGGTCTTTATGGCGCAGGGCCCGCGTGACATTGGTGAGCCGCGTGCCAAACAAAAACGTGTGCACGCGCCCGCGCGATTCCCCCAGCGCATGCAAAAAATGCAGGAAAACGCGGGTGTAGTCGCTCATCGAGCCGGAAATATCGCAGATCGCCACGACGGGCGGCCGGCGCACCGCGCGGTCGCGGAACGCCAATTCAATGGAGGCGCCGCCGGCGCGCAGCGAGCGCCGGAACGCGCGGCGCGGATCAATGCGCGCGCCATGGGCGGCGGGAGTGAAACGCCGCGTCACAATTTCATCGCGTTGCATCCGCATGCGCGAAATCAGCGCCTTGGCGCGGGCGATTTCCGCCGCGCTCATTTGCGCGAAATCCTTTTTTTGCAGCATCTCATCGCCGGATGTCGTCAGGCGGTAGTCCAACTCGGGCCGCGGAGCCTCGCGCTTGTCTTTTTCTTTTTTGAACAGCGCGTCGGATAAACGCGAAGCGCCGGCTTGCGCTTTCGCTGTCTCAGGGTTTTGCGGCTCGGCCAGCGGCGACATCATCGCGATCAGCTTGTCGAGCAGCCCGCGGCGGCGCCAGAAAATCGCGAAGGCCTGATCAAAGATGATGGTGTGCCCGTGCTTTTTTACAAAGACCGCGTGCAACACCGCGCGGAAATCCGCGCGCGCGCCGACGCCCGCCGCCTCCACCGCGCTGACCGCGTCGAGCACCGCGCCCGGGCCGACGGGCAAGCCGGCATCGCGCAGCACCCGCGCGAAATAGACGATGTTTTCAGCGAGTTTGCCGGTGCCGGCGGGAGGCGGGATATCTGGGGGCATGGGAGACCGTTGGGGCGATTGGCAGGCGGGCGGATGCGCGGCAAGACTATACGATTGTTCCCTAATCGCTATTCGCTGCTCCCGGCCCGCAGCTCCGCCCTCACCTGCTCCACCAGTTCCTGCGCTTTCGCGCCCTGCATGCGCGCGATGTCGTCCTGGTATTTGAGCAGCACGCCCAGCGTGTCCGAGACCTGCGCCGGATCGAGCGCGACCGCATCAAGCTCGGCGAGCGCGGCCGCCCAGTCCAGCGTTTCCGCCACGCCCGGCTGTTTGAACAGGTCCTCCTTGCGCAGCTTTTGCACGAAGGCAACGATCTCGCGTGTCAGGTTTTCCGGCGCGCGCGGCGCTTTCAGGCGCACGATTTTCAACTCGCGCTCCGCGTCGGGATAATCAATCCAGTGATACAGGCAGCGGCGCTTCAGCGCGTCGTGAATTTCGCGCGTGCGGTTGGACGTGATGATGACGATCGGCGGCTGTTCGGCTTTGACAGTGCCAAGCTCGGGAATGGTGATTTGAAAATCCGACAGCACTTCGAGCAGATAGGCTTCAAACGCCTCGTCCGTGCGGTCGAGTTCGTCGATCAGCAGCACCGGCGGTCCCTCGGCGGACGGCTCCAGCGCCTGCAAAAGCGGGCGCTTGACGAGATAGCGCGCGGAGAACACGTCATGCTCCAGCCGCGCGCGGTCTGTTTCGCCCGACGCCTCCGCGAGGCGGATCGCCATCATCTGCTGGGCGTAATTCCATTCATAAACGGCGGAGGCGACATCAAGCCCTTCATAGCATTGCAGGCGGATGAGTTTGCGCCCGAGCCGCGACGCCAGCACTTTGGCGATCTCCGTCTTTCCGACACCGGCTTCGCCCTCGAGGAACAGCGGACGACCCAGCTTGAGCGCGAGGAACAATACCGTCGCCAAAGCGCGGTCAGCGGCATAATCCGCGCCGGCGAGAAGTTTCAGCGTGTCGTCGATGGAGGCGGGAAGCGCGCGTGTCAAAGCATGTCCGGTGCTGCAAGACCTTCTCCCGTGAAACGGAAAAAGGCGCCCCGAAGGGGCGGATGAGGGCGGCCGCGGCGCGGAGGAAGGGCGTTGGCGCGGGGCGGCGCCCTCACCCGGCGCCGGCCACAGCCCGCTTCGTCATCACGCCGATGAGATGCGCGCGGTATTCGGCGTCGGCGTGAATATCGGTGTTGAGATTGGCTTTCGACTGGCTCTTGCCATCGAGCGCGGCAGCCGAGAAATCAGCGGTCAGCGCCGCCTCAAAATCCTTCTGGCGGAACACGCCCGCCGAGCCGGCGCCGGTCACGGCCACCTTCACATCCGCGCCCTTTTTGGCGACGAACACGCCGACGATGGCGTAGCGCGAGGCGGGGTTGCGGAACTTCTGGTAATTCGCTTTGTCGGGAACGGGGAACGAAACCGACGTGATGATCTCGCCCTCGCCCAGCGCCGTCTCAAACAAGCCCGTGAAGAAATCCTCCGCCTTCACGGCGCGCTTGTTGGTGGTGATTGTCGCGCCAAGCGCGAGGCAGGCGGCCGGATAATCGGCCGCCGGATCATTGTTGGCGACAGAGCCGCCGATCGTGCCCTTGTTGCGCACGGCGGGATCGCCGATGCCGCCCGCCAGCGCCGCCAGCGCCGGGATCGCCTTCCTCACATCCGCCGATGTCGCGACCGCCGCATGGCGCGTCATCGCGCCGATGGTGACAACGCCATTCGCGACTTTGATGCCGCGCAATTCATCGAGCTTGCCCATGTCGATTATATCGGAGGGCGCGGCAAGCCGCTGCTTCATCGTCGGCAGCAGGGTCATCCCCCCCGCCAGTATCTTCCCATCGGCATGCTGCGCCGCGAGCGCCGCGGCCTCGGCGGCGGTTTTGGGCTGGTGATAATTGAAAGCGTACATGTCGGTCTCCTGAGGCAAGAATTAATGAACGGCCCGCAGCGCCCGCCACACGGCCTGGGGCGTTGCGGGCATGGCGATGCGCTCGTGTCCGAGCGCGTCGGTGATGGCGTTGATGACAGCCGGAGGCGAGGCTATGGCGCCCGCCTCGCCACAGCCTTTGATGCCCAGCGGATTGGACGGACACGGCGTTGACACCATGGCGACGGAATAGCTGGGCAAGCCGTCGGCGCGCGGCATTTCATAATCCATGAAACTGGCGGTCAAAAGCTGGCCGCTCTTGTCATAGACCGCGCCCTCGTAAAGAGCCTGGCCGATGCCCTGGGCGATGCCGCCATGCACCTGGCCCTCGACAATCATGGGATTGATGACATTGCCGAAGTCATCCACCGCCGTCCATTTTTCGATTGTGGTGACGCCGGTCTGCGGATCAATCTCGACCTCGCAGATATGCACGCCCGAGGGGAAGGTGAAGTTCGTCGGGTCGTAGAAGGCGCTCTCCTTCAGTCCCGGCTCCAGCTGCGCGCCCGTAAACTTGTGCGCGATATAGGCCTGTAAAGCGACAGAGCTGAAATCAATGACTTTGTCGGTGCCTTTGACGGTGAATTTGCCGTCCTTGAATTCGATGTCCGCCGGGGATGCCTCCAGCACATAACCGGCGACCTTCTTGGCTTTCTCCTCGATTTTATCGAGCGCCTTGACGATGGCGGACATGCCGACCGCGCCCGAGCGCGAGCCGTAGGTTCCCATGCCCATCTGCACTTTGTCGGTGTCGCCGTGGATGATCGAAACATTCTCGATGGGAATGCCGAGCCGGTGCGAGACAAGCTGCGCGAACGTCGTCTCGTGGCCCTGCCCGTGCGAATGGGAGCCCGTGAGAATCTCAACCGTGCCGATGGGATTGACCCGCACTTCCGCTGATTCCCATAAGCCGACGCCCGCGCCCAGCGAGCCCACGGCGGCCGAGGGCGCAATGCCGCAGGCCTCGATATAGGCGGACATGCCGATGCCGCGCTTTTTGCCTTTGGCGGCGGAGGCGGCTTTGCGCGCGGCGATGTTTTTATAGTCCGCCATTTCCAGCGCTTTATCGAGCCCGCCGGCATAGTTGCCGCCATCGTAGCACATAATGACCGGCGTCTGATGCGGGAACGATGTGATGAAATTTTGACGGCGGAATTCCGCCGCGTCGCGTTTGGTCTCGCGCGCCGCGACCTCCACGAGACGCTCCACGACGAAGGTCGCCTCGGGACGCCCGGCGCCGCGGTAAGCGTCCACCGGCGCGGTGTTGGTGTAGACGCCGTCGACCTCCGCGTAGATCGCGGGGATGTTGTACTGGCCCGACAGCAGCGGCGCGTAAAGATATGTCGGCACGCTTGTTGAGAACGTCGAAAGATAGGCGCCGAGGTTGGCCGTCGTCTTGACGCGCAGGCCCAGCATTTTGCCGTGCTCGTCTAGCGCCAGCTCCGCGCGGGTCAAATGATCGCGCCCATGCGCGTCGGAGAGGAAAGCCTCCGTGCGGTCGGCGGTCCATTTGACCGGGCGGTTGATTTTCCGCGCCGCCCAGACGCAGACCGTCTCCTCCGCGTAGATGAAAATCTTCGAACCAAAACCGCCGCCGACATCGGGCGCGACAACCCGCAGCTTATTTTCCGGCGCGATGCCGATGAATGCCGAGAGCACGAGCCGCGCCACATGCGGATTCTGGCTGGTGGTGTAAAGCGTCAGCCCGCCGTCGCCCTCGTCGTAATCGCCGAGCGCCGCGCGCGGCTCCATGGCGTTGGGCACGAGGCGGTTGTTGATGATCTCCAGCTTGGTGATGTGTTTGGCCTTGGCAAAAGCCGCGTCCGTCGCGGCCTTGTCGCCGAGATGCCAGTTGTAGACGGTGTTGTCGGGCGCCACATCGTGAACGGCGGTTCCCGCGACCGCGACGGTCGCCAGATCGATCACCGCCGGCAGCACCGTGTAACTGACGTTGATTTTCTCCGCCGCCTCGCGGGCCTGCGCATAGGTATCGGCGATGACGACAGCCACGTGATCGCCGACATAGCGAACTTTGCCCTGCGCCAGCGCGGGATGCGCGCCGGCTTTCATCGGCGACCCGTCCTTTGAATGGATCATCCAGCCGCAGATGAGGCCGCCAATCTTGTCGGCGGCGATGTCATCGCCGGTGTAGACGGCGACAACACCGGGCATTCCGCGCGCCGCGGCCGCGTCGATGGCATTGATCGCGGCATGGGCGTGCGGCGAGCGCAGAAAATGCGCATAGGCCTGGCCGGGGCGGTTGATATCGCCGGTGTAGCGGCCCTTGCCGGTGATGAAGCGGTGGTCTTCCTTGCGCCGAACCGAAGCGCCGATGCCGGTGCTGGTCATGGAAGGCTCCTAAAAACAAAAATCAGTG
>JANYFM010000098.1 GCA_025362655.1 Hyphomicrobiales bacterium | reverse complement strand
TAACAGCCTGCCTGCGGAGACCGTCGTGGCGCCCGTATAAGTGTTCGCGCCGGAGAGAATCAGCGTGCCCGCGCCGGCCTTGGTCAGGCCGCCTCCAACGCCGGAAATGACGCCCGACAGGGTGAAACTGTTGCCGATTGTATCCACCGTCCCGCTCCCCCCCTCCAGCGCGACCGCATTGGCGACCGTGACGAAGGCGGCGGCCTGCAAAACCGCGCCGTTGGCTATGGTGAGCGCGCCCGTCCCCAGCGCCGAATTGTTGGCGACGGCGAGCGTGCCGGCGGAGATGGTGGTCTGGCCTGTGTAGGTGTTGGCGCCCGAAAGCGTGAGCGTCCCCGCGCCGACTTTGTTAAAGTTAAGCGTGCCGCTGGTACTGCCGATCACGCCGCTGAAGGTCGTCCCGGCGGCGTTGTTTTCAATCAGCGTAACCGCTAAAACGGAAGAGTTGGTCACGCTGCCCGCGCCGGACAGCGCGCCAATGAAAACGCCGAAGCCATTGAGGTCGAGCACCGCGCCGCTGCTGACGGAAACAGCGCTGTTGGAACCGAACGCGAGGTTGGAGCCGGCTTTCAGCCTGCCTGCCTGCACGCTTGTGGCGCCCGAATAGTTGTTGTTGCCAGTGAGGGTGACCGTTCCCGTTCCCAACTTGGTGAGCGAGCCCGCCCCTGAAATCACCGAGCCCTGGGTGTAGGCGGCATCCAAGGTGTTGAAAATAAGGGACGAGCCCGCCGTCGCCAGATTCACCGTTGTAGCGGCGATAAAGCCGCCAGCCTCCGCCGCGCCCGCGCCGCCGATGATGATCGTGCCATTGCCCTGTCCCGCAAGGCCGACGGTGACAGTGCCGATGGCAAAGCCGTTTGCGGAGACCTGCCCGCCGTTGCGGATGACGAGCGTTCCCGCGCCGGACTGGCCCACGGCCAGGTTGCTGGTGGAGACCTGGCCCGAGTTGACGTCCAGGACGCCGGAACCGTTCGTAAAACTGCCGACTGACACTGAAGCGGCCTGGACAAACCCGCCGAAGTTGACGGTGACCTGCGAGCTTCCTGAAATGCCGCCGATGAAAAGACCATTGCCGATGAAAAGCGATCCGGACGAGTTCAAGCTGAGCGCGTTGGCGTTCTCCACAAAGACATTGAATGCGGCGGCGCCGGAACTGAATATCTGCACCGGCGAGAAGGCGGAGGATGAATTGAACGTGGTAATCAGCGCGTCATCGCCCGAATTGGGGATGGTGAAGACCGAGCTCCAGTTGCCCGCGACGAACCAATTGTTGGTGAGGTTGCCGTTCCAAGACTTCGAAGCCATGACGCGCTCCTGAACATTCACCCCGAAGACCGGGGAATTATCCGTCGTTTCCAGACGTTAAACCCCTTATTCGAAGCGCGCATCATCAATATTGATTAAAATTCGAAAAATAGTTACCGCGGGCGGCCGGATGATCCCGCCCCGCGCCCGACGGAAATCCCGCCCAGCAGCGCCACCACATCGGTTTGCCGCTCGCAGCCGGTTTTGTGCAGCACGCCGCGCACCTGCGTGCGCACCGTGTGGGGAGACACGCCGCCATCGCCCGCGAGGTCATCCACGGTTTTGCCCGCCGCCAGCCCCCGGGCGACGCGCGCCTCCGCGGGCGAGAGATCGAACAGCGACATCACCAGCTCAAGGCTCGGCGTATCCGGCGCGGCGACCGGCGCCAGCACGAACATGGCGGCGCTCCGCGCGAAAATATCCCGCGCCGAAAAACGGATCGGCACAACATGGCCAACCATCAGCGGACCGGCGGCGGCGCGCACCGGGAAAGAGCGCACGCCGCTGTTATCGGGCAGGCCGATCCGGGCGAGCGCATCGCGCAGCATTTCGTCGGCGCGCGGGTCTTGCAGCGCAACACGGTCGCCCGCCCGCCAATGCGCCACATGCTCCGAGCCTTCCATCAATTCATTGACCGCGAGAACCTTGCCGCCGCTGTCCAGCGCCAGCGCCGCAAGGCCCATCGCCGCGAGCGCGTGGCCGGCGGCCTGGGCGCGCTCCAGGTGCAGCCGCGCCGCCATCAGCGCCGCGCGCCCCAGATGCGGCCGCAACAGGTCCAGCCGCTGAATGATTGCGGCGTCGGCCGGCCCCTGCGATGTCGCCCGCGCCAGCACGATGGACAGGGTTTCGCCCGCCGGCAGCGCGAACGCGGTTGCCGCGCCCCATCCAAGGCCCATCCCGCGCCAGCTGTCGCGGTAGATCGGCTCCTCCTCAAGCTCCGCCAGCGTGAACAGATCGACATCGCGCAGGAAGCCCGGATGCCGCGATTGATGGACGCGGGTTGTCATCGCGCCGCGCCAATACCAGCCTTCGGCGACAAAGCGCTCGGCGATGCCGCGGGCATTTTTCGAGGCCGTCCACGCGGTCACCTCGGGATTGGTGATGTAGAGCGAGGCGCCGGCCGAACCCGATAGGATCGATGTGTCGCGCAAAACCTCCGGCCACAGCTCCGGCACAAAGGAGCACTCATAAATCCGATCAACAAGTTCAGCGTCCATGGATCGCGGTCCCGGCGGTCATCGCGGCTGTCCGCTCAGCATTGCGCGGCGGCGCCCCGCGAACAAGGGCGCCCGGCCTACTTCTTCGGCGGTTTTGGCGGCCCATCAAGCCCCGGCAGCGACTTGATATAGACCGCGATGGCATCGCGGTCGGCATCCGGCAATTGCGCCATGTTCTTGACCACCTTGTTCATTTCGCCGCCGACGGAATCGCCGTCCGGCGTCTCGCCGGTCTTCAGCGTCCACGAAATGTCCTTCAGCGACCAGGCAAGCAAACCGTCCTTGTGCTGCGTGATATTCGGCACCCAGTCTTTGCCTTCCGGGTCCGCGCCGCCCGCATAGCGAAACTTGCTGACGATACCGCCCATGAAATCGCGGCCCGAATGGCATTCGGCGCAATGGCCGAGCGCGTCGGCGAGGTAACGGCCGCGGTTCCACTCCGGGGTTTGCGCGGGATCGGCTGTAATGGGCGCCTTGTCGAAATTGGCGAGTTTCCACATCCCCACGCCGCGCCGCACGTTAAACGGAAACCCCAGTGTATGCGGCTTCGATTTGCCAGGCACCGGCGCCAGCGTGCGCAGATAGAACATGAGATCGCGGATATCGTCAGGCTTCGCATGGGCGTAGGTCGTATAGGGAAACGCCGGGAAATAATGTTCCCCCGAGGGGGAGACCCCCGCCTGCATGGCGTTGACGAGATCAGCCGCCGTCCACCGCCCGATGCCATCGTCAGGATGGGAGGAAATATTCGGCGCGAAAAACGAGCCGAACGCTGTCTTTAATTCATAGCCGCCGCCGAGCGCGAGGCGGTCTTCCTGTCCGGGCGCCGCATGGCAGGAGGCGCAGCCCCCGGCGTCGAAAATCAGCTTGCCGCGCGAGGCGTCGCCGCCCCGCTCCATCGCATCGGAATTTGCCGCGAAAACGGGCGCGGGCGCGCTCAGCCACCAGAACTCGGCAGCCGCGGCCGCGGCGAACAAAACGCAGAACAACAGGAACCTGCGCATGGGAACTCCTTCACGCCGCTATCGCGGCGGGATAAATTATACCCGGCGGCCCCCTGCGCCAACCGCCTTCCCGCCACGAAAAAGGGCGGCCCGAAAGCCGCCCTTTAAAGCCTGCCGCGGAACTTACTGCTGCTTCTTGCGGTAGCTCTCGTGGCAGCCGCCGCAGTTCTTGCCCATATCGGCGTAAGCGACCTTGAAAGTCGCCTCGTCCTTGATCGCGGCCGCGGCCACCGCCGCCTCTTTGCCAAGCTTTTCCCAGCGGGCGTCGAAATCAGCCTTGGTCTCCCAAACTTTCGGCAGCGCGGCGGTGTCGCCGCCGGTCTTCGAATTGTCGGGGAAAAGCGCCGGCATGGCCTTGGCAGCGCCCTGCATGGCGGTCAGCGCAGCCTGCACCTTGACCAGATCAAAAGGCGCCTCGCCCTTGTTGATTTTGGTAACCTCGGCGTTGGCCTCGCCGACCTTTTTCATCGTGGCTTTGCGGGTCGCAATCGGGTCGCTCTGCGCGAGCACGGCGCCAATGCCACACACAAGCGCGCCAACCGCCAGTAAAGAACGAATCATATGAACCTCTCCTCCAGCGGCTCCAAGCCGCGCGGGCGCACCCTAGCGCAAAACACCCTGCGCAAAAGCAATCAGCCCTTGCCGCCGTTCACATTTTTGTGAGCGGCGCGGTTTTCAGCGCCCGCAGCACGCTCATGGCGGACGCCGGCATGTCCAGCGCGCGGACGCCGCAGGCCCGGCGCAAGGCGTCAATCACCGCATTCATCACGGCAGGGGCCGCGCCGATGGTCCCGGCCTCTCCCGCGCCCTTGAGGCCGAGGGGATTGGACGTCGAGGGAACGTTGCGGTTCTCAAATTGAATGGACGGCACTTCGGCGGCGCGCGGCAGCGCATAATCCATCAGGGTCGTCGACAGCGGCTGGCCATCCACGCCGAAAACCGCCAATTCTCCCAACGCTTGGCCGATCCCCTGGGCTATGCCGCCCATCACCTGACCCTCCAGCAGCAGCGGATTCAGCGTCACGCCGAAATCATCGCAGACCGTGTAGCGTTCAATGCGCACAGCGCCGGTCTCCGGGTCGATCTCCACCTCGCAGACATGGGTGCCATTGGGATAGGTCGGCGCGGGCGGATCGAAAGCGCCCTCGCCCCGGCGGATTTCAGCGTTTGCGCCGGGCAGCCGCGCGATCTGTTCATAGCTGAGCCTTCTGTCGGTGCCGGCAACGCCGATCCCGCCATCGGCGCATTCGAGATCGCTGAGCGGCGCCTCCAGCGCGCCCGCCGCCAATTCCTTGAGCTGCCGCTCCAGATTGCCGGAGGCCACGCTCAGCATCGCCGCCCCGACGGGTATCGAGCGCGAGCCGCCGGTGCCGCCCCCGGTCGGCACCAGGGCTGTGTCGCCCTGCACGAGGCGGACCCGCGCGGGCTCAACCCCCAGCGCCTGCGAAACAATCTGCGCATAAGCGGTGTGGTGCCCCTGGCCGTTCGACTGCGTGCCGACGGAGACGGTGAAACCGCCGTCTTCATCGAGCGTCACATGGCCGGCCTCGCCCTCTCCCCATGCGGTGCATTCGATATAGCTGGCAAAACCGATGCCGCTCAGCATGCCGCGCGGCCGCGCCCGCGCCGCGCGCGCCTCGAACCCCGCGTAATCCGCGCGCGCCAAAGCCTGGCGCATGGCCCCTTCGAAATCACCGACGTCATAGGTTCGCTCCGTCAGCGTTTTGTATGGCATTTGCGCCGGCCTGATAAAGTTCAGCGCGCGGATTTCCTCGCGCGGCATTTGCATTTCACGCGCGCATTCATCGACGAGCCGCTCCAGCAGATATGCCGCCTCCGGCCGGCCCGCGCCCCTATAGGCATCGACCGGCGGGCGGTGCGAATAATAGGAGCGCAGCCGCCCGTGAAACGCGCCGATGTCATAGGGCCCCGTCGCCATGGTGATTCCGAGCCAGGGAATGTACGGCGCATATTGCGAAAGATAAGCGCCGAGATCGGCGAGAACATCGACACGAAGCGCCAGAAAGCGCCCCGCCGCATCCATCGCCATTTCCGCGATGGAAATATTGTCGCGCCCATGCGCATCGGCGAGGAAATGCTCCGTGCGGTCACCCACCCACGCGACCGGCCTGCCGCAGACCCGCGCCGCCTCCAGCACAAGAGCGTATTCCCGGTAAGCGAAGGCCTTGGGGCCGAAACCGCCGCCGACATCCGGCGTCAGCACGCGCAATTTTTCGCGCGGCACGCGCAGCACCGCCTCCGCCAAAGTGTCGCGCAATCCATGAACACCCTGGCTTGTGGCCGTCAGCGTGAAGCTTTGCGCCGCGGGATCATATTCGCCGATGGCGGCGCGCGGCTCCATGTAATGGGCGCAGACGCGGCTGTTGATGATTTTCACGCGGGCGGTTTTATGCGCGCGCGCAAAGGCCGAAGCGCAGGCGGCCTCATCGCCCATCGCGGCGGTGTAAGCGATATTTCCGGGAACTTCTTTCCACACGACAGGCGCGCCCGCCGCCATGGCCGCCCCGATCGAGGCGCAGGCGGGCAGCGGTTCATATTCCACATGAACAGCCTCCAGCGCCGCGCGGGCGGAAGACTCATTGTCAGCGACGATAAACGCGATGGCGTCTCCCGCATGGCGCGCGGCGCCGTCCGCCAAAAGAGGATAGGGCGGCAGCGCCATATCCTTGCCGGACACCGCATCCCGCATCGGCGCCGCGCAGGGCAGACCGCCGAGATGCGCGGTATCCGCGGCCGTCAAAACCGCGCGGACCCCGGGCATGCCGCGCGCCGCGGCAACATCCGGCGGGGCAAAACGCGCATGCGCATGCGGCGAGCGCAAAACCAGCCCGCTCAGCGCGCCCGGCGGAATGATGTCCGCGGTATAGCGCCCGTTCCCGCGCAGGAACCGCGCGTCCTCGACCCGCCGCACGCCCGCGCCAATGCCGAACTTGAGCGGTGTCATGTCAGCCCTGCAAAACCTGCCCGCCGGCGCCCTGCCATTCCAGCATTCCCCCGGTGAAATGCGCGCGCACATCCTCGCGCCCGCCGGCCTGCGCGAGGCCCAGCGCGGTGACGGAGCGCTTCCCCGAGCGGCAATGCAGCACGATGCGCTTGCCCGGCGCGGGCGCGGGCAAAGCCGCGGTGTTAAACACCGAAAGCGCGTTGAGCGACGCGCCGGGAATGCGCCCCGCCGCCCATTCATTGGGCTCGCGCACGTCGACGAGCGCGATGGAGCCGTCGGCCAGCCCCGCTTTGAGCTCGGGCAGGCTGACGTCTTCAACGATGATGTTATCGGTCATGGGCGGCTCTCCGGACGGGTTTGCATTGTGCAAGGGTTAGCGCGTTTGCGGGCGCCGGCAAAGCGGAGCCATGGAGCCGCTAACGGCTGCATTCCCTCGGGCTGCGCGCTGCCCGTCCTCACACCCCGGCCCCCGCAAACTCCATCGCCACAAACAGCAACGCGCCCGCGCCCAGAATAAGAAATGGATGCAGCTTCGGCCGGAAGCTCAGCGCGGCTCCCGCCGCCAGCGCCGCAATCCATGTCAGGGCCCGTCCGCCTGATAGATTGAGCACCGACATTGCGCCCGCAAAGATAAGCCCGACCGCGATGGGCGCGAGGCCCTCCTCCAGCGCCGTGTGCCATTCGTGCCCGCGATATTTGTCATAGAGCCGCGCCGCGAAATAACACAGCAGCGAGGCCGGCCCGAACAGCGCCAGCGTTGCCACCAGCGCCCCGGACCAGCCCGCCAGCTTCCAGCCGATCAGCGTCGTCAGCATCGCGCCCGGCCCGGGGGCGGTGCGCGCGATGGCGAAGAGGTCGATGAACTCGCGCGCGGTCAGCCAATGCCAGACATCAACGCTCTCGTGCTGCAAAGGCGCGAAAATCGCCGGGCCGCCGCCAATCGACAGCAGCGAGAACGGCGCGATCACATAGAACAGCGCAAACAGCGGATTGTCACGCATCGCCGCCGCCCCCCTGCGGTTTGCGCTTTGGCCAGACCAGCGCCACCGACAGCGGCGCGGCGACGGCCACAACCGCCAGCAGCGGCCATTTCAAAATGCCGATGGCGATGAAGACCGCCAATGCGATCACCGCCGGCGCCGCCTTGCGGCAGGAATGACTGGCGCCCATCCAGCCGAGCCGCAGGATCATGCCGATGGCGGCCGCGGCGATGCCGTCCATGGCGGCGTGAAAACCGGGAATGCGGATCGCCTCGCTGTAGACAGCGGCGAGCGCGATGCACAGAAAAAACGGCCCCGTGAGCATCGCGCCCAGCGCGATGGCGGCGCCCCGGGGACCGCGCAGCCGCTGCCCGATATAAACAGCGAGATTGGTGACATTGGGGCCCGGCAACACCTGCCCGAGCGCGACGCCGGACATGAACTGCTCCTCGGTCAGCCACCGGCGCCGCGTCACAATCTCCCGGTGAAACCACGAAATCAGCCCGCCGCCGAAACTCGTAGCGCCGATAATGAAGAACACCCGGAATATCGAGGCAAGCGGCACCCGGCCGCTGTTCAACGGCACGTGTCAATCTCGGCTATCGCCCGGATGACGCAGTCCGCGCCGAGCCCCTCGGCTTTCGGCGCGACGATGATCGTGGTGAGAACGCGCGGCATTTTTTCGCGGATGACCCGGTTGACCTCGTCCGCGCCCAGCGCCCGCAGCTTCTGCGTATAGAGCGCCTCATCCTGCGCCGTGCGTCCGGTGCGCAGCATCGACACCAGCGCGAATGCTTTGCCGCCCGGGCTCTCCGCGCTTTTGTCGAAGCCCGCCGCGAGCTGGCCCCGCGCCGCCTCAACCTCCTGCGGGGTTGCGCCATCGGCGCGCCAGCGTTCGATTTCCGCCCGCGCGCGGGCGATCGCGGAGGCCGCGAGATCATTGGCCAGCGCCGAACGCACGCTGAAAGTGCGCAGGCCCGGCGCGAGCTGGCCGAGGCCCGAGGAAATGCTGTACGTCGCGCCCTGTTCGCCGCGCACCGCGCGCCCGAGGCGCCGGTCCATGCCGCCGCCCAGCACGTTGTTGCCGGCTGTGGCGGCCGGCCCCTCGGCGTTGTCGATATCGAGCGCGCCCTCGATCAGCAGCGCCGTCTGCTCGCCGTCTTTCTCAAAGACAATGGTTTTGGCGGGATAGGCCGGCGGCGCGACGGCGCCCGCGGAAACGGCCGCATTTTCCGGCAGCCCGCCAAACCCGCGGTCAATCAGCGCGCCGAATTCCGCGGCGTCCGGCGCGCCGACAGCGACAATAATCAGATTGTCGCGGGCGAACACCGCGCGCCGCCACGTCTCGACATCCTCAGCGCTGATTTTGGCGATCTCATCAGGCTCGCTCCAGCGGGCGAAGGGGCTGGCGCCCCACGTCAGGCGGCGCATCAGATGGCCGGCGAGGGCGCCGCGGTTGGTTTCCAGCCGCGACCGGCTTTCAACCGCTGATTTGCGCAGGCGGACAAAATCCTTGCCCCGCAGCGCCGGCTCATTGAGGGCGCGGAAACACGTGTCGAGGGCATCGCCGAGGTCTTCGGGTTTGGCCTCCACAGAAAACGACGAGGACATCGCCCCCGCCGAGATGCCGCACCGCGCCTGCGTGTCCTTCAGCAGTTCGTTGAACTCGCCCTCCGACATGCCGCGCGGCCCGGATTCCATCAGCGAAGCGCCAACCAGAGCGGTCGAGATTTTATCCGGATGCGCCAGCGCAAACGCGTCGTAGAAACTGCCCACGAGCACGGCGCGCGGCTCGTCCTTCCGCCGCACATGCCAAAACGGCAATCCCCCCGGCGAGCGCGCCAGTTGAAACATCTCCGCCGCCGGCGCCGGCGCGGGCGCCAGCGGCAGCAAAAGCAGAGCGGCGAAAAGGC
>JANYFM010000083.1 GCA_025362655.1 Hyphomicrobiales bacterium | reverse complement strand
GGTCACGTCGCCCGCCGCGAAAACACCGGGGACGCTCGTCGCGGTCGAGTCGGCCGCGGTGAGAATGTAGCCGTTGGGCTTGATCTCGATCTGGCCCTTGAAAAGCTCGGAGGCGGGAGAATGGCCGATGGCGATAAACACGCCGTCCACGCGCAGTTCGCGGACGCCGCCGGACCCGGCATCTTTCAGGAGGACATGGGTGACGCCGGGCGGATTGTCCTGACCGCGAACCTCGTCGAGCGCGTGATTCCACAACACTTCGATTTTCGGATTGCGAAACAGCCGATCCTGGAGAATTTTCTCGGCGCGGAAGGAGTCCCGGCGATGGACCACGGTCACTTTCGAAGCGATCTGGCTTAGGTAAAGCGCCTCCTCGACGGCGGAATTGCCGCCGCCGACGACGATCACCTCTTTGCCGCGATAGAAGAACCCGTCGCAGGTGGCGCAGGCGGAGACGCCATAGCCCTTGAATTTCTCCTCCGACGCCATGCCCAGCCATTTGGCCTTGGCGCCTGTGGCGATCACGAGGGCGTCGCAAGTGTAGTGGGCGCCGCTGTCAGCCTCCAGACGAAACGGCCGGCGCGACAGATCGACCTTCACCACATGGTCCGAAATCATCTTCGTGCCGACATGTTCGGCCTGCGCCTTCATTTGCTCCATCAGCCATGGGCCTTGGATGGCGTCCTTGAAGCCCGGATAATTCTCAACATCGGTGGTGATCATCAACTGGCCGCCGGGCTCGAAGCCGGAGATCATCACCGGCTCCAGCATGGCGCGGGCGGCATAGATGGCCGCCGTATAGCCGGCGGGGCCGGAGCCGACGATCAACAGTTTGGCATGCAAAGTCGCGGCTTGCGGCATAGTTCGCTCCGGCGAGGCGGGCTGCCCGCGCCGGCGCGCGGCTCTTCGCCTGTCACGAGCTATGTAAGATATGCAGAGCGGAGGCCGCAAGCACCCCGGTTCCCTTCACAAGCCCGCGATGGCCGCATGGCTGTGTATAACCGGCATTCAGCTGTTTTGGTCCTGATCCGGGAAATTTCCGATCACCTCGAAATCGTCCGCGCGACCGCCCCAAATGACCGTTTGTTTGGAAAAGCTGACATCGAGGCGTTCCGGCGCGGAGGCGGCGCCGGCGAGCAGCCGGTAACGGCATATTACCGTGCCCGTCGCTTCGGGCGGGATATCCCAATCCCGCGCGATCCCCGATGCCGGTCTGACGCGAACGCGCTGTGCGGTGCCCATGCTTGCCCCCGGTTACGGACAATCTGAGCAGCCATCCCTGAAGAATCCTCCAGAATTGCTGCATCGCAACAAGATACGCCTGCCACGCACGAAGGCAAGCTGAAATTGCGGGCGCCGAAGGGCCGGCGCGCTGAAATATGCGGCATCGCGCCGAAAGCATCCGGCTGGGCTTGAGGAATCGGATAGGAAGGGCCTCTTTGGCGACCGGGAGGCGGCGCCGGTGCGCAAATTCGGCTGAAACCGCTCACTCTTTGAACGGCTCAATCCCCATGGGAACCAGCACTTCAGCGGCGGCGGGCGCGCTGACATATTTCACCAGCGCCCGCGCGGCCTGCGGCTGTTTGGCGGCGGCGCTGACGCCGGCGGCAAAGCCGATCCAGGTTTGCAACTCGGCCGGCAGCAGCCCGATCATATCGACGCCAGGCACGCCGTAAATGCGCGAGGCCACGACGACGACGAGATCGGCTCCGCCGGTCGCGACGACTTCGACATTGTATTCGCCCGGCATGGGCTTCATCTTTGATTTCATCGCGTCGGCAATGCCGAGGCGTTCGACGAGGCTGACAAAATAAATGCCGCTTGCGCCGTCGCCGGGAAAGGCGACCGAATTCGAGGACAGCAGCAGTTTCTTGAAGCCCTCGACCGTCGATATATCCGGCCTTGGCGAGCCCGCTTTGATGGCCGCGCCAAGGCCGATGCGGCCGATGACAGCGCGGGTGTCCGAAAGAACTTTTCCCTGCTTGATGAGATCATCGAGCACCGGCGGGTTGAGCACCACAGCATCAAAGTCCTCGCCGGCTTCGACCCGTTTTTTGACGGCGGGGTTGACGGCAAAATCGATCAATACTTTGTGGCCGGTCGCCTGTTCAAAGCGTTTGGCGAGTTCGATCACGGCGGGGCGCGATCCGTTGCCGCTGAGCAGTTTGATTTCGGCGGCGCCGGCGGGAAGCGCGGCGGCAGCGAGCAGGCAGGCCGCAGCCGAGCGCAAAAATGACCTCATGGAACG
>JANYFM010000024.1 GCA_025362655.1 Hyphomicrobiales bacterium | reverse complement strand
AAATTCGATAATGCCGGCATCGGCGCGGGATTTCGACTGCCGCTTTGAGATGACCTGCGTCGTGCAATGGACAGTGTCATTCTCAAACAGCGGCGAGGGGAATTTCACCTCGGTCATGCCGAGGTTGGCAATCGTGGTTCCCACCGTCAGGTCATTGACGGATATGCCGATCAGCAGGCCCAGCGTGAACAGCGAGTTCATCAGCGGGCGGCCCCATTCGGTTTCCGTGGCGCAAAAATGCGCGTCGATGTGGAGGGGCTGCGGATTCAGCGTCATGTTGGAGAACAGCATGTTGTCCATCTGCGTGACGGTGCGGGTGAGGCGGTGCTGATACAGCCGGCCGATCTCGAAATCATCGAAATAGAGGCCGCCGCGGGGGTGGGGAACAAGATTGGGGGCGGCGTTCATGGCGTCTCCTTTGGATGTGCGGATGGGGCGCTTTAGCCATTTCCGGCGGCGCTGTCGCGGAAGGAAATTAAGCGTCCGTTTACCATAATCCGCGATTGTGCGGGCGAGCGGTTTGCGGCGGGGCTCCATGCGTCAGTGTTTTCACACAGGGTTTCCAGGGAGCGGCGGCGCATGATTGTGCGCCGGTTTCTCGACTGGGCGCGCACGGCTCCGGCGGGGGCGCGGGCCGAAGGGGCCAGCGCATTGGCGCGGGCTTACCTCTATTCGGATTTATGCGAGGCCGATCAGCGCGAGGCCGGGGTGGCCCTGACGTCGCTGCTGGATGACGCCTCGCCCGTTGTGCGGCGGGCGCTTGCGGAGGCCTTCGCCAGCGCGGCGGATGCGCCGCATCATTGCGTCGTTGTGCTGGCAAACGATCAGTCGGACATTGCCGCGCTCGTTTTGAGCCGCTCGCCCGTGCTTTCCGAAGCCGAATTGATTGATTGCGCGGCGGTGGGCGATGCTTTCGCGCAGGCGGCCATCGCGGTGCGCCCGAATCTCTCCGCCCCCGTGGCGGCGGCGCTGGCGGAAGTCGGCGCCCGCGAGGCGCTGATTGCGCTGGCGATCAATGAAAGCGCTGTTTTGCCGGACTTTTCGCTGCGGCGGATGCTGGAGCGATTCGGCTCGGACGGCGAAATGCGCGAGGCGCTGCTGGCAAGGCCGGGCTTGCCGGCGGCATTGCGCGCGGAACTGGTGGCAGCGACGGCGCGGGCTCTCTCGGCTTTTGTCACCGCCTGCGACTGGATGAGCGAGGCGCGCGCCAGGCGGGTCACGCGCGAGGCCTCGGAAAAGGCGAATATCATCATTGCGTCAGAGACTTGCGATGAGGCGGGCAATGGGCCGCTGGCGCTGGTTTCGTATCTGCGCGAATCCGGTCAGCTGACGGCGGGGCTGGTGCTGCGGGCTTTGCTGAGCGGCAACCGCAGCCTGTTTGAGGCGGCGCTGGCGGACCTCTCAGGGGTTGGCTTGGGGAGGGTGGCCGGCCTCGTCAAAGGCGGGCGCGGCTCGGGTTTTCGCGCGCTTTATCTCAAAGCGGGCTTGCCCCATGGCCTGTTGCCGGCTTTTGCGGCGGCCCTTGCGGCGCAGGACGAGCTTGGCGCGGGCACCGACGAGGGCGGCCAGGCGCGCCTCTCGCGGGTGATGATCGAGCGGGTGATCAGCGCCTGCGAGCAGATGAATTCGACGGAGCTTGGCAAGCTAATGGCGCTGCTGCGCCGTTTTGAGGCGGAAGCCGCCTGCGAGGAAGCGCGCTCGTGGTCGGCGGGCATGCGCGGGATAGCGGCTGTGCGCGAAGCTTTCGACGCAGCGGCAGGGGAGGAAACTCTCCAACTACCCGGAAGCGGCATCCTGGCGGCCTGAAGGCGGTTGTTTGGCACCGGCAAAGCGCCCCCCGGCCCTCGCCTCTGATTGAATATTTGCTTTTAATTCATTGAATTTCCTGTTAATTTCCACGCGCGGCATGGTTTGGCGCGTTCGTCTGTGACCTTTTCACAACAGGGCGCGACAGAAAGCGCAATTCGAGCATTTTGCGGCTTGATTGGGCTATTCTCGCGGCGAGGTCGGCGGTAGTGTGTTTCATGCAAACGGAATCACCGGGCGCAGCCAGGCTTATGTCCATTTCCCGCGGGGTGGGGCGGCAGTCCGGTTCGTTTGAAGGCGGAAATCAGTTTCGGACCGAAGTTTCTTGAGGTCCGAAACCAAAATACGCCGACAATTGGGTCAATCATACTGGAGGTTTAACTGATGACGCTCGCAAAGAGCCTTCTACTCGGCACGGCGGCGGGTTTTGCCGCTATCGCCGGCGCTCAGGCCGCCGATCTTCCCTCGCGGAAGTCTGCGCCCGTCAACTACGTGAAAATCTGCGACGCCTATGGCGCGGGTTTCTTCTTCATTCCCGGCACCGACACCTGCTTGAAGGTCGGCGGGTACGTCCGCGTGCAGTATGATTACACGCCCGGCCGCGACGTTTATGGCATCGCGACGGCCGGCGCCGGCGCTGCCCAGACGATTGCTCCGATTGCGACTGCCGGCTTTCCTCTTGGCTTAGGCCAGTCGAAAAGCGCGCAGGACACGACGGGCGTTGAAGCCCGCGGCCGCGTTGACCTCGACGCCCGCACCCCGACCGCTCTCGGCACGGTTCGCACGTTCATTCGCCTGCGCGCCGCCAACACCAGCGGCGTCCGCAATACCAACGGCGCCAACAACTACGTCAATAACGCCGTCACCGCGTTGTCCCCGGGTTCCGCGACCGCCATCTCGATTGAGTCGGCCTTTGTTCAGTGGGCTGGTTTTACCTTCGGCGTCGCCCCTGAGAACTATGCTCTGGTGCCCGGCTATATGTATGGCGGCATGCCCTATGGCGGCTTCCCCAACGGCATCAAACAGCTCGCCTACACCGCCACGTTCGGCGGCGGTTTCTCGGCCACGCTGGCCCTCGAAGACCGCACCGACTTCTCGGTGGCGACCAACAACACCTACAACCACACCCCGGCCAACGGTTTTCATCTCGTCGCGAATGTCCGCGTCGACCAGAGCTGGGGCTTTGCCGCCCTGCACGGGTTGATTGGCAACAACTCGCTGCGCAATGACTTCGCGGTTCCCGGAGCGGGCTTTGCTTCCTCGACCCTCGGCGGCTCCTTCAACAACGGCGCCGGCAGCCTTGCCTCCACCGGCACTGCAACTCCGCTTCTCGGCAGCGCGACTGTTGGCGGCTATGCCATCGGCGTGACCGCGAAGATCAACCTGCCGATGCTTGCGGCCGGCGACTCGCTGTTCCTGACCGCGAACTACACCAAGGGCATGCTTGGCGCGATCACGGGCAATAACTTCAACGTTCAGTCGGTTCCCGCCGGTCACCGCTTTCTCGGCGGCATCCAGCGCTCTGACTCGGGCATTGTGATCACCAGCGGCAACGGCACTCTTGCGAGCCCGTACACGCTGGGTTCGACCACCGGCTGGAACGTCGCCGCGCTGCTGACGCATTATTGGGCGCCGCAGTGGCGTTCGAACTTTGCGGCCGGCTACATCGAAATCAACCCGCCGACGGTCGCTATCTCGTCCGCCACGACGAACAACGGCTTCCAGTGGGGCAAAGGCAAGTTCTGGACCCTCGCCGGTTCGATCATCTACTCCCCGGCGAAGGACTTCGATATTGGTCTTGAGCTCCAGTACGCCAGCATGAAGAACCAGATCCAGAACCTCACCGCCGCCAATGCGGCTGCGTTCCTGGCCGCCGGTTCGCCTGGCCTGAAAGACAACAGCTTCGCGTTGAAAATGCGCATCGAGCGCCAGTTCTGATCTGACTTCGGTTAGACCAAACTTTAGACCCCGGCGTGAAAACGCCGGGGTTTTTATTTGTCGAAAGGGCGCTTCCGGGATTGGGGAGGGGGCGCCGGCGTCTGGCGCTTTGGCGGTTCACCGTGGGTTCGACGACGGGCTGGAACATCAATATGGCGCTGACCCATTATACCAAGGGCTCTATGAATTGACCTGTGGTCAATCCGTAGAGTTCCGCGCATCAGCCGACACTTGTTCAAAGCCCGCGCGCATTCGCGCTTGCCAAAGGTCATGAGTCAAAGCTCATGCCCTTTAGTATTATTGGACGCCGCAATGGCGTTCGAACTTCACAGCTGGCTATGTCGAATTCAATCCGCCCACCGTTTCGGCGGCGACGAGCGCGCCATTCCAGTGGGGCAAAGGAAGCGTTTGGGAAGTCGCGGGATCGATCATCTATTCGCCGGCGAAGAATTTCGATATCGGCCTCGAAGTTCAGTATCTGAGCGCGAAGTCGAGGGTTCAGAACCCTTCGGCGGCGTTCACAGCGGCGGGATCGCCGGGGCTTAAAGACAGTAACGTCTCGACGCATCTGCGCATCGAGCGCACGTTCTAACCCCACCCGCTGACAAGCGGCGCGATTGACGCCCCGGCTGGCAAAGCCGGGGCGTTTTGCTAAAAAAGGCCGCGCTTCACGCGCCAAACTGTTCGCGCAGGATACGCTCATCAAGGGAATGGCCGGGATCGTGCAGCAGCACGAGGCCCATGGCGTGATCCATGGAGATTTCCACGCGCATGACATTTTTCGTCTCAAAATGATCGGCAACCGCGTTGACCGGTCTTTTTTCCGGCTCAAGAATGTCAATTGCCACGCGGGCGGTGTTGGACAGCAGCGCGCCGCGCCAATGGCGGGGGCGGAAGGCGGATATGGGGGTCAGCGCCACCAGCGGCGCGCCCAGCGGCACAATCGGGCCGTTGACCGAAAAATTATAGGCGGTGGAGCCGGCGGGGGTCGCGATCAGCACGCCGTCCGCGACGAGCTCGCGCATGCGTTCCGTGCCATCGACGCTGAGGCGCATTTTTGCCGCCTGAAACGACTGGCGCAGCAGCGAGACCTCGTTGATGGCGCGCGCCGTGATCTCCTCCCCCGATTGCGTGCGCGCCCGCATGATCAGCGGATGGACGGTCGATGCGTGCGCGGCGGCCAGCCTCTCGCGCAGGCCGGTGTCGCGGTATTCGTTCATCAGAAAGCCGACGGAGCCGCGGTTCATGCCGTAGATGGGCATGCCCGAACCCATAAATCTGTGCAGGGTTTGCAGCATCAGCCCGTCGCCGCCAAGCGCGACAATCACGTCGGCATCCTCCGCCGCGACATTGTCATAGCGCGGAGCGAGGGCCGCCATAGCCTGATCGGCCTCCGGCGTGCCGGAAGACAGAAAGGCGATCCTCTCGAAATCGCGATGGGCTTTTTGATCGCCGGGCATGGGCCTCCATAGCCCGAACCGGGGGCGCGGGAAAGGGCGGGCGCGGCATCATCGCGCTTTGATCCATGGGCGCGTTGGCTTATTCTGCGCGCGTGAAATGATACTTTGCCCCGGGATGCGCCATGAATATCCGCGTTGACGATGAACAGCTTTCGCTTCTGAAATTCGGTGTCGGCCAGCCGGTCACCCGCAACGAGGATTTGAAACTGCTGACCGGGCAGGGCTCCTACACCGACGATGTCACGCTGCCGGGCCAGGTTTTCATGGCGATGACACGTTCGACTCATGCCCATGGCCTCATCAAAAGCATCGACACCGCGGCGGCGCGGGCGATGCCCGGCGTGCTCGCGGTTTACACCGGCGCGGACCTTAACAAAGCGGGCTATGGCCCTTTTCCCTACCGCGCCGCGCTGAACGGGCGCGACGGCAAGCCCATGCTCAAGCCGGCGCGCTTCGCGCTGGCGACAGACGCTGTCCGCTTTGTCGGCGACCCCATCGCCTGCGTGATCGCGGAGACGGCGGCGCAGGCGCAGGACGCGGCGGAGGCGGTCTTTGCGGATATCGATCCGCTGCCCGCCGTTATCGAGGCCCGCGATGCCGTCAAGCCCGGCGCGCCCCAGGTGCTGCCGGACGCGCCCGGCAATGTCGCGCTGGACTATCATTTCGGCGACAGCGCGGGGGTTGCCGAGGCCTTCAGCGGGGCCGCGCATGTGACCCGCATCAACCTCATCGACAGCCGCATTGTTATCAACGCGATGGAGACCCGCGGCTGTGTCGCCGCGTTTGACAAGACACAAGGCAAATTCACGCTTTACACGGGCACGCAGGGCGTCACGGCCTCGCAGGCCAATGCCGCCGAAATGATGAAGGTCCCAAAAGACAAGATGCGTTTTATCGCGACGAATGTCGGCGGCTCCTTCGGCATGAAGGGCTCGATGTTCCCCGAATATATCTGCGCGATGCATGGCGCGCGCGCGCTCGGACGCCCGGTCAAATGGAGCGACCGGCGCTCCGAATCCTTCCTCTCGGATCATCACGGCCGCGATATGGAGTTCCTGTGCGAGCTGGCGCTCGACGCGCGGGGCGGTTTTCTCGCGGTGCGCTGCGAGGGGTTCGGCAATCTCGGCGCCTATATGACGCAGATCGGCCCGCTGTTCTCGACGTTCAACATCGCCAAACACGTCAACAGCGTCTACCGCACGCCGCTGATTGAAGTCAGCACGCGCTGTGTCTTCACCAACACCGTGCCGGTGACGGCCTATCGCGGCGCGGGGCGGCCCGAGGGCAATTATTTCATGGAGCGGCTCGTCGATAACGCGGCGCGCGAAATGGGCATCGACCCCGTGGAAATCCGCCGCCGCAATCACATAGCGGCGAAGGACATCCCGGCGAAAGTGCCGTCGGGATCGACTTATGATTCCGGGAATTTTCCGCTTGTGCTCGACAAGGCTCTGGCGCTGGCGGACTGGGACGGCTACGCGGCGCGCAAAGCGGCAAGCGTTTCGCGCGGCAAATTGCGCGGGCGCGGCATCGGCCAGTTTCTCGAGGTCACCGCGCCCGTTTTTGGCGAGCTGGGCGATATCCGTTTTGAGGCCGACGGCACTGTGACGCTGCTGACCGGCTCGCATGATCACGGCCAGGGCCATTGGACAACGTTCGCGCAGGTGCTTTCCACTGAGCTTGGCGTGCCCTTTGACAAGATCAGCCTTCGTCAGACGGATTCGGATGAATTGCGCGCGGGCTCGGGCACCGGCGGATCGAAATCGCTGATGTGCACGGGCACGGCGATTGTGGAGGCCAGCGCGCTGGTGGTGGAAAAGGGCAGGATCGCCGCCTCGCATCTGCTGGAAGCCGGCGTTGCGGATATTGCTTTTTCAAAGGGGCGGTATGCCATTGCCGGAACGGACCGCTCCATGGGCATTATGGAGATCGCCAAGCGCCTTCGCGATGGGGCAAAGCTGCCCGCGGGCGCGCCGGCCTCGCTCGATGTGGAGCACGTGTCGAGCGCCAAGCCGGCGACCTTTCCCAACGGCTGCCATATTTGCGAGGTGGAGATCGATCCGGAGACCGGCGTCACGGAAATCGTCAAATATTCGATGATCGGCGATTTCGGCGTCGTCGTGAATCCGCTGATCGTCAAAGGCCAGGTTTATGGCGGCGTGCTTCAGGGGATCGGCCAATGCCTGATCGAACGCACGGTGTATGACGCGGAAGGGCAGCTCGCGTCGGGCTCGTTCATGGATTACGGCATGCCGCACGCGACGGACGCGCCGATTTTCGCCTATGACGCGATCGAGACGCGCGCGACAACCAATCCGCTGGGCGTCAAAGGCTGCGGCGAGGCGGGCTGCGCGGGCTCGCTCACTTCCATCATGAACGCGGTCGTCGATGCGCTGGCGCCGCATGGCGTGACGCATATCGACATGCCCGCGACGCCGCTGCGCGTGTGGGAGGCGATCCAGGCAGGCAAGTGACGCGGGCCTATTGCAAGCCCGCCCCGCGCAGATAGCGAAGCTCGACGAACCGCGCGGCGTCCGGCAGGGGGCCTTGCAGCTCGCCGGCCTCCGCCATCAGCGCGATCACGGCGGCCAACCCCTCCATGCTGATTTCGCCTGACTTTGGCATGATGCCGCGCCACGGCTCGAACCAGAGTTTGAGAATGCCGCGCGCGATATCCTCGGGCGAGCCCGTTGTTTCCGACATCAGAGCCGCCACATCGGAGCGATTGGCGGGATCGTTCATGTATTTATAAGCGCCGCCCATGGCGCTGACATAACGCAGCATGGCGGCGGCGTTTGCCGCGGCATAAGCGCGGCGCGCGGCGATGACGTTGAATTGCAGCGCCGGGATCACATCAAGCGATGTTCCCAGATTGCGGTATCCTTTGGCGGCCAGCGTGAGATCATCGGGCTGGCCGGCGGGCACTGCGTCGCACTCGCCGCGGGTCAGGCATTCGACGCGGACGGGCGTGCCAACAAGCTCTTTCACCGCGAAATCGGCGCGGCCCAGCCCCGCCTTCGCGAGAAGTTTCAGGCTGCCGATGGTGATGGTGTCGACAGGCAAAGAGAGACCGATGGTTTTGCCGCGCAGCGCTGCGATTTCAGGGATTTGAGGCTTTGCCATGAGCGCGAAAACGGGATTGGCGAGGCCGCCAAAAACAGCAGCGGAGTCCGAGCCGGCGAGCACCGCTTGGATCAGATAGGGCGTGGCGGTGTGGCTGACATCGACATTGCCTTTGTCGAGCTCCGCGATCTGGTGATGCACGCCGGGCAGGGGCACGATTTTAACATCGAGGCCGGCGCGCTCGAAAAAGCCGCGGCGCTGCGCGATAGAGAGGCCGAGCTGCGACACGCTGCGCGCGGAATTGGCGATAACGCCCATGCGCAGAACGGTCTTCTCCTGCGCGGCCGCGTTGGCGGCGAGGCAGAGGGTGAAGGCGATAAACAACGCGGATTTCACGGGCGCTCCCTCATTGCCGCGCCGGGCGCGCGGGCGTAAAGCAAAGCGCAATATCAGGGAGCATTCAAGTGACGGAAAAAACTATCAGCGGAACCGTGTCCGACGCGTATCTTGCGCTGCTCGCGGACCGCGGCATCGATTGCCTTTTCGCCAATGCGGGCACGGATTTCGCGCCGATCATTGAATCGCTGGCGCGCGCGGAAGCCGAAGGGCTGAAAGTCCCGCGGCCCGTCACCGTGCCGCATGAAAATGTCGCGGTGTGCATGGCGCTCGGCTATTATCTCAAGACGGGCCGGCCGCAGCTTGTCATGGTTCATGTCAACGTCGGCACCGCCAATGCCATTTGCGCGCTGATGAACGCATGGCGCGGCAATATTCCCATTCTGATGAGCGCGGGGCGCACGCCGTTCAGCGAGGAGGGGGATTTGCCCGGAAAGCGCTCCGGCGAAATTCACTGGCCGCAGGAGATGCGCGACCAGGGCGCGATGCTGCGCGAATTCGTCAAATGGGATTATCAGCTTCCCAATGCCGAAGTGCTGGAGGCTGGGGTCGACCGGGCGCTCAATATCGCCATGAGCGAGCCGAGGGGCCCGGTGTATCTGACACTGCCGCGCGAGGCGCTCGCGGCGCCCGCCGGCAATTTCACGTTTCAATCGCCCTCGCGCCGCCGCACGCCCTCCGCGCCATGGCCGGACCCGAACGCGATTGATGAAGCGGCCGATATGATCGCGAAAGCGAAGAACCCGCTGATCATCACATCGAGCGCCGGGCGCGAGGAGGCGGACTGGGGCAAGCTTTCCGCGCTGGCGGAATGTTTCGCCATTCCCGTGTGCCAGCGCAAACCCCGCTATGCCGCTCTGTCGGCCGATGATCCGATGCATATGGGCTTTGATCCCGACGCGCGGCTTGCCGGCGCCGATCTCGTCATCGTCGTGGAATGCGACGTGCCGTGGATTCCCGGCAAACGCGCGCCGGGCCGCGATGCGAAAATTATCCATCTCGGTGTCGATCCGATCTTTTCACAATATCCGATGCGCGGCTTTCCCTGCGATCTCGCGGTCACCGGCGTCATTGGCGCGACCCTCCCGGCGCTGACGCTGGCGCTTGCGGCGCGCTCCGGCGCCGCGCGCGATCTTATTGAAGCGCGGCGCAAACGCCTCGGCGCGGAGCGCGCGGCGATGCTGGAAGGGTGGCGGGAAGCGCTGGCGCGCGGCCGGGACATGAAGCCGATGTCGCCGGCATGGATCACCCATTGCCTTGACGCCGTGAAGGGAGAGGACGCCATCGTCATCAAGGAATCGCCGCTGGCTTTTGAGCACATGCGCTTCACGAAGCCCGGCACGATGTATTCAGCCGGCGCCGCGGGCGGGCTCGGCTGGGGCCTTGGCACGGCGCTCGGCGTCAAGGCGGCGGCGCCGGACAAGCTGGTCATCGCGACCTGCGGCGACGGGGCCTATATGTTCGGCAATCCAATCCCCGCGCATTATGTGTCGGCCGCGGAGAATCTGCCGTTCCTCACGGTCGTTTTCAATAATGCGATGTGGGGCGCGGTGAAGCGCAACACGCGCGAAGTCTATCCCGACGGCTATGCGGCCAAAAGCAACCGCGAGCCGCTGACTTACTTCGATCCCGCGCTAAAATTCGAAAAAGCGGTTGAGACCGCGGGCGGCCGCGGCGAGGCCGTTGAGGACCCCGCCGCGCTGCCGGGCTCCATTGAACGCGCGTTGAAAACCATTCACATCGAGAAGCGCCAGGCGCTGCTCAATGTGATATGCCGGGGGCCGTGAGGCTGCGGCTTATGCCATCACCCGGACCGGCGTCCCCGCCATCCACTTGCCGATATTATCGATGATATCCTCGAAATACTCGCGGTAGGTGGCGTCGCTGACATAGCCGAGATGCGGGCTCAGCACGACGTTGTCCATGGCGCGCAGCGGATGATTGGCGGGCATAGGCTCGATGTCGAAGACATCCAGACCCGCCGCGCCGATGCTTTTGGAGCGCAGCGCGGCAAGCATGGCGGCCTCGTCGATGATGGGGCCGCGCGAGGTGTTGATAAGCATGGCGGTCTTCTTCATGCGCGCCATATCCGCCGCGCCGATCAGCCCCCGCGAGCGCTCGCCGAGCACGAGGTGGACGCTGATGTAATCGGATTCCGAAAACAGCGCTTCGCGCGTGGCGTATTGCGCGCCGCCGGCCGCGGCTTTCTCCGGCGTTAGATTCTGGCTCCAGGCGATGACTTTCATATCGAAAGCTTTGCCGATCCGGGCCATGCGCGCGCCGAGCCGGCCGAGGCCGATGATCCCGAGGGTCTTGCCGGCGACCGTCGTGGCGAGCCCGGTCTGCCATTTGCCGGCGCGCATCATGCGGTCTCCGGTGACGAGGCCGCGCGCGTGGCCGAGCAGCAGGGCGAAAGCGGTCTCCACCGTCGTCGCCGTGGAATCGCCGCCGCGGGTGAAGCAGCAGACGATGTTTTTCGATTTGGCGTGGTCCTTGTCGAGCGAGCGGTTGGAGCCGCCGGTGGTGATGATGAGCTTCAGGTTCGGCAGGCGGTCGATCAGCGCTTTTTGCATGGGCATGCGCTCGCGCATCAGCACGATAACGTCAAACAGGGCGAGCTTGTGCGCGGCCTCGTCCGGCGCGGCGAGGTTCTCGTGGAAATAAACGACCTCAGCGCCGGCGGGCAGGGCGCTCCAGCCGCCGATGTGGCGCGCGACATCCTGGTAGTCGTCGAGAATGGCAATTTTTGTCATGTGTTTCTCCCTGCAATGTTCGAAATTTCCCGGGCGGTCAGCCCAGCGCTGTCAGCGACCCCGCGGGCATGGCGGCGATCAGCGTGAACGCGATCACGCAGGGCACTCCGCCGCGGTTGATCCAGTCATGCACGGTGCCGCGCTGAACGAGAACGTCGCCGGCGCGCAGGGGCACTTCGAGGCCCCCGTCGAGAACCATAATGATTTCGCCGGACATGACCACGGCATAATCGACGGTCAGCGTGCGGTGCATGCGCGGCGCGACACCGGGCGCATATTCGACGATGCGGAAAATCGCGCCCTCCGCCGCGCATTCGCGCACATCGCGGGCGCCCGCGTCGCCGGGCGCGTCATTGTCTGCGGGAACGCCGGCGCTGCTCCATATCACCGCGCTCGAATGGCCCGGCCGGCGCGAGACGATATTGGCCGCGGCCTCATCGATTTCCACGACGGATTTTCCGTTGTGGTCGTGGCCGGTCACGACTCGCCGGACGGATAGGGTCATGCGGGCATTTCCTTTGATGGAAAGATTGCCGGATGGCTCTAACAGGCGGGCGGACGCGCCGCAACGCGCGCTTTGGATGCCGGCTTTTGACCGCGCGCGCGGGGCTGATAGGCTGCGCCATGGGAATCCCCGGACGAAACACGCAATGAATGCGCCCGCCGGCCCGGCCGCCCCCCGTTTGACCCATCGGCAAACCCTGTGGATCGTCGCCGGCGCCTTGGTTCCGGTGTTCATGGGCTCGATGGATCAGACCGTCGTCGCCTCGGCGCTGCCGACCATCGGCAAGGCGCTGGGCAGCGAGCAATATCTCTCGTGGGTGGTGGCGGCGAACCTGCTCAGTGTCACCGCGATGACGCCGCTCTATGGCAAAATCAGCGACATCATCGGGCGGCGCGCCGCGATGCTGATCGGCGTCAGCGTGTTCATGCTGGCCTCGCTCGTCTCGGCGCTTGCGGTCAATCTGCCGATGCTGATTCTCGGACGCGCATTGCAGGGGCTGGGCAGCGCCGGCATGACCTCGATCGGCATGACCATTCTGGGCGATATCGCCGCGCCGAAAGACCGGGCGCGCTACTACACTTATTTTTCCGCCGTCTACATCACTTCGGGCGCGCTGGGTCCGATGTGGGGCGGATATGCCTCGGAGCACTTTCACTGGCCGGTGATTTTCTGGATCAACCTGCCGCTCGGCGCGCTGGCGCTGACGCTGATGTGGCATCTGCTGAAGGGCCTGCCGCGCAACGACCGTCCGCACCGTCTCGATATTCTCGGCGCCGCGCTGATTGTCGCGGCAAGCTCGTCGTGCATGTTTGTTTTCAACGCGGGCGGCGCCAGCCTTGCCTGGGGCTCGCCTGAAATCATCGGCCTGTCCGCGCTGTCGGTTCTGTGCTGGCTTGGCTTCGCGCTGCGGATGAGAACGGCTCCGGAGCCGCTGATCCCCATGGGCATTCTGCGCAACCGCGTGGTGCGCCTCGCGACGCTCAGCAATGGCATCGGCTGGGCCTCGGTGACGGCGCTGAATATTTATCTGCCGATGTTTCTGCAATCCGTTCATGGCTATTCGCCCTCCGCCGCCGGATTTGCGCTGATACCCCTGATGGTCACGGTCAATGCCAGCGCGCTTGCCGGGGCGCATCTGGCGGGGCGGCTGCGGCATTACAAATACCCGCCGATGGCGGCGCTGTGCGTCTGCGTGGTGGCCTGCCTGTGGCTGGCCTGGCGCTCGCCGTCCATCGGCGCGGCGGAGTTTCTGTTTGTTGTCGCCGTCATCGGCTGTGGTTTTGGCCCGGCGGCGCCGGTTTCAACGGTCGCCGCGCAAAACGCGATCGACCTGCGCGATCTCGGCGTCGTCACAGGGGCGATGGCGTTCACGCGCTCGCTGGTCGCGACGGGCCTCGTGGCGGGTTATGGATTGCTTCTGCTGGGGCTCGCCGCGCGAGGGGCGGATGCGGGCGCGGCGGCGCCGGGCGTGTTAGCCGACAGGGCGGCGGCCGCGGCGTTGTTCCGGATATTCTTTCTCTGCACCGCCGCGACTTTCGCCCTGGCGCTGACGGCCTTCGCGATGATGGAGGAGCGCCCGCTTCAGAGCGAGCGCAACCGGGCGTGACGGCGGGCTCACCGGCCCGGCGTCGCCCCGAGGTCCGAGGCCTTGGGTTCGAGCGCGGTTTTGACGCGGTCGCGGACGTCCGGCGAAGCCTCGATGAGCTCTTGAATGACACGCGCCAGGATTTCGCCGCTCATGGGGCGGATTTCGGCGGCCTGCTGCTTTGCCTCGGCGATGAAGCCGGGATCCAGCAGCGTTGCGTCGAACGCCCGGCGCAGGGCCGCCACACGCTCTGGGGGCACGCCGGGCCCAGTGCCCACGGGACGGCCGACGGTGATGGCCTTGGACATATATTCGAGCAGGGGCCGCTCGCGTTCCGCCACAGGCTGGTCCAGCAGAAACGGCACATCCGGCAAATCCGGCTCTTTGGCGCCGCCGGTCTGGATCAGCGGCAGGATGAGCTTTTGCGCGAGGTAGTGGGGCTTTGAAGTGACGTAACCCGTGTAGGTGTTGGTGCCGCGCCCCTCGACCTCGCCGCGCTCCATGGCGAGATCGACATCCTGGCCGCCGGCGTAGCCGACAATGATTTTGAAGCGCGTGCCCAGCACGTTGTTGAAGAAGGCGGGCAGTTGCACGGAGATGGAGCCGGCGCCGGTGGAGCCGATTTGCGTTTCGCGCAGCTTGGCGTCTGCAAGCGTTTTGGTTTTGGAGGTGTGCCAGGTCACCAGCAATTGGTTGGCGTTGACGATATTGCCGATCCAGTTAAAGCGGCGCATGTCCGTGCGCAGGCTGGGGCTGAGGGCGAGGGCCTGATCGACAGGCAGGCCCTGGCTGACCATGGTCAGCACCGTGCCGTCCCTCGGCGCGGCGACGCCGACATAATTGGCCGCTACTATGCCGCCGCCGCCGGGCATGTTGACGGCGAGGATGCTGGGCGTGCCGGGAATGTGGCGGCCCATATGGCGGACCAGCAGGCGCGAATAGGAATCATAATCGCCGCCGACGGGCGTGCGGATGATG
This sequence comes from Hyphomicrobiales bacterium, assembly GCA_025362655.1. GTDB lineage: Bacteria > Pseudomonadota > Alphaproteobacteria > Rhizobiales > Beijerinckiaceae > Terripilifer. The sequence continues at coordinate 4,802 of JANYFM010000024.1, read as the reverse complement.
AACTGGAGCGTCTTGCCCCGGTAGAAATCCTCCACGGGATCGGCTGAGGCGGGGCCCGCGCCCAGCGTGAGAAGGATGAGCGCGGGGAGGGGCAGCCGTTGCACGTCGCGCCTCCCCGCAAGCTGTTAGAGTTTCAGCAGTTTCGCGGCGTTGCCGTATAGAATTTTCTGCTTGGAGGCGGGATCGATGTCCATTCCATTGATGCCGTCGAAGGTTTTTTGGATCGGGCCGAAGGGCGCGTCCGTGGCAAACAGAATCTGGCCGGCGCCGAAAAAATCCAGCCCGCATTTGACGCCCGTGGTCGCGCCGAACATCGCGGTGTCGCCGTAAAACTTTTTGAAATAGTCCATGTGCGGGTGTTTCAGCGAGGGCAGGACTTTCGAATAATCCTCATCGCTCGTGCGCGATCCCAGCACCTCAAGGCCGGCGCCGATGCGCCCGTCGAAAAACGGGATCATGCCGCCGCAATGGTGGGTGATTATTTTGATATCGGGATGGCGGTCGAACAGGCCGTCGAACACCAGCCGCGCCATGGCGACGGAGGTGTCATAGGGCCAGCCGAAGCACCACCACATTTCAAACCGGGATTTCTCCTCGGCGGCATAATCTTTCATATTGGCGCCGCGCGTCGGGTGCAGCCAGATCGGGCGGTCCCATTTGGCGAGGGCGGCGAAGAAGGGACGGAACCGCGGCTCATCCAGCGGGTGGCCGGCGACGTGGTTGTAAATCTGCACGCCCTTGGCGCCGAGCTGATGGATGGCGCGGTCCGCCTCGGCGATGGCGCTGTCGACGTCCGCAAGATAGACGGCCGCCGAAAAGCCGGCGAAGCGGTCCGGGTGTTTGCGGCAGAGCTCAGCGGTCTCATCATTGGCGACGCGCGCGAGTTCGCGGCCCTGTTCGGGGCCCAGAATATCCTCAAGAGCGGGATTGGGCAGGCAGATGAGCTGGCGGTAGTCGGGCAGGGCGTCCATCGCCTTGAAGCGCAGATCAAGGTCATAAAGCGGTTTGACCGACAGAAGGCGGTTGGCGATGTTGCCCAGTTCCGGACCAAGCGCCCTCAGGCGCTCCAGAAATGTTTTTGGGGCGATATGCGTGAAAATGTCGATGATCATGGGGGTCCCGCCCTTGGATGGATTACACGGCATGATCGCCGCATCGGGGGGCGGGCGCAAGGGCGGGGCTTGGCCGGATTTTTGCGGCGCGCGCGCTTGGCATCTTTGCCGGCAGGTTATCGTTCCCGATGATATGGGAAGCCGGCCGCTCGCGGGAGTGTGAAGCGCGGCGGCTTGATTGAGCGCGGACGTTTCGCCATGGTTATGAGGGTCAGGAGGCCTTCAACATGGATCGTCGCTCTTTTGTCGCGCTCGGCGCCGCCGGGCTGGTTTCCCCGGCGCGGGCGCAGGTGAGCGCGCGCACTTGCCACACGATGAGCTTTGAAAAGCTCGAGGGCGGCGAACTGCCTTTGGGCGATTACGCGGGCAAGCCGATTCTCATCGTCAATACCGCCTCGCTCTGCGGTTACACGCCTCAGTTTGACGCATTGCAGACGCTGTGGACCCAAATGGGGCCGCGCGGCCTCATGATGATCGGCGTTCCCTCCAATGATTTCGGCGGCCAGGAGCCGGGCGGCGCGGAGGATATTTTGCATATGGCGCACAGCTACGGAGTGAGCTTTGCGCTGGCGGCCAAGGTGAAAGTGTCCGGCGCGGGCGCGCATCCGTTCTACCGCTGGGCGGCGGCGGAAAAGCCGCGCGAGGTTCCCAAATGGAACTTCCACAAATATCTCGTTGGACGCGACGGGCACATTGCCGCGTCTTTCGCCACGGATGTCACACCGATGGACGGGCGCATTGTCGGCGCCATCGAGCGGGAGTTTCGCTCCTCCGCCGGTTAGGTTTTATTGGCCAGCCCGCGCAAGACAACGAGCCCGTCAAGCGCGGCGCCGCCTTCGGCTGAGAGTTTGAACGGATTGACGTCGATGGATTCGATAACGTCGCCAAGGTCATGGGCGAGGCGCCCGAGCGCTATCAACGCGGCTGTGAGCGCTTCGAGATTGAGCGGCGCCGAGCCGCGATAGCCGGCGATGAGCTTTGCCGCTTTGGTGCGGGCTATGAGGTCGAGGGCTTTTTGCCGCGTGACGGGCGGGGCGGCGAAGGCCACGTCTTTGAACAGTTCCAGCAGCACGCCGCCCGAGCCCGCCATGACGACGATGCCGGCTTCGGGATCGCGGTGCAGGCCCAACACAAACTCATGCCCGCCGCGCACCATTTCGCTGACCAGCATGCCTTCAAGCGCGCCTTTGAAACCATGCGCCGCAAGATTGGCGGTGACGCGGTCCCACGCGGCTGCCACAGCGGCGGCGTTCCCGAGATCGAGCGCCACGGCGCCGGCGTCGGATTTATGGGGAAGCGCCGCGCTAACGGCTTTCAATACGACGGGAAAGCCGATTTTTTCGGCGGCGGCGAGCGCCTCAGCCTTGGTCGCCGCAAGGCTCTCGCGCGGCAGCGGAATGCCGTAGACGGCGAGCAGGGCTTTGGAATCCGTCTCGCTCAGCGCGAAGGGCTGACGCTCCCCCAGCGCCCGCGCGCGCAAGGCGCCTGCAAGCCCGGGCGGCGGCGGGAAGGCCTGCTCGGGAGCCGCGGCGATCGCCTCCGCCTCGCCCCGGCGCGCGGCGGCCGCGATGGCGCGCAGCGCTTTGTTCGCCTCCTGCAAAAACGACACAAGCGGCGCGCGATGGCGCAGCGCGCGGCTGTGATCGGACTGACCGTGCGAGGCCAGCGTCACATAGGCGATGGGTTTTTTCGCCCCCGCCGCATAATCATTGGCAAGCGCGATGTATTTTTCGGCGCGGGTCATGCCGGGCTGGCGGGGCAGGGCCTCCTGCATGAGAACCATATCGACGCCGGGGTCGTCGTGCAGCGCTTCGATACAGGCTTTGTAGGCCTCGGCGCTTTGCAGCACGCCAAAGCCGCCGTCGATGGGGTTGGAAATATAGGAGCCGACGCCCAGCACTTTTCGCAGCTTCTCCAGCGTGGCCGGCGCGAATTCCGGGAAGGTCAAACCATTGCGCTCGGCGGCATCGAGCAGCAGACCGCGATAGGCGCCCGACAACGTGACCGCGCCGAGGCGCCGCCCGCTGGGCGCGCCGGTGTGGCAGAGCAATTCCGCCAGCTCCACGGCGTCATCCAGCGTGTCGGCGCGGATGACGCCCGCATCGGCCGCGATGGCATCGAAGGCCGCCACCGAGCCCGCCAGCGAGCCCGTATGGGCCAGCGCGGCGTCGCGGCCGGCCTCTGACTGGCCGAGCTTGATGGCGATGACGGATTTGCCTTTTGAGCGCGCATAGCGGCATGCCGCCTGAAACTCGGCGGCGTCGGCCAGCGCCTCGACATAGACGATGATGACTTTCAATTCGGGATCGTTGGCGAAGAACACGACGTAATCAGCGACATGCAGCCCCGCCTCGTTGCCTGATGTGATGATATACCGCGCGGACATGCCGCGCTCCTCCAGCCCCGCATTGACAAAAATCATCACGCCGCCGCTCTGGCCGACGAGCGCGACCTGTCCGGGGTGCATATCGATGTCGCGCTCCTCGGTCATGGTGACGAAGCGCGCGGGCTTGCAGATATTGCCCATGCAATTGGGGCCGGAGACGGCCAGGCCGGTTTTCGCGATGACCGCCCGCAGCCGCGCGCCGAGCTCCGCGCCCGCCGCGTCAAAAGACTCGCCGAACCCGGAGGAAAACACCGTGGCGCTGCGCGCGCCCGCGGCCGCGCCCTCTTCCAGCAGGTCACACACGCCGGCGGCGGGCACGACGACTAGCAGATGATCGGGGGGCTCGGGCAGGTCGGCGAAACCGCGGTAACAGCGCTGCCCCAGGATTTCGTCGCGGCGCGGATTGAGCAGATAGATTTTGCCGGCATATTCGTACTGCCGCAGATTGTTCCAGGCGCGCAAAGCCCAGTTGCCGGGCCTGTCGCTGGCGCCGGCGATGACGACGTTGCGCGGCGCGGCGAGCGCGGCGACTTTATCGTGAGAGGCTTTAAAATCCACGTTGACCTTCCGCGGCTGGGAGAGGCGCTGAAGCGCGTTCAGCGAAACACATCTTTGGCGATGGCCGACCATTTGGGCATCAGGGGATCAACAATATCGGGCCGCAGCCAATTGGCTTTAAAGCCGCCGTCCTCCGGGCGCATGCCCGGTTTCATCGCCGGCACTTTGGGAAGCGCGGGGAGATAGTCCGCAGCTTTCAGCACGAGCTGGCCCTCCTCCGACAGCAGCCATTCCACCAGCAGCCGCGCGGCATTGGGGTGCGGCGCGCCTTTCAACAGGCTGACCGCGTCGTAGGCGACGGGCACAGGCTCCAGCGGCAGCCACGCGGAGGGCGCGCCTTTGCGGGCGCTGATCTCCGTGTGGTGATTGAACATCATGAGGCCGATGGGGTATTCGCCGGCGATGACCGAATCGAGAATGGCGCGCGAGGATGTGTCGGACAGCGCCACATCCTGTTTCGCCAAAGCGCGCAGATATTCAAGCCCTTTGTCTTCGCCCATGGTCATCAGAATATTGCCGGTGAAGCCGTAGGTTCCCGCGCTGGAGCTGCGGTTCATGGCGAATTTGCCCTTCCATTTGGGGTCGAGCAAATCAGCATAGGTTTTGGGCATGCCGGCTTTGTCGACCATGGAGGTGTTGTAACCCATGGTGAAAACAAACAGCAGCAGCGCCTGCCAGGTTTGGTCCGGGTCTTTCATTTCAGCGGGATAATCGCCGGCGTTGGGAATATCCATCGGCGCCAAAAG
>JANYFM010000021.1 GCA_025362655.1 Hyphomicrobiales bacterium | reverse complement strand
CTGGCTGAGGATATCACCTAGACCGCCGCCGCCGCCGGGAGCCTGCGCTGCCGCAGCCTGCGGCGCGGCGCGCTGGCCGGTGAGCTGGCCCAAAATATCGCCGATGCCGCCGCCGCTGGCGGGCGCGGGGGCCGGAGCGGGCGCGCGCGGGCCGGTCATTTGCCCCAGGATATCGCCGATGCCGCCGCCGCCCGCGGGATTCGGCGCGGCAGGCGCCGGCGCAGCGGCGGCCTGGCCGAAAATGCCGCCAAGCCCGCCCTTCGCGGCGATCGCTTTAAACAGTCCGCCCATCACCATGGCGGCGACCACCGGCATCATTTGACTGAGCAGATCAGCGGACAGCGACGTGTGCTGGGCGGCGTTCTGGGCGACCTGCCCGGTCACGTCCTCGTTGCCGAATAAGTGATTGAGCACGTCGGTCCCGGAGGCAACCGTGTCGTCGCTTTGCGCCGCTTCCGGCGTCTCGAAAGCGGCTTGGTTTTGACGGTTGGCGAAATGGCTGAGAGACTGGCCAAAGCCGGGACCGGCCATCTGCTGTTGCAAGCCGATGGACAGCGAGGGCAGTATCGCCTGAACGGCGGCCTGCGCCTGCTGAGGCGTGATATCAAACTGCTCCGCAAGGTGCGCAATGCCCCCGCCATTGTGGGCGTTCTGCATAATATCATTGAGATTTAACATGAAACTCTCCAAAAACCGGCAGCGGTCCCGTGCGGCCGCCCTATTACTTAAACCAAAACTACGGGATTGGTAGATTAGCCGCCGCTTTTTTTTCGATCCGCGCTGTGATCACGTAGGCGCAGACAATGGCTGCGATCCCAAAGACGGCTGCGCCCACGGCAATGCCCATAATAATGCCGCGCGGCCCGTATAGGCGCGCGCCCAGCCAGACGAAGGGAATAGTGCCCAGGGTGGCGCGGCCCCAGTTAAAGAATGTCGACAAAACCGCGTAATTGAGATTGTTGAAGGCCGCATTGGCGGCAAAAAGACAGCCCAGAAACACCCAGATCACCGCGCCCCAGGCGCAAAAGAATGTCACCAGTTCAGCGGTTTCCCCCGTCGCGCCGAACAGCGCGACGATTTGCGCTGAACCCGCCCGCAGCAACAGCCACATCACGCAGACATACACCGCGGACAGCGCAAAACACTGGGTCAGCGTGCTGCGCACCCGCCCAAAAAGCCGAGCGCCGAAATTCTGTCCGATGATCGGCCCGACGACGCCCGACATGGCAAACAGCGCGCCGAAGGCGACGGGCGTCACCCGGTCAATGATGGCTCCAGCGGCGACCGCCGGTTCGCCAAAGCCCGCCATAACACTCAGCGCATAAGCCATGGCCACGGGCGCGGCGAGGTTGGCCAGGATCGCCGGCCCGGCGATTTGCATCAGCGGCATGAAATCGCCCTTCAAATCCGCCATCGCCGGACGGCGGATCATCGCGTGGACGCGAACGGCGCCCCACAGGCCCACGGCAAACCAGACGAAACGCGAAACGTTGACCGCGATGCCCGCGCCGGTGATCCCCATTTTCAGCCAGAGGATCAGCACGGGATCGATCGCCGCCACGGCGATGGCGCCGAACAGCGTCACATACATGGCGCGTTTGGCATCGCCCGCGGCGCGAAGCAGGCCCGCCAGCGCCATCCCAAGGCTCATCAGCGGCAGGGTTGGCAGCGTCCAATCAAGGTAAAGCGCGCCCGCCGCCAGCGATCCGCCGCGCGCGCCGAGCGCGCTCAGCAGTTCATAGCGCCAGGGAAACGCCAGCGCCGTTACAAAGCAGGATATCGCGAAAGCGGTTAGCAGTCCCGACCCGGCGAGACGCCGCGCCGCGCCGCGATCCCCCGCGCCAAGCGCGCGCGACACCAGCGCGGAGACGCCGATGGAAAGGCCAATGTTGATCGACACGGCGAAAAACATCACCTGTCCCGCAAAACCGATGCCGGCCATCAGCGCGGGATCGCCGATCCACGAAATATAAAGGATCGACAGCAGTTCGACACAGAAAATAGCCATCAGGCCGACCGAGCCGGTGGCGGTCATCACCAGCACGTGGCGCAGCGTCGAGCCGCGCGTAAAAACGGCGCCGGCCGGGGCTTCAATCTCGAGAGGCGCGGACATGAGGATTTTCTTGGGGATTTCCGTTGGGGGCGGCGTCGCGCCGCGCCAGACTTAAGGCGCGCCGCGCGGGGGATCAAGATGGGGCGGCAAGCCTGCGGAATTTCATGTTACAAGCGCGCGTTTTCCTCCGCCGCCGGGCTCCCCAATGCCAGCCAAACCGCCGCTTCATATCCTGCTCTGCGCGCCGCGCGGCTTTTGCGCGGGCGTTGTGCGGGCCATTGATGTCGTGGAAAGGGCGCTGGAAAAATTCGGAGCGCCGGTCTACGTGCGCCACGAGATCGTTCACAATAAATATGTGGTGGACGCGCTGCGCGCCAAAGGCGCGGTATTCATCGAAAGCCTTGATGAAGCCTCGGCGGCGGGCGCTCCGGTGATTTTTTCGGCCCACGGCGTGCCGAAATCCGTGCCGGCCGAGGCCAACGCGCGGCATCTCATTTCGATCGACGCGACCTGTCCGCTGGTGACCAAAGTGCACCGCGAATGCGCCATTCATCACAAACGCGGGCGCAGGATTATTCTCATCGGCCATGCCGGGCATCCCGAGGTCGAGGGCACCGTCGGGCAATTGCCTGACGGCGCCGTGCTGCTGGTGGAGACCGCGGCCGATGTCGCAGGGCTTGCGCCGGCTGATCCTGAAAAACTGGCCTATGCCACGCAAACGACGCTCTCTGTCGATGACACGCGCGATATCATCGCCGCGCTCACGGCGCGCTTTCCCGGCATCGCGGGCCCGCCGCGCGAGGATATCTGCTACGCCACAACGAACCGCCAGGAGGCGGTGAAAGCCGTCGCGCCGCGCGTCGGCGCGGTGCTGGTGGTGGGCTCGCCGAATTCATCGAATTCCCAGCGGCTAAAGGAGACCGCCGAGCGCGCGGGATGCCCCTATGCGCGGCTGGTGCTCCGCGCCGCGGATATTGATTTCCCGGCGTTTGAGGGGCTGCGCTCCATTGCCATCACGGCGGGCGCCTCGGCCCCGGAAATTCTCGTCGATGAATTGATCGAGGCGTTCCGCCAACGCTTCGAAGTGACGGTGGAGAGCGTGATGACGGCTGAGGAAAACATGTTCTTTCCGCTGCCCCGCGCGCTGCGGGAAAACGCTTGAACAGCGGCCTCAGCCAGCCAACAGCAAAACCACGCCTGCAATAATCAGCGCGATTCCCAAATACTCGCCCGGCTTCATGCCCTGCTTGAACATGCCGCGCGATACAATCTGCGCGAAGGGCACTTCCACCAGCGCCAGCGTGCGCACCTTGGCCGGCGTCGATATGGCGAAGCCCAGATACCAGAACTGCGAGGCGAAGGCGCCCATGAAGCCGGCCAGCAGCGAGGGCCGCCAATTGCTGATAATTTGCGCCAGCAAGGCGCGGTCGCGCGCCAGCAGCCAGAGCACGATGATGAGGCATTGCAGGGCGAGCCCCATCGCCAGAACCGTCGTCGCCTGCATCAGGAAAGAGGGCGAGGGCAGCGCCAGGATCGTCCCGCGGTAACCCGTCGCCGACAGGCCGAAAAAGGCCGCCGAGGCAAGGCCGGTCAGCGCCGGCTTCAGTCCAAGCGAGGCATCCGCGCCGCGCGGCGCCGACATGATGAGCACGCCGGCGGTGGCGACGGCGATGGCGAGCGCCACCATCGGCGAGGGCGTCTCGTTCAGAAAAACAATGCTGAACAGCGCCACCAGCACCGGTTCTGTCTTGGTGAAAGCGATGGCGACGACGAAGGAGCGCCCCTTCATCGCCATGAGCATCAGCGCCGTGGCGATCACCTGCGCGCCGGCGCCGAGCGCGCACCAGGCCAGCGCGGCGGCGCCCGGAACCGGCATTTCAACGCCCGTCGCATAGCGCTGCGCGGCGAGGAAAATCAGGGCGAAAGGCAGGCCGAAGAGAAAGCGGACATAGGTCGCGCCCGCCGTGCCGACCTTGCCGACGAGTTCGCGCTGCATGGCATTGCGCGCCGTCTGCGCGGCCGCGGCGATGACGGTGAACAGCACCCAGAGCCAGGGCGGGACTGCGGCGAGCATTGGCTGGGTCCGGATTCCACTTTCGGGAAAATTCCTTTAACACGGTCGAATCAGAGCGCAAACGATGCGCCGCGCCGGATCGATTCGCATGGCCGTTTACACAGAAGTCGCGGACGAGGAGCTGGAAGCCTTCGTCGCGTCCTATGACATCGGAGCCGTGTTGTCGTTCAAAGGCATCGCCGAAGGCGTCGAGAACTCGAACTATCTGCTTCACACGGGGGCGGGCTATTTCATCCTGACCCTGTACGAGAAGCGCGTGAACGAGGCGGACCTGCCGTTTTTTCTGGGCCTGCTGGAGCATCTGAGCGCGCATGGCGTCACTTGCCCGCAGCCGGTGAAAAACAGCCGCGGCCAGGCGCTCGGCCGGCTGGCGGACAGGCCGGCTGTCATTGTGACGTTTCTCGACGGCTTGTCAGCGCGCCGGCCGGACGCCCGCCATTGCGGCATGGTCGGCGAGGCCCTCGGCAACCTTCACAAGGCGGGCGCCGGCTATGGCGCCACGCGGGAGAACACCCTGTCGTTCCGCGGCTGGCTGCCGCTGTTTCGCAGCGCCGAGGCGCGCGCGGACGAGGTGCTGCCGGGCCTCGCCGTCACCATCGCGGAGGAGATCGCCTCGCTCTACCAAATCTGGCCGAAGGACCTGCCGGCGGGAATTATCCACGCGGATTTATTTCCCGACAATGTGTTTTTCCTCGCGGGAAAACTCTCCGGCCTGATCGATTTTTATTTCGCCTGCACGGATTTTCTGGCTTACGATGTCGCGATCTGCCTGAACGCTTGGTGCTTTGAACCGGACGCGTCTTTCAATATCACCAAGGGAATGGCGCTGATCAACGGATACGAGCGTGTGCGCCGCCTCGGCGATGCGGAGACGGCGGCGCTGCCGGTTCTGGCGCGCGGCGCGGCGCTGCGCTTTCTTCTGACCCGCCTTGTCGACTGGCTCAACAAGCCGGAGGGCGCGCTGGTGAAACCCAAAGACCCGCTGGAATATCTAAAAAAGCTGCGCTTCCACCAGCAGGCGGACAGCGCGCGCGACTACGGGCTGCTGCGGTGAGCGGGCGCGCGGCGGCGTGGACCGACGGCGCATGCGCGGGAAACCCCGGGCCGGGCGGCTGGGGCGTGATATTGACGTTCGGCGGGCACGAAAAGGAAATGTGCGGCGGCGAGGCTTTGACCACCAACAACCGCATGGAGCTGATGGCCGCGATCATGGCTCTGGAATCTCTCAGCCGTTCCTGCGGCATCGATATCCACACGGATTCCCAATATGTGCGCAACGGCGTGATGTCGTGGATTCACGGGTGGAAAAAAAACGGCTGGAAGACGTCGGACAAAAAGCCGGTGAAGAACATGGACCTCTGGCTAAGGCTCGACGCCGCCCGCGCCGCGCACGATGTCGAGTGGCGCTGGGTGAAGGGCCACGCGGGCAATGAGATGAACGAGCGCGCCGACGGGCTGGCGAGGCGGGGATCGCAGCCGTTCCTGAAGAGCCCGCCCGCCTAGCCGCGCAGCCGCGGGAACAGCGCCAGCGCATTGTCCCGCTCGATCGCGGAGCGCTGTCCATCGGTGAGGCCGGCCTTCGATAGCTCCGCGAGGTTTTCGGCAATCGTGTAATAGGGCGATCGGAGCCGAACAGCACCTGCGAAAGGGGCGCATAGGCAAGCAGCGCCGCCAGGTTTTGCGGATAAGCGGAATTCGCGGTGTCGTAATAGAGCCGCTTGAGAACAGCGGGCACGCCTTCGGGAACCCGCGCCTGCAGGTCGGCGCGGCGCGAGATCATATTTTCAACGCGGCCCGCCAGCATGATGATGGGGCCGCCTGTGTGCGAGAAGATGTAGCGCGCGCCGGACGCGCGGCTGAATGTGCCCGACAGCAGCAGGCTGAGTATCGCGCGGCCGGTATCGTAGGGATATTCCAAAAATGCCTCGCTGATCCCCGCGATCACGCCACCGCAGCAGGCGGGTGAATTCGGGTGGAAATAAATGACGGCATTGCGCCGGTTCAGCTCCTCGAAAATCGGCGCGAAGGCTTTATCGCCGGGATATTTGCCGTCATAGCTCGTCATCATGCCGATTCCGTCGGCCTTCAGCGTGTCGAGAGAATATTCAATCTCTTTCAGGCAGGCGTCCACATCGGGAAACGGCAGCGTGGCGAACAGGCCAAAACGGCGGGGATGATCGCGCCCCATTTGCGCCCCGAACTCATTGCTGACGCGCGCTATGCGTTTCGTGCTTTCCAAGTCCGGTTTCAGCCGAGCGCCGGGAATCGACAGCGAGCAGACGCCGGTCTGCATTCCGCTTTCATCCATCAGTTCCAGCGTCCTCGAAACGCTCCAGTCGCGCACGCCCGCCTGCAAGGGGCCGCGCGCGGGATTTGAAAGCCACCATTCCTCCAGCTCGCGCGACAGCGGCGCGGGATAATAATGGAAATGCGTGTCGATGCGGCCGCCGCCGGCGGGGGTCTGCGCGGCGGCGGGAACAGCGGCGGCCGCGGCGGCGGCGCCGAGAGTTCTCAAAAACCCGCGCCGCGACGCGCAGCCGCAGCCTGAACGCGCGGCGGCGGCAACCCCGCATTCGAAGGCCGGGCGGAGCGCGCTCACCCGCGTCACACCGCCGCTGTGACGGCGATTTCGACTTTGTATTCGGGACCCGCGAGTCTGGCCTCGACGGTGGCGCGCGCCGGCCCCTGGCCGGGAATCACCCAGGCGTCCCAAACGCTGTTCATCTCGGCGAAGGTCGAAATGTCCGACAGCCAGATATTGGTCCACAACAGTTTCGATTTATCGCTGCCCGCCTCTTTCAGAAGGCCGTCGATCATGGCGAGAATCTCGCGCGTCTGCTCAGCAACGCTTTTGCCTTTGGAGGCGTCCGCGACCTGCCCCGCGAGATATACCGTGCCGGCATGAACGACGGCCTTGCTCATGCGCGGGCCCGCGCCGATGCGATGAATGCTCATGGAAATTTCCTCCGTGTCGAAAGACCGCGCGGCGCGCGGAAATTTCAGGCTTTCGGAAAACCCGGCACAGCCCCCAGAAAATCCCGCTTGCCGATTTCGACGCCGCGGTGGCGCAGGAGGTCATAAGCGGTGACCGCATGGAAATAGAAATTGGGCAGGGCGAAATGCATCATATAATCTTTGCCCTTCATGATGACCTGACGCGGCCCCATGGGAAACGCCACATCGCTGGCGGCGCGCGCATCGACATCGGCGGCCGTCACTGAATTGACCAGGGCCAGCGATTTGGCGATGCGCTCGCGCAATCCCTCCAGCGTTGTCTCATCGCGCGGTGCCAGGTTCGCCTCTTTGCCGGCGAGGCGCAGGCTGGAGCCGGCGGCGTGATCGGTGAAGGACTGCACCTGGCGGGCGAAACTGAACATGTCGGGGTGCAAACGGTCGTTGCAGACGACGGAATGGTCCCATTTTTTGGCGTTAGCGTGGGCGATGGTCTTGTCCATCACGCCGAGCATCCCACCGAGAATTTGCTGATACGCCGGAACGGAGAATTCATAGAGCGACATGGAGGACCTCCCTTTTGGATGGCGATTGATAGAGCAGGCCCGCGCGCCGTTCAAGCCGGGTCCGCGCCCTCGCCGTTCAGCGGGTTCTGAGGATCCCAGGCGTAGCTCATGGTCTCAAAACGCATCGAACGCGTGTCCATCAGCAGAATGCGCCCGACGAGGCTCTCTCCGAAGCCGACGATCTCGCGGATGACCTCCAGGGCCATCATCGCGCCGGCTATGCCGGTGAGCGCGCCCAGTATGCCGGCCTGCGCGCAGGCGGGAATCGAGCCGGCCGGCGGCGCCTCGGGAAAGAGACAGCGATACGTCGGATTGGGCTTTCCGTCTTTTCCCGTTTCGAACGGCCGCAGGGTCGTGATCGAGCCGTCGAACTCGCCAACCGCCGCGGTGATCAGCGGACGCCGCGCGTGAAAGCAGGCGTCCGAGACAATGTAGCGCGTTTCAAAATTATCCGAGCCGTCGCCAATGACGTCGTATTGCGCCAGCAGGGCCGGCGCGCCCGCCGCATCAAGACGAAACGGGTGTTTGACAATGTTGACGTGCGGATTGATGCGCGCCGCCGCATCCGCCGCGCTGTCGGTTTTCATGCGCCCGATATCGGGCGTGCCGTGCAGCACCTGCCTTTGCAGATTGGACAGCGACACCGTGTCATCATCGACAATCCCGATGGTGCCGACGCCGGCGGCGGCGAGATATTGGATGAAAGGCGACCCAAGCCCGCCCGCGCCGATGCTGAGAACGCGCGCAGCCTTCAGCTTTTGCTGGCCGGGGCCGCCGACGCCGTGCAGCACGATGTGGCGCGCGTAGCGCTCGACTTCCTCGGGGGAAAGGGACATGCGCTTTCTTTAGCAGGCGCGGCCGGGCGGGCCAATGCGGCGCGTCATGCGAGCGCCGGCTTTTTGTAAAACCGCATGAGGATGATGGTGATCACGCAGCCGGCGGCAAAGGGCAGCGCGGCATAGCCGTAGAGCTGGTCGATGGGCAGTTGCCGCGCCAGCAGCGCGCCGCCAACCAGCGGGCCGATGATCGAGCCGATGCGCCCGACCCCCAGCGCGGATCCCGAGCCGCTGGAGCGCACGGCGGTCGGATAGATCATCCCGGACACCGCATTGATGGAAAACTGGATGCCAAGGCAGCAGATTCCCGCGAGAAACTGCAGGGCGAACAGCAGCCCGATCGATTGTGTCGAGGCGGCGTAGCCGATGCCCGCCACGACCGGCACCGCCAGCGCGAAGAAAAACACCACGGGCAGAATGCCGTGGCGCTCCATCAGCCGGAACCAGAACAGCAAAAGCCCCGCGGCGACGCCGCCCATTTGCAGCGACAGCAGGGCCAGATTGGCGGTGGTCTGGTCGATGTTGGCGGCTTTCAGCAATACCGTCGGCGTCCAGCCCAGCAGGAAATAATAACCCATGAGATTGGCGACGAACAGCAGCCACAGCAGCGGCGTGATCACCGCGAGTCTGCCGCGGAACAATTCGCCGATGGCCCAGCCCTGTGTTTTCGGCTCATCGGCGATAACAAAATTCATGCCGGCGTTAAGCCCTTCGGCGACACCCATTTTCGACAGCGCGTCATACACAGCCTCGCCGCCCTTGTTTTTCTGCACGAGGAACTTCACCGATTCCGGCAAAACCCAGATGCAAAGGATCGACACGGCGATGGGGAACACCCCGCCAATGTGGAATATCACCGGCCAGCCGTATTGAGGCACCAGCGCCGCGCCCGCGAGGCCCGGCAGGCCTCCGCCGAAGGCCACGCCGGTGAAGGCGAGGATGATGACAGCGGCGCGGTAGCGCGCCGGCGCCAGTTCCGAAATAAGCGCGGTGACATTCGGCAGCAGTCCGCCAATGCCGAGACCGGCGACAAACCGCAGCGCGATGACATGCGCCGCGCTGCCGGCGAACACGGTGACCCATGTGAAAACGCCGAACAGAAAGCACGAGGATATGATCGCCGCCTTTCGGCCGAAGCGGTCGCCGATCAGCCCGAAGAGAGGCGATCCCACGAGAATGCCGAACAGGCTCGCGGTGATCATCAGCGCGCCCGTGTTGGGGTCGGTGATCCCGAAGCTTTTGTAAATGCCGGGAATCGCCACGCCGACGGCGCTGATGTCAAAGCCGTCGGCAACGACAAGAAGAAATGTTATCAGCACGAGCTTCTTGATGAAGCCGCTCGTTTGCCCCGCGTTGATCAGCGCGGAGACATCGACGGTTTGCTGGGCCATGTTTTCCCCCCCGGGTTTATCGTTCCGCCGGACGCGGCGGTCAAAAAGGCTCGTAGTCCCGCAGCGCGGGTATCACCTTCGCGCCGAACAGCCGGATCGAGCGCATCAGGTCCTCTTCGGGCAGGTCCGAGAAATTAAACTCGCCGAGGAAGGTGTTGAAAAGCCCCTCCTCCGCCGCTTTGTGGATTTTCTCCGCCACGGTTTTCGGCGAGCCTATGAAAATAAGATTGTTTTTCATGAGATAGTCCGGATCGAAAATGTTGCGCATATTTTGCGCCGCGCCGGGCTCGCCGCGCTGGATGAACATGTCGGCGAATATCTCCAGCCTCTGCTCGAAAGTCTCGCCGGGCTCTGGCTCTTTGAGAAATCCCTCATAGGCGCGGCTGGCGCGGAACAAAGCCTTGCCGATCGCGGCCTCATCGGTTTCATCGACATAGACGGGGAGCGAATAGGCGATCTTTGGCTTGCGCGTCCAGCCCGCTTTTTGCCAGTCCGCTATATATTTGCGATAGCGCTCCGCCGCCTGAAGGCGCGGAAACACGATGAAATACCCGGTATTGATGCCGTTGGCCGCGCAGAACTCCAGTGTCGCGGGGTCGCGGCTCTGCATCCACACCTCCGGGTGCGGTTTCTGCATCGGCTGCACCGCGATTTTGGCGCTTTTGGTTTTGAGAATTTTGCCCTCAAAAGAGAACGGCTGCTTTTCGCCGAAAGCGGCGCGCATATAGGGAATGAATTCCAGCGTCGGCGATTTGCGCGCGTCGTGGTCAATGCCGAAGGGTATGAAATAAGAGGGAGTGATGCCCGGCACGAGGCCCAGCTCCATGCGCCCGCCGAGCATCTGATCGACGATGGCGATTTCCTCGACGAGGCGCAGCGGATTGTAGAGCGGAACTATGTAGCCCATCGGGCCGATGCGCAGCCGCTTCGTGCGGGCTCCCGCGCCGACACAGAACAGCGAGGGCGAAGACATCAGGCTCTCATCGGGGCGGAAATGATGTTCGACGCAAAAAGCGTAGTCGAAGTCCGTCTCGTCGCAGAGCTGAAGCTCCCGCCATAGCTGCTCGTAACGCTGGTGCGGGGTCATCAGCGGTTTCGCCCAGACGTGAGAGAAATGCGCGAATTTCATTGCTGGAGGTTCCTGTGAGCGAAAGACTATAGGGCCGGAACGGGGAAAGGGGAAAGGGGGCGACCGCCAGGGTTCAAAAAGGTCTTTGGCCGTGATAAAGTGCCCTCCATGAACGAGGTCTTCCGCCCCAGCCCGCCCCGCAAAACCACCCGCGCCGCCGAGGGAATGGAGCGCCGCGCGTGGAGCGTCGCGGAAATCGAGAGCATGGTCCGTGCCGGCATCCTTGCTGACAACGAACGGATTGAGCTGGTTGGCGGGGAGATTGTGCCAATGTCACCAAAAGGCGCCCGCCATGAATGGATAAAGAGGCAGTTGCTTCCCTTCTTTTTGAGCGTCGTGCCGGCAAATCTGGAGGTCGTTCCGGAAACAACGCTGCATCTCGACGACAATTCGTTCCTTGAGCCGGATTTCTGTGTGTTTCGCAAAGGGCTCGCGCCGGAAGCTGTCACAGGCCCGGAGCTTCTGCTCGCCATCGAAGTCGCCGACACCAGCCTGATTTATGACCTCGGGCGCAAAATCGGAATCTATGCCGCCTTTGGCGTGCGCGAGGTCTGGGTTATCAACGCCAAGACGCTGGTGACCCGCGTGCACCGCCGCCTTGCGGCGGAAGGCTATGCGCATGTTGTTGATGAGCCTCCCTCGCAAATGCTGACGCCGGCGCTCGCGCCGGAGCTTGCGGTGCGCCTCGCCGACATCGGCCTCGTTCCCGCGAACGACGAAGACTAAAAGCAGCTTTATTGTAACGCCCGGCGCGATCCACTATGCCTCCCGCCATCCGGAGGCCTCCTTGTCGCGCAATGCATTCATCATCACGCTGCTGTTGACGCTCGCCGCCGCGGGGCTTTTCATCCGCGATCCCGAAATCGATTTGACGGCCGCGCGCCTGTTTTTCGATAATGCCTTTATCGGCGCAAGCCCCGCATCACGGGTCCTGCGCGGAATTTTCTATACTCTGCCGCTTGCGGTGTGCGCGGCCTTTCCGCTGGCTTGGTGGCTTGGCCCGAAGGTCGGCCTGCCCGCGGCGCTGATCCCGTCAAACCGCGCCGTTGTTTTCATCGTCTTATCGATGGCGATCGGCCCCGGGCTCGTCGTCAACCTAGGCCTCAAGGATCATTGGCACAGGCCGCGCCCGGTCCATTTGAAGGAATTCGGCGGCAATTTCGATTTCCGGCCCATCAACGCGGTGGATGGCGCCTGCAAAAAGAACTGCTCATTTGTGTCCGGAGAGACTTCCGCCGGATTTTGGCTAATCGGCCCGGCCAGTCTCGCGCCGCCGCCCTGGCGCGCGCCCGCCATCGCCGGGGCGGTCGTTTTTGGCGCGCTGACAGGCCTGTTGCGCATGGCTTACGGCGGGCATTTTCTGTCAGATATCGTGCTGGCCGGGCTGATCACCCTGCTTTTGCTGCAAATTCTGCATGGCTTGATTTTCCGGGGTTTGCGGGATCGAAAGCCCTGACTATAGTCCGGCCCGATTTCAGGCGGCGGCCCCGCCCTTTCAAACGAGCGGATAAAATGGCGCAAAAGCATATCAAACGCGTGGTCCTCGCTTATTCCGGCGGGCTCGACACGTCGATCATCCTGAAATGGCTGCAAACCACCTATGGCTGCGAGGTCGTCACCTTCACAGCCGATCTCGGCCAGGGCGAGGAGCTGGCGCCCGCGCGTGAAAAAGCGCTGCTGATGGGCATCAAGCCCGAGCATATTTTCATCGAGGATCTGCGCGAGGAATTTGTCCGCGACTATGTTTTCCCGATGTTCCGCGCCAATGCGCAATATGAGGGGCTGTATCTGCTGGGCACCTCCATCGCGCGTCCGCTGATCGCCAAAAAGCAGATTGAGATCGCCCGCAAAGTCGGCGCCGACGCGGTCTCCCACGGCGCGACCGGCAAAGGCAATGACCAAGTGCGGTTTGAGCTTGGCTATTACGCGCTGGAGCCAGACATCAAGGTGATCGCGCCGTGGCGGGAGTGGGAATACAAAAGCCGGGAATCGCTGATCGCTTTTGCAGAGGCGCATCAAATTCCCATCGCCAAGGACAAGCGCGGCGAGGCTCCCTTTTCCGTGGATGCCAATCTCCTGCACTCCTCCTCCGAGGGCAAGGTGCTGGAGGACCCGTGGGCGGAGCCGCCGGAATATGTGCATATGCGGACAATCGCCCCGCAGGATGCGCCCGACAAAGTCACGGAAATCGCCATTGATTTCGAAAAAGGCGATCCGGTCGCCGTCGATGGAGTGAAGCTCTCGCCCGCCGCGCTGCTGACAAAGCTGAATGAACTCGGCCGCGCCAACGGCATCGGCCGGCTCGATCTCGTCGAGAACCGTTTCGTCGGCATGAAATCACGCGGCGTTTACGAGACGCCGGGCGGAACGATTCTTTTGCAGGCGCACCGCGGCATCGAATCAATCACGCTGGACCGCGGCGCGGCCCATCTCAAAGACGAGCTGATGCCGAAATACGCCGAGATCATTTACAACGGATTCTGGTTTTCGCCGGAGCGCGAAATGCTCCAGGCGTTGATCGACCGCAGCCAACAGAAGGTAACCGGCCGCGTGCGGCTGAAGCTCTACAAAGGCAATGTGAGCGTCACCGGGCGGCAATCGCCGTTCTCGCTGTACGATCAGGACCTCGTCACCTTCGAGGAGGGCGCGGTCGCCTATGACCATCTCGACGCCGCCGGCTTTATCAAGCTCAACGCGCTGCGGCTGCGCACGCTCGCCAAGCGCGATGCCAAAACGGCGAAGACGGGCAAGGGTTGAGCGAAAAGGTTTATTCCGCGGCGTGGCGCATGCCGGCGCGGATGGTCGAGCGCAGGGCATCGATGGATTCGAGCCCGCCCCGGCTCTCAAAATTCCAGAACGCCCAGCCATTGCACGCTGGCAGGCCTTGGGCGAGCGCGCCGATTTTATGGATGGAGCCGATGACCCCGCCGAGCGCGATGGAGCCGTCGGCGCGCACCATGGCTTTGTGGCGGCGCCTCTCGTCCGTCAGCACAGCGCCAGGCTTAATGAGCCCGGTTTCGACGACGCTGGCGAAAGCCACGCGGGGCTCGCTGCGCTTGGCGGGCGCGGTGGAGACGGCCCCGGCCGGAAGCGGGGTCACCGCGTCAATCCGGGCACGCGCCGCTTTGGCATAGACCGGGTCGCGCTCAATGCCGATGAAATTGCGGCCCAGGGATTTGGCCACGGCGCCGGTCGTGCCCGAGCCAAAGAAGGGGTCCAGCACGGTATCGCCGGGATTGCTGGCGGCAAGCAGAATGCGCGCCAGCAACGCCTCGGGCTTTTGGGTCGGGTGGGTCTTGCGGCCGTCGGCATCCTTCAGCCGCTCGCCGCCGGTGCAAATCGGGAAATACCAGTCGGAGCGCACCTGGCAATCCTCATTGCCGGCCTTCAGCGCCTCGTAATGGAAAGTATAGGCCTTGGCGGCAGCGTCGCGCGATGCCCAGATCAGCGTTTCATGCGCATTGGTGAAGCGCCGGCCGCGAAAATTCGGCATCGGATTGGCTTTGCGCCAGATAAGATCGTTGAGAATCCAGTAGCCGAGGTCCTGAAGGACCGAGCCGACGCGGAAAATATTGTGATAGGAGCCGATCACGAACAAAGTCGCGTTCGGCTTCATCACCCGGCGCACGGCGCTCAGCCAATCGCGGGTGAAGGCATCATAGACAGAAAAACTCGCGAATTTGTCCCAATCGTCATCGACCGCATCGACTTTGCTTTGGTCGGGCCGCGACAGAGCGCCCTCCAGCTGCAAGTTATACGGCGGATCGGCGAATACGATGTCGATGCTGGCGGCGGGCAGGCGCGCCAGTTCAGCAAGGCAATCGCCAATGAGTATCTCGTTGAGCGGCGCGCGCGAAAGCGCGGCTGGAATGACGGCGGTCGAAATCCCGGTACGCGAGACCTGAATCCGGGATTTCGAGCCGGTCATTCCGGCACGCGCGATACGCATTGAACACTTACCGGTTACGCTACTGACCGGCGGACTATGGCGTGAACGGGGTAAAGACCGGGTTTAGGGCTCCGATAAAATGCTGTCCCTTTTTCGGACGCCTTTCTTAAGAATTCTCAAGCTTTCACAAGCATTTACCAACCCCGCCCGAAACAAAGTTAAGACCGGGTTAGCGCGGCGCGCACCGGGGCAAAAGAAGCGCGGTGAAATGGGCACGGGCCGTGCGCGGCCAAGGCGGAACGGTGCGCGGCGGTGGGGTAGCCGAAATGCCGGGCGAAACCATAAAGCGGATATTCGCGGTCAAGCCGCAGCATCGCCCGGTCGCGCGTGACTTTTGCGATAATAGAGGCTGCCGCGATGGATAGGCTGCGCGCATCGCCCCGGATGATCGCCTGCGCGCCGCAGACGAGACCGGGCGGCACGGCATTGCCGTCGATCAGCGCGTGGACCGGCTCAACCGCCAGTCCGGCCAGCGCGCGGCGCATGGCGAGCAGGCTTGCCGCGCGAATGTTGAGCAGGTCAATTTCGCCCGCCGGCGCAAGCGAGACGCTAACCGCCAGCGCCCGGGCGAAGATTTCTTCATAGAGCGCATCGCGGCGGGCGGGGCTGAGCTTTTTGGAATCATCCAGCCCCGGGGGCAAATTGCCGGGGTTAAGTATAACCGCCGCCGCCGCGACAGGACCCGCGAGGGGGCCGCGGCCGGCCTCATCAACGCCCGCAGCCGGCCAAAGGCCCCGCTGTATGAGCGCGCGCTCTAAAACGAAGTCCGGCTTTGCGGTCGGCAGGCGGCTTATGGACGGCATTCGCATTCCTCTGGCGCCACGGGCAACCCATTCCATCGTGTTGGCGGTTCGCGCATGGCGAAAACGCCGGTGTTTGAGCCCAGCGTTTTATCCTATAGGGAAGCGCCGCATCAGGCGTGAAGCCGCTTGCGGCAGCGTCGGGGCCGGCCCAAGGAAGCGTTGAGGCATTAACGGGAGTTGCGAAGATGACGAAGAACGAAAGCCTGGATCAGGCCGCGCTGCAAGCCGCCGCTTCAACCGGAGGCGCCGCAGCGACCGGAGCCGCTGATTTTCATCCGGAGGCGGATGAAGGCGATTCCGACCGCAATGCCGTCTTCGGCAATCTCGTCAAAGCCGACACAGACATTGTCGGCCTCGTGGCTTATTCGATCTACAAGCAAAACAAGCACGACTGGCTGATCGCCTTCAACAAAGCCAAGAGCCGCGAACCCCAGGAGAGCGAACTCGCCTCCTATATTATCGGCGAGAGCACGCCCCGCCGCCTTGCGACCTACCTGCATCTGGCCGAAGCGACCCTTGAGGGCCGCGGTCCCGCGACCCCGGCTGGGCCGGCATCCAACGGCGCCGCCCAGCGCAACTACGCGATTGCCGCCCGGCACACACCGCCAAGCGCGCCGGCGGCGCAGCAGAACTGGGGCTTCATCGGTCTCGTGGGCCTCGCCTTCATCGCGGCGATCGGCCTGTATCTGGCCGCGCGTTACGGGTTCATCGGAACCGCAAAACCCTGAAACGCCGGGGTTACGGCGGCAAAGTGACAGTGCCATTCGCTGACAGAGGAAAAAACGGGTTGTGGCATATTTCCCAGATATGGCCGTCCGCGTCAGCGAAAACGCCGTGATAGCCGCCCCATGCCGTATCGCAGGGCGTTTTAACGATATCCGCGCCCGCCGCGCGCGCGCCGGCAATGACTGAATCGACGGCGCTCCGGCTGCCATGATTTTGCGCCAGCGTGACACCGCTGAATTGTCGCGGCTGCCCGGCGGCGCCGGGATCAAGCCCCGCGTCGGCGGCCAACGCATCGCGGGGAAACAGCGCCAGCGCCAGATTATTGAGCGCAAAGAACATAATCGCCGCTTGGCTCGCCCCCTTGGACCGCCGCCAGCCAAGCCGCTCATAGAACGCTCCGGCCCGCTCGACATTCTCGACGCCCAGCGTGACGAGTGTGATACCGGGATAAAACTTCACGGCGGACTCCTGACTGCGACGCAACGCTTGAACTTAAGGCGATGGCTTTAACAATGCGGATGAACCGGTCCGCCGTTTTAGAACAGCGCGAGCTGCGCTGAAGATTTCGCCGGCGGCGTGAAGAGATCGGTTCGCAGCTTCAACCGCGACTGACGAAAGCCCAGCCGCGCGCTGGCGGTTTCAAATCGGCGGCCGACCATCCAGGCTTGGGGGCCGGTGCCGGTCATGCGTTCCCCCCAGGCGGAATCATAGGCTTTGCCGCCGCGCATATCGCCGACAAGCGACATGACCCGCTTATGTTTGTCCGGATAATGCTCCAGGAGCCATTCGCCGAATAAATCCGCAACCTCCAGCGGCAGCCGCAGCATCACATATCCCGCCTCGCTGGCGCCAAAAGCGCGGGCGCGGGTAAGTATGGTCTCGATCTCGGCATCGTTGATGGCGGGAATGACCGGCGCAACCATGACGCTGACGGGAATGCCGGCCTGCGACAATTGAGCGATCGCATCCAGCCGCCGTTCCGGACTGGCGGCGCGCGGCTCCATCAGGCGGGCAAGTTTGCGGTCCAAGGTCGTCACGGAGAGCGCGACTTTCACCAGTCCGCGCCGCGCCATGCGGGAGAGAATGTCGATATCGCGGGTGACAAGGTGGGATTTTGTGACGATGCCGACAGGATGTCCGGTCCGCTCCAGCACCTCAAGCACCGAACGCATAACCCTGTGGCTGCGCTCCAGGGGCTGATAGGGGTCCGTATTGGTGCCGATGGCGATCGTCTTCGGCACGTAATTTTTGGCCGATAGCTCCTTTTCCAGAAGTCCCGCCGCGCCGTCCTTGACGAACAGCCGCGTCTCGAAATCGAGCCCTGGCGAGAGGCCCATATAGGCATGGGTCGGCCGCGCAAAACAATAAACGCAGCCATGCTCGCAGCCGCGATAGGGGTTGATCGAGCGGTCGAAGGATATATCCGGCGAATCATTGCGGGTGATAATGGTCTTGGGGCGCTCGATGGTAACCTCGGTGCGCAATGCCTCCAGTTCGCCGAGGCTGTCCCAGCCGTCGTCGAGCGCCTCGCGCGCCTCGCTTTCAAAGCGCCCGCTGCGGTTGGTCGCCGCGCCGCGGCCATGGCGGCGGGCCGGTGCGATTCCCGGCAAGGCGAAAGCCTCGCCATTATGCGCGCCGATGTTCACACGCCCATTGCGGGGCATCAGCGGCAGGGCGGAGCCAGAACTCAATAACTCCGCTTGCATGGGGCCGGCTCCAAACCTGGATTGAAACAAAGAGGGAACGAAAGAACAAATAAGGAACATTTATTTTTTTGTCAAGCCGCTGTGGAAAACCAAGGGGGCGACGCGGTTTTCGCCTTTCGAATCCGTGATATGCACAGGCCATGCTGTCTGCTGTCATAGTCGCATCCGATGGGCGCGTTCGCGTTTCAGCCTCGCCCGAGGCCATGGTGCGCACGCTTGCCTCGCTGGTGCCGGCCGCTATTGAAGGGCTGATACGCGATGTAACGCTGGCCGCGACGAACGGCACAGCTCAAGCCGCTGAAATTGCTGACCATGCGGGTTGCGCGCTGGCGCTTAGCGCAGGGCCCGATAGCGTGCTGGCCGCCGGGCTGGCGGCGGCGCGCGGCGATCTTGTGCTGATTTTGCGGGCTGGCCGGGCGCCGGAGGCCGGCTTTATTGAGGAGATCACCGATATGTTCGGCGTCGCCCGGACACGCGCGCCGGCCGCGGCGATCCTGCGTGCCTCGCCGGCGACTTTGCTCCAGCGGCTGTTTCCCGGTCTGGGCGCGGTGGAAGGTTTGATCGTGCGCAAAGCCGCGATTGCGCCTGGCGTATCGAGCTTGGAGCAATTGCGCGGGGCTCTCGCTTCGCCGCGCGAATTCCGCTGCCGGCTGCGGCTTGTGGCTTGATATTTTGCCCCGCAATGAGCGCCTCGTGGCGGGAACCGCGGCGCGTTATGGCCGGGGAAAAAGCCTCTCCGCGCCTTATCCTTTCGCCGCAATCCGGTGCGCCGCGAATTCCGCCACCTGATGCGCCATGATTTCGATCTGTTTGCCGATTGCGGCGTCCGAACATTCGCTGTTCTGAAATTTCACCACGGCGGAATTGACCCCGACACCCAGCGGCGTCGGCCAGCCGCGCAGGGCGTGCGCGGTCTGGCGCAATTGCGCCAGCACCGGGCCGGGGCCCTGATAGCCGTAGCCGCAGGCAATGAGGCCGACAGCGCGCCCGTCGAGATAAACGCGTTCATCGCGGTTCATCTCCTCCATGAAATCGATGGCGTTTTTAATCAGCCCGGAAACGCCGCCGTGATAGCAGGGCGAAGCTAATATGACGCCGTCCGCCCTGCGCAGGATTTCTATCAGCCGTTTGCCCGATGGAGTCATCGCGCCGGGATCCGGATCGTACATCGGCAGTTGCACGAGATCGGCGCTGCCAAACAGCATGGTATCCGCGCCGGCCGCGGCGGCGTGTTTGAGCGCCAGCGTCAGCGCCTGCTCGGACGACGAGCCGGAGCGCGTCGTCCCGCCAATGCCTACGATAAAGGGTTTGCGGTGCGGCATAATGTGTCCCCGAAGAATGGATTGCGCCGGAGGACTATTCGGCGTCCGGCTGTTTTGCCGGCATCGCGTCGGCGAAGGCCGGCAGTTCTAGGCAGGCTTTATGGATACGGGAAATCACCGGGTAAACCGACATATCCACATCAAAACGCATATTATTGACGACCTGCGGCACTAGGCACACATCCGCCAGGCCCGGCGTGTCGCCGTGACTGAATTTTCCCGTCGCGGAATCATTCGCCAGCATCGTTTCAATCGGGCCGAAGGTTTCGTTCACCCAGTGGCGGAACCAGTCCGCCACCGCCTTCTCATCGGCGCCGAACCGCGCGGTCAGGTCCTGCAGCACGCGAAGATTATTGATGGGGTGGATTTCTATGGCGTGGGCGTAGGCCAGCGCGCGCACCCGCGCCCGTCCGGCGGAATCCTTCGGCAGCAGCGCCGGCGCCGGCCGCGTCTCTTCAAGATATTCAATGATGGCGAGGGATTGCGTCAGCACCCGCCCGTCGATCTCAAGCGCGGGCACGAGGCCCTGCGGATTGAGCTTGAGAAAATCGGGCGCGCGCTGCTCGCCCTTGCGCAGATGGCGGGATTTTTGCCCGTAGGCGATCCCTTTGAGGTTGAGCGCGATGCGGGTGCGGAACGCCGCCGACGAGCGGAAATAACCGTGGAGAATGACTGCGGACATATTGTTTTCCTTTAAGGCGGATTAGGCTTTGAGGCGCGGAATGAGTGTTTTGGCGTTTTCCGATTCAATGCCGCGGATCATCTCATCCGTGATGCCCGCGCCGCGCAAAGCCTTCATGTTCCATTCCGTGGTGATATAAGGATAATCGGTGCCAAACACTATCTGCGAGGACGGCACCAGCTTCAGCAGCGCCGCCATGGAGCTGGCATAGCCGGCATTCGCGGTATCATACCAAAAGCGCTTCAGCTCCGCCTCAATGCCGTCGGGCAGCAAATCCTTGCGGTTGCGCACCTGGAGGTTCGACAGCCAGTCTATGCGGCCCGCCAGCATCGGAACCGTGCCGCCGCCGTGCGACCACAGGAACTTGATGTCGCGGTATTTCAGCAAGGAGCCCGTGAACATCAGGCTGAGGATGGCGCGCGTCGTGTCGTGCGGCACTTCGGCCCATGAATCGCCGGCCTGCGGAACATAGCCGGCGCAGCAAGCGGCGGTTGTCGGGTGAAAATAGACCGTCGCTTTGCGGCGATTGAGCTCGGCGAAGACGGGCGCGAATTTCTCGTCGCCCGGATATTTGTCAACGTAGCTTGTGGACAGGCCGACGCCATCGGCTTTCAGAGTGTCAAAGGCATATTCAATCTCTTTCAGAGAGCCCTCGACATCAACCATGGAGAGAAAAGCGAAAAGGCCGAAGCGGCCGGGCTTGTCGGCGATCATCTTTGCGCCGAAATCGTTGATGCCGCGCACGAATTTGCGGGATTCCTGGGTTTCCATCTGAAACCAAGCCAGCGGCGCGGAGGCCATCGAGAGGATCGAGGTTTTCACCCCGTTCTTGTCCATCTCCTCCAGCGATTTGGCCGGCGACCACGCGGCGATCAGCGGGCTTGCGACTCCGGGGAACGCCTGCACCGCGGGCGGATAGAAATGATGATGCGTGTCAATGCGCGAAGAAGGGGAAGGGGGCGCGGGGGTTTGCGCAAAGCCCGCCGGCCCCGCGAGCGCCGCGCCCGCCGCCGCCGCGCCGCCCAGCAACAATCCGCGCCGGGAAACGCCGCAACAGGAGCATGCCGCTTCGCCCGCCGACACACCGCGCGCCAGAAATGCCGTCATGACTCCTCCAGAAGTGTTGCGCCGGAGATGATCCGGAAAACGCGACCTTCCCGTATCCCGCGCCTCAGATCAAGCGGTGGCGGCGTTTCGGCATTACGCGGTCCTGGCCCGAATCTGGCTTGGACTTCAAAATGCGCTACAATAGCATTCCAAGGAGCCGTCTCATGCTGACAAGACGACGTTTCACCGCCGCCGTCCTCGCGGGCCTTCCTGTCAGCGCCGCATTGCCGGCCCGCGCGCAGGGATGGCCGCTGAAACCCGTTCGCATTCTCGTGCCGTTCGCGGCCGGCGGCAACACCGACAGCATCGCCCGGCTGACCGCGCGGCAATTGAGCGAACTGTTCAAAGAGCAGTTCATCGTCGAAAACCGGCCCGGCGCCAATGGCGCGCTGGCTGCCAGCGCGGCGGCCCGCTCGCCGAAGGACGGATATACATTGTTCATGGCGGCGCTGCCGCAGATCGCCATTTTTCCGGCGATGACCAAGGTCAACTATGACCCCGTCAACGATTTCGCGCCGGTCAGCAATGTCGGTTACAATCCCTTCGTGCTGGCGGCGAGCGCCAAGCTCGTGCAAGCCAAAACGCTCGGTGAGTTCGTCGCTTACGCCAAAGCGGCGAAAGACAGCATGCCCTACGGCTCCGGCGGCATCGGCAGCCTCAGCCATCTTACGATGATGCTGCTGCTCAACCGCGCGGGACTGACGATGACGCACGTGCCCTACCAGGGCGGCGCGCCCGCGGTGACCGATCTGCTGGCGGGTCATATTCCCTTTTATTTTGCCAATCTGTCGGAGGTTATGCCGCATGCGGGCACCGGCTCGCTGCGTCTGCTGGCCATCTCCAGCGCGGCGCGCGCGCCGCAATTGCCGGATGTGCCGACGGTTGCGGAATCAGGCTTCCCCGGGTTCAAAACGCTGACGTGGAACGGCTTGCTGGCGCCGGCGGGCACGCCTGGCGAAATCATCGACAGCCTCGCGGCTAAAGTGGCGCTGGCGCTGAAGGCGCCGGAACTGCTGAGCGCTTTCGAAACGTTCGGCATCACGCCGCTGGGCGACCGGCCCGACCAGTTCCGCGAAACCATCGCGGCGGACATTAAACTCTGGGCCGAGGCGGTGAAACTGGCGGGCTTAAGCGCGACCTGAAGCTAAAACCGCTCCAGCAGCAGGCCGCGGCCATAAATCCTGTCGACGATTCCCTGCGCCCGCAGAGCGTGCCAGATGGTGGCGACGTTGATGGGGATCAGCGGCTTGCCGAGCTGCATTTCCAGCGCGGGGAAAATATCCTGTGTCGAAAGGTTGGTGCCAGCCTGAACGATGGCGTCAACGCCGTCGCCATCGAGCTGGTTGAGAATAACGTCGATCACCTCGCGCGGCGGCGTATGGGCGATCGAGGTCGCGGTATCGCATTTGAGGCCAACGACGTTTGTCACCTCATAGCCGGACTCCTCCAGAAACCGCCGCACCTGATCGTCACCGACGCTTTGATAGGGCGTCAGCGCCGCCACGCGTCTCGCGCCGAAAGCGTCGAGCGAGGCTTTCAGCGCGGCGGCGCCGCTGGTCAGCCCGATATGCGGGCCAAGCCCCTCGCGCAGCCGCGCCTCAAATTCGGCATTGCCCTCAAGGCCGCCCCAGAACGTTTCCGCCGACATGCCCATCATAATGTAAGAGGGCTCGCAGGTCATGATATCGCGCACCGCGTCGGGAATCGTTTTGCGGATTTCCTCAATGAAGGCGAGGAACATATCATCGCTGGAAAGATCGGGCTGCGCCACGAAAAACCGCGCGAAATGCCACGTCACGCCGGGCGGGATGATGCGCTGGCAGTCATATTCGACGCCGATATTGGTCGAGGGCAGCACAACGCCGATGCGGCCGCGCGGGCCGATCCACGGCTGCTGGGCTTTGAGGATTTTGTTTTGCGGATTCATGCGGCCTCCCGGCGCCTGTGCGATGCGCATCATTGTGCGGCCTGTTGACGGATTTTGAAAGAGCGCATTAGGTGAATGCGGCGGCTGGCCCTGGTGACGGCGGTTGTGTTTTCGGAGCGGATATGAGCGGGCGGGACAGGGTGCTGATCGCAGGCGGCGGGCCCGTTGGTTTCACCCTCGCGCTTTGCCTCGCGCGGCGCGGCATTCCCGTCACCCTGTTTGAGGCGGGGGATAAAATTTTTGATGATCCGAGAGCCGGCACGATCCATCCGCCGACCCTGGAATTGTTCGACGGCATCGGCGCCGCGCAAGCGATGATCGCCCGCGGGCTGGTTGTGCCCAACTACCAGTACCGCGACCGGCGGCTTGGCGTCATTGCGGATTTCGATCTCGGCTCGCTCCGGGACGATACCCGGTATCCCTTCCGCCTGATGCTGGAGCAGCACAAGCTCTGCTTTCTTCTGCGCGATCTTCTCAAGGATTATCCGAACGCCGAGGTATTGATGCGCCACCGCGTCACCGGCGCCGAACAGGATGCGCAGGGCGTCCTGGCCCATGTGGAAACACCGGACGGCGCGCGGATTTTTCATGGCCTTTATATGGCGGGCTGCGACGGCGGGCGCAGCCAGGTGCGCAAATCCATGAAGGTTCCATTCGAAGGCTTTACCTATGCTGAGCGCTTTCTCGTGCTCAGCACGCGCTTCGATTTTGGCGCGGCTGGCTATGCATGGACGAATTACATCGCGGACCCCGAACAATGGTGCGCCTTATTTCGCGTGCCGGGCGAGGACGGCCTGGGGATGTGGCGCGTGGTGTTCCCCACCGACGCCGCCGCGGCGCCGGAAGGGATACTGGACGAGGCGAACGCGCAGCGGCTGATCCAGGGGTTCCACCCCAAGGCCGGGGATTACGCCATCGCGCACAAAAACCTCTATGACGTGCATCAGCGCGTCGCCTCGCGCTACCGCGCCGGGCGCCTGCTTATCGCGGGGGACGCGGCGCATATCAACAATCCGCTCGGCGGCATGGGAATGAACTTTGGCCTGCACGACGCATTCAATCTGGCGGATAAGACCTGCCGGGTGTTTGACGGGGAGAGCGAAGACCTGTTCGATCTCTACGACCGCCAGCGCCGCACCGTCGCGCAGGAGTTTTTGCAGCGTCAGACCATCGACAATAAGCGAAACATCGAACAAAAGGACGAGACCGCGCGGCGCGCCTTTCACGATGAATTGCGCGCCATCGCCGCCGACCCCGCCGCCCTGCGCGCCTATTTGCTGCGCGTCGCGATGATCGAAGGACTGCGCCGCGCCAATTCCATCGTGTGAAACAAAAGCAAGGACCGAGGCCAATGAAAATAGCCATCCCCGATCTGATTTCCAACTCCTACTTTCCCGCCGCGGCGGCCGTCGAGCTTGGCTTCTTCCAGGAGGAGGGGCTCGATATGAAGCTGGAGCTGATTTTTCCGGTCAACAAAACGCTGGAGGTTTTGCGCGACGGCGGCATCGATTTCGTCGGCGGCTCCGCCCACAGCGTGCCCTTCGCTTTTCCCGGCTGGAAAGGCGGCAAACTTTTGGCGGCGCAGGCGCAGAACACTTATTGGTTCCTGGTTCTGCGCAAGGATATCGGCGCGAAAAAGGGCGATATTTCCGCCATCAAAGGGCTGAGCATCGGCGCCGCCCCGCTGGTCGATCTCGGGCTGAAACAATTGCTGATTGAATCCGGCATTGATGTTGTCCGCGACAAAGTGACCATCGGCCCGGTGCCCGGCGCCTTTCTGGGCGAGAACAAGAATTTCGGCGTCGCCGCCGCCAAAGCGCTGGAGGCCGGGCTCATCGACGGCTTCTGGGCAAACGGCATGGGCGCGGAGGTCGCGGTTCGCAGCGGCGCGGGCACTATCGTGATCGATGCGCGGCGCGGCGACGGGCCGCCCAAAGCGCTGCATTACACCATGTCAGCCCTGATCACGTCGGACGCGGTGATCGAGCGCAACCCCGAACAGGCGGCGGCCGCGGTGCGCGCTTTGGTGAAAACCCAACAGGCGCTGAAAGCCGACATTTCGCTGGCGACAAAAGTCGGACGCAAGCTTTTCCCGGCCGCCGAGGCCGAGCTCATCGCCGATGTCGTCAAGCGCGATCTGCCGCAATATGATGCGTCGATCACGCCGGAATTTGTGCGGGGCATGGTTGAGTTCCAAATGAACCAGGGGCTTATCGAGACGCCCGTCGCCTATGAGGATGTGGTGGCGACGCGGTTCAGCCGCTATTGGAAACCGTAAGGGGAGAAGCGCCATGGCGGACCTCGACATTTACAAATCGCAGGGTTTTGGCAACCTGTCGGGCTTCGGCCGCGCGCCGGCGCTGCTCATTGTCGATTTCACCAACGGCTTCAACGATCCCGCGCAATTCGGCGGCGGCAATATAGCCGACGCCATCGCGCGCACTGCGGGGCTGCTCTCGGCGGCCCGGGCCGCGCTGCTGCCCATCGTCTTCACCCGCGTCGTTTACGCGAACGACGGTTCGGACCACGGCGTGTTTTGCCTGAAAGCGCCGGCCCTGCGGGGCCTCACGGAAAGCGCGCTGTCAAGCCAGATTGTGCCCGAGCTGGAGCCGGCGCCCGGAGAACACGTGATCCGCAAAACGCAGCCCTCGGCTTTCTTTGGCACCAGCCTCGCCGGCTGGCTGGTCGGCAAAGGCGCGGACACCATTATCGTCACAGGCTGCACGACGTCGGGCTGCGTGCGCGCCTCTGTCATTGACGCCATGAGTTACAATTTCCGCGTCATCGTCGCGTCTGACGGCGTCGGCGACCGCGCCATGGGCCCGCACGAGGCGAACCTGTTCGATATCGGCCAGAAATACGCGGACCTTCTGACTTGCGAGGAAATCGAGGCGCATCTGAACGCCTTGCAGCCGGCCATCGCGTAACGCCGGCGCGGCTCAGCCGAGCAGGCGTCCGCGCCGTCCGGCTTTGACTTTGGCGCGCCGGAACACGGCGGCCATCTCGACATGCGGCGAGTGGCGGAACTGATCGACGGGCGTGACGAGATCGCAGGCATAACCGCCATCCAGCAGTATCTTCGCATCGCGCGAGAGGGTCTGGACGTTGCAGGAGAAGGCGATCACGACCGGCACGGCGGAGGCTGCGAGCTGTTTGGCCTGAGACTCCGCTCCCGAGCGCGGCGGATCGAACACGACCGCATCGAAACGATTAAGCTCGTCCGCCAGCAGCGGCCGGCGGAACAGATCGCGCGTCTCAATGGTGACGCGCCGCAGCCCCGGCGCCTCATGCGCGGCCCGCTCCAGCGCGCCGAGCATGGCGGCGTCGGTTTCCACCGCGTGAACGGCGGCGGTTTCGGCGAGGCGCAGCGCGAAAGTGCCGACGCCGGCGAATAGATCCGCGACGCTCTTGGATTTGCCGATGCCGGCCTGCGCGAGCGCCGCCAGCGCAGCCTCACCGGCTGACGTCGCCTGCAAAAAGGCGCCGGCAGGGAGAATCACGCCGGCGCGGCCCATGGCGAGCGCGGGGGCCCGGCGCTCGATGATGGTTTCGCCGTGGTTTGAAATCCGCGCGATGTCGAGCGCGGCGGCCGCGGCAACCAGCTTTTGCGACAGGGTGAAATCCAGTTTTCCCGCGCCGCGGACGTCAATATCCAGACCGTTCAGCGTCGCGGTGACAACGATATCGAGGGGCTTCTCCTTGGATTTCAGCGCGGAAGCCACAGCGCGCGCGGCGGCGACAGCGCCGGCCATGGAGGGCGCGAGAACCGGGCAGGCTTCGATGTCGACGATCGCGTGCTCACGGGCGCGCATGAATCCGACTTCAAGGATGGCGGCGCCGCGTTCATCGCGGGCAAAGCGCGCGTGGAAAGTCGCGCGGCGGCGGCCCTCGCCATGGGCATCGATCAGCGGCGCGACGGGTATCACAGCGCCCGCGTGCGCCAACGCGGCCACCACGAGACCCCGCTTCCACTCAGCATAGGCGGGCGCGGCCAGCGCCTGCACGGCGCAGCCGCCGCAGATTCCGTAATGCGGGCAAAACGCCGGAATGCGGTCGGGGCTGGGCTCAAGGATTTCAACGAGCCGGCCGCGCTCGTTATGCACCTCGGCGGTCACAGTCTCGCCCGCCAGCGCATAGGGCACGAAAACCTGGCCCTCATCGCCGGCCGCGATGCCCTCGCCGCGCTGGCCGAGCTTGTCGATTGTCAAAGTTTGGTTCATCAGCGGATTCATAGTCCGGCGCCCTGCGCCGCTCCCAATAAAAATTCGCGGTTGCCGTCTCCGCCCTCAATCGGCGAGGGGATCACGCCGCGCACGCGCCAGCCGAGCGCGCTGACGAAAGCGCAAATGCCCTCACAAACGTCCCGGTGAACAGCGGCATCGCGCACAATGCCCTTGTTAACGCGCGCGCGGCCCGCCTCGAACTGCGGCTTGATCAGCGCGGCCAGCTTCGCGCCGGGCGCCGCGAGGGCCAGAACATGCGGCAAAACAAGTTTCAGCGATATGAAGCTGAGATCGCAGACGATCAGCCCCGGCGGTTCCCTGAACCCGGCGGCGGCGAGGCCCCGCGCGTCCGTGCTCTCCATGGAAACAACGCGCGCATCGCCCCGCAGGCTGGCGTGCAATTGCCCGCGGCCGACATCGACGGCGTAAACCTTTGCCGCCCCGCGCCGCAATAAAACATCGGTGAAGCCGCCGGTGGAGGCGCCGATATCGAGGCAGGTTTCGCCGCATGCCTCAAAGCCGAAGGCCGCGAGCGCCGCCTCCAGTTTCAGACCGCCGCGCGACACAAAGGGATGCGGCGCGGCGGCCTCGATCCTCGCTCCGGGCGCGATCCGCTCCGCCGGCTTCGCCAGCCTGACGCCATCCGCCGTCACGAGCCCGGCCTCGATGGAGGCGCGGGCGCGCGCGCGGCTTTCAAAGAAGCCGCGTTCAACGAGGGCAATGTCGGCGCGCTGACGCATGCGGCCTCGTAGCACGCCCTTGCCGCGGCGGCGAAACAATCTCCGGCGGCCCGGGATTTGCTGTTCCCGCGGGGGAACGGCAGCCGTGTTCCATTGCGGGACGCGGTGTGGCAGAATGAATTAACGAAGGATTAACTTTATGCTCCGCATCGCCGCCGTATTGATGATCGCCGCAGCGCCCGCCCTCGCTGAGACAGCGTCCGGCTCTCTCGGCGCGGGTATCGTCATCACCGGCGCTGTGCCGAGGACCCCAGCCGCCCGCGCCGCCGCCGCCGCGCTGGCCGCGCGGACGATCGCGCCGCTGACGAGCGTGTCGTGCGATGCCGAGGGCTGCGTCAAGACGATTTATTATTGAGCGGCAGCCATCCCTACGCGATCATGCCCCGCGCGGCCTCTTCGCCGCGGCCCAGCGTCTCCAGCACTTTGGCAACGATGCCCTTGGCGTCGAGCCCGGCTTTCGCATACATGCGCTCGGGCTTGTCCTGATCGATAAACGTGTCGGGCAGAACCAGCGTCCGCACCTTGAGGCCGCCGGCATCGAGCGCGCCGTCATCGCTGAGGGTTTGCAGCACCAGCGCGCCAAAACCGCCGGACGAACCCTCCTCGATGGTGATCAGCACTTCATGGCTCGCGGCGAGTTTGCGCAGCAGATCCTTGTCCAGCGGCTTGGCAAAGCGCGCGTCGGCGACACTGGTGGAGAGCCCGTATGCGGCGAGGTCCTCGGCGGCTTTCAATGACTCCGCGAGGCGCGTGCCGAGCGAGAACAGCGCGACGCGCGCGCCCTCGCGCAGCATCCGGCCCTTGCCGATTTCAAGGGGAATGCCGCGCTCCGGCATTTCGACACCGACGCCCTCGCCGCGCGGATACCGCAGAGCGATCGGGCCGCTGTCGTGGCGCGCGGCGGTGGCCACCATATGAACCAGCTCGGCCTCGTCCGCCGCGGCCATCACCACCATGTTCGGCAGGCAGCAGAGATAGGCAAGATCGAATGAGCCCGCATGGGTCGGCCCGTCGGCGCCCACAAGGCCGGCGCGGTCGAGGGCGAAGCGCACGGGGAGATTCTGGATCGCCACGTCATGCACCACCTGATCATAAGCGCGCTGGAGAAACGTCGAATAAATCGCGCAGAACGGCTTGTAGCCCTCGCTCGCAAGCCCCGCGGCGAAAGTCACCGCGTGCTGCTCGGCGATGCCCACATCAAAAGTCCGCGCCGGAAACCTCTTGCCGAAATGATCAAGGCCCGTGCCAGCCGGCATGGCGGCGGTGATGGCGACAATCTTTTCATCGCGCGCGGCCTCCTCTATCAGCGCGTCGGCAAACACCTTTGTGTAAGCGGGCGCGTTGGCCTTGGCTTTGGCCTGCGTCCCCGTCACCACGTCGAAGGCGTTGACCCCGTGATATTTGTCGGAGGAGGCTTCGGCCGGCGGATAGCCCCGGCCCTTTTTAGTGACGACGTGAACCAGCACCGGCCCGCTGGAATTATCGCGCACGTTTTTCAAAACCGGCAGAAGATGATCAAGGTTATGACCGTCGATGGGGCCGACGTAATAGAAGCCCAGCTCCTCGAACATCGTGCCGCCCATCCAATAGCCGCGCGAATATTCCTCCGTCCGCTTGGCATGGTCGTAGAAAAATTTCGGCAGCCGGCGCGCCAGTTGTTTGGCCGCCTCGCGGATCGACGTGTAGGTGCGGCCCGACACGAGCCTTGCGAGATAGGCCGACATGGCGCCGGTCGGCGGCGCGATGGACATGTCGTTGTCATTGAGAATGACAATCAGGCGCGAATGCAGATGGCCGGCGTTGTTCATGGCCTCATAGGCCATGCCGGCGGACATGGCGCCGTCGCCGATGACGGCGATGACATTGTTTTTGCCGCCCTGGAGATCGCGAGCCACGGCCATGCCGAGGCCGGCGGAAATTGAGGTTGAGGAATGCGCGGCGCCGAACGGGTCGTATTCGCTCTCGGCCCGCTTGGTGAAGCCGGAGAGGCCGCCCGGCTGGCGCAGGGTGCGGATTCGGTCCCGGCGCCCGGTGAGAATTTTGTGCGGGTAAGCCTGATGGCCGACATCCCAGATCAGCCGGTCGCGCGGCGTATCGAATACGTAATGCAGCGCGACGGTCAGTTCGACGACGCCCAGCCCCGCGCCCAGATGTCCGCCGGTGACAGACACCGCGCCGATTGTCTCCTGCCTCAATTCGTCGGCGGCCTGGCGCAAATCCCCAGGGGCAAGCGCGCGCAGGTCCTGCGGGCTTTGGATGCGGTCAAGCAGAGGGGTTGAGCGGGTCTGGGTCACGAATTTTCCGGAAGGCGCGGGTCAACAGCAGAAGCGCGATGAAAGATTTTAGCCGATTATACGCCTGTGGAGCCTGCGGCAAATAGGCCGGACACCTAAAATCACGCTTTTTCCGGGGGTTCCCGCCGCGCCGTCCCAAAAGCATAGTCCCACCACGGGCAGCTGATGCCGAAAGCCTGATTGGGATCGCGAAAATGATGCATCATATGCTGGCGTTTCAGCCAGCGCCCGGCGCGGCTGCGCTGTTCCGCGTGGTGCAGTTCATAGTGCAGCGTGTCGTAGAGGATGTAGCCAATGAGATATCCGGCCATGACCCCCGCAAAGCCGGCTTCACCGAAAATCAGCCAGATCACCCCGGCGGCGATGCCCAACACCGGCAGGCTCAGCAGCGGCGGCATGACGAGGCGCCAAGGATCGTTGGGAAAATCGTGATGCACCCCATGGATCAGGAAATGCAGCCGCGCGCCCAGCGCGCCGGGCAGAACCAAGTGGAATATGAACCGGTGCCCGAAATATTCGGTCAGGGTCCACAGGAGATAGCCGCCGAGGGCCTGCGCGATCACCGGGATCGCCGCCGCCTCGCGCAGGGCCAGCCACAGGAAAACCGCCGCAACGGGCGCATAGACGAAGACCGGCATGCGCGGATGAGCCCGCGAAAACCGCTCCAGCAGCGGGTTTTCGAAAATGCGGGGGGATTGGGCGGAAATGAGCTTGTTCATTCGTTCCGGACGATGCGCGCGGCCTGCGGCGTGAAAAAGGCGGGGATTTAGCGTTTGCAAGAATTTCTATAGCCGCTCCGGGCGGCGCTGTCAGTGTGCTCAAGGCCCGCCGCTGGGCAAAGGCCCTGACATTGACTAGCCTGCGGACGGGCCGCCCCGTTGAGGCGCCGGCGTTCGGGAGTATCCTATGCGGCTGCGCGGCCTTATGCCGGGCCTGCTGGCGGGAATGGCTTTCGCCGCGCCCGCGCCGGCGCAGGATTTCTACCGCGGCAAAACCATCACGATTCTCGTTGGCTTTTCGCCCGGCGGCGGGTTCGATTTGAATGCGCGGCTGCTGGCCCGGCACTTGGGGCGGTTTATTCCCGGCAGGCCCGATGTCGTCGTCAGCAATATGAGCGGCGGCTCCAGCCTGACCGCTTTGCAATATCTGGACACCCGCGCGCCCCGTGACGGGACGGTTTTGAATACGTTCAATTTCAGTTTGATCGGCGATTCCCGGCTGTTTCCCGAGCGGGTGAGAGCGGATTTCCGCGGCTACGGCTGGATCGGGAGCATCACCCCGGACAATACGGTCTGCTACACGTGGGGGGCGCTCGGCCTCAAAACACTTGACGATGTGCGGCGGCGCGGGCCGGTGCATATGGGCGACGTCGGGCCGGGAACCTCTGCTTTTATCAACCAGAACATTTTGAAACGCTTTTTCGGCGTCGATGTGCGCCAGGTCCTCGGGTATCCCGGCAGCGCCGAGCAGCGCTTCGCCATTGAGCGCGGCGAATTGGACGGCGATTGCGGGGCTTGGAGCAGCCTGCCCGCCGAATGGGTGGACGGCGGCAAAATCAACCCGCTGATGCGCTCGACGCTCTCGAACGCGCCGGGAATGCCCGCGGGCCTGCCGGACATGGCCGCGCTGGCGCCGGATTCGCGCTCGCGGGACATCATCCGCCTGCTGACAGCGCCGGGCGGCTTGGGGCGGCCCTTCGTGGTGTCAGGCGGGGTTCCGGCGGAGCGTGTGCGCCTTTTGCGAGAGGCTTTTGACGCGGCGGCGCGGGACGCGGATTTCCTTGCCGATGCCGCCAGGCTGCGCCTTCCGGTGGCCCCGAAGTCAGGCGAAGAAGCGCTGCGGGCCGTCGAGGAGATTTACGGCGCGCCGGCGGAGCTGGTGAAGGCGGCTCGAGAGATTGCCGGGGGGTGAGGGTATATCCAAGTTGTGCGAACGACCTGCCTTAAGTACCATTTTCTAGTACGCTTGCTTTGTGATTAAAACGATCAAAGACAGTCGTACAAGGGCGCGGCATCAAGGGCGCATCCCAAAGAATGTTCCATCCGATGTGGCGAAACGCGCCGTGTCAAAGCTGTTTCTGCTCGACACGGTCACCCGGATCGACGATCTCCGCGTTCCCCCCGGCGACCGCCTGCACCCATTGACAGGCAGACGCGCCGGACAGTGGTCGATCAGCGTCAACGACCAATGGCGCATTTGTTTTGTCTGGCTGGACGGCGACGCCTTTGACGTTGAATTCGTGGACTACCATTGAGGATACAAAGATGAACCGCGAAATTCCCCTGCCTCACCCTGGCGAAATTCTGAAAGCGGAGTTCCTGCTTCCCATGGGCATTTCCATATACGCGCTCGCCAAATCCATTCGCGTTCCGCGCAGCCGCATCAATGAAATCTGCCGCGGAAACCAAGGTATTTCGCCAAGCATAGCCCTGCGGCTCGGTCGCTTTTTCACGGTCGATCCCCAATGGTTTCTCAACATGCAGGCAAAATACGATCTGCACCGGGAAGGCGAGCATCTCGCCGGCGAACTCGCCGCCATCACGCCTCGCGCCGCGGCCTGACCGCGCTGCATGATCCCGGCGCCGCACGAGAACAACCATTTAACACGCGGCCCGCAATAGCCCCCGCATTGCCCGCTGTTCGGAAATCCGTCAGGAGTGGGGTTATAAACAGCCGGGAGCGGGATGAGTCGCGCCGGTCAGGCGCTGTCCCCGGTTTCGAGACCGATCAAGCGGGACTATTTCATGACCGGGACTATTTCATGACAAAGTGGGTTTACACGTTCGGCGACGGCAATTCGGAGGGTGCCAGCGGCATGCGCGACCTGTTGGGCGGCAAGGGCGCCAACCTCGCGGAAATGTCGAACCTCGGCCTGCCCGTGCCCCCGGGCTTCACCATCACGACAGAGGTGTGCACGGCGTTTTACGCCAACGGCCGCCAATACCCGGCTGAGCTGGCGGCGCAGGTCACGGCGGCGCTTGCCCACATCGGCAAAATCGCCGGCCACACTTTTGGCGACCCGCAAGACCCGCT
Organism: Hyphomicrobiales bacterium; assembly: GCA_025362655.1. Classification (GTDB taxonomy): domain Bacteria; phylum Pseudomonadota; class Alphaproteobacteria; order Rhizobiales; family Beijerinckiaceae; genus Terripilifer. Next base: position 3,709 of record JANYFM010000021.1, on the reverse strand, counting down.
GCTGGTTTCGGTGCGCTCGGGAGCGCGGGCCTCGATGCCCGGCATGATGGACACCGTCCTCAATCTCGGCCTCAACGATGTCACCGTCGAGGCGATCGCCAAATCATCCGGGGATGAGCGTTTCGCGTGGGATTCCTACCGCCGTTTCATCCAGATGTATTCGACCGTCGTGCTCGACATGGATCACCACGATTTCGAGGAGATTCTTGAGGAGCACAAGGATCAGCGCAATTTCATGCTCGACACCGATCTCGGGCCCGGTGACTGGCGCGGGATCATCGCCCTCTACAAAGCCAAGGTGGCGGAGGCCATCGGCAAGCCGTTCCCGCAGGACCCGCTGGAGCAGCTATGGGGCGCCATCGGCGCGGTGTTCGGCTCGTGGATGAATCAGCGCGCCGTCACCTACCGCCGGCTGAACGATATTCCCGCCGAATGGGGCACCGCGGTCAATGTGCAGGCGATGGTGTTCGGCAATATGGGCGAGACCTCGGCGACGGGCGTCGCCTTCACGCGCAATCCCTCGACCGGCGCCAATGAGCTTTATGGCGAGTTCCTCGTCAACGCCCAGGGCGAGGATGTGGTGGCGGGCATCCGCACGCCTCAGAACATCACCGAAAAAGCCCGCATCGCCGCCATGTCCGACAAGCCGTCGATGGAAAGCGTCATGCCGGAGGTTTTCGCTGAATTCGTGCGCGTCACGCATTTGCTCGAAAAGCACTACCGCGACATGCAGGACATGGAATTCACCGTCGAGCGCGGCAAGCTGTTCATGCTGCAAACGCGCGGCGGCAAGCGCACCGCCAAAGCCTCGCTCAAAATCGCTGTGGATATGGCCAATGACGGGCTGATCACACGCGAAGAAGCGATCACCCGGGTTGATCCGGCCTCGCTCGACCAGCTGTTGCATCCGACCATCGATCCCAAGGCCCGGCGCACGATCATCGGGACGGGCCTGCCGGCATCCCCGGGCGCCGCCTGCGGCGAAATCGTTTTCAATTCCGATGAGGCCGAGCAGTTGAAGAACGCCGGCCGCAAAGTGATCCTCGTGCGCGTCGAGACCAGCCCCGAGGATATTCACGGCATGCACGCCGCCGAGGGCATTCTGACGACGCGCGGCGGCATGACCTCGCACGCCGCGGTCGTGGCGCGCGGCATGGGCAAGCCCTGCGTCTCCGGCGCCGGCGCGATCCGCGTGGATTACCAGGCGCAGACCATGACGTCGGCGGGGCGGGTGTTCGCCAAAGGCGCGGTCATCACCATCGACGGCTCAAACGGCCAGGTGCTGGAGGGCGTCATCGCCATGCAGCAGCCAGAGCTCTCCGGCGATTTCTCGAAGCTGATGGAATGGGCCGACGGGCTGCGCCGCATGAAGGTGCGCGCCAATGCCGAGACGCCCGCCGACGCGCGGGTGGCGCGCGGCTTTGGCGCGGAGGGCATCGGCCTCTGCCGCACCGAGCATATGTTCTTTGAGGGCGACCGCATCATTGCCGTGCGTGAAATGATTTTAGCCGACGACGAGAAGGGCCGCCGCGCCGCGCTGGAAAAACTGCTGCCGATGCAGCGCAAGGATTTCGCCGAACTGTTCGAAATCATGCAGGGCCTGCCCGTCACCATCCGGCTGCTTGACCCGCCGCTGCATGAATTTCTTCCCCACACGGACGCTGAAATCGCCGAAGTCGCCAAAGCCATGAGCGTCAGCCCCGAAAAGCTGAAACGCCGCGCCGCCGATCTGCATGAGTTCAATCCCATGCTCGGCTTTCGCGGCGTCCGCATCGCCATCGCTTATCCCGAGGTCGCGGAAATGCAGGCGCGCGCCATATTCGAGGGCGCGGTCGAGGCCCGCCGCAAAACCGGCCAGCCGGTGACGGCCGAAGTGATGATCCCGCTGGTGATGACGCGGCCCGAGTTCGACATGATCCGCGCGCGCATCGTTGCCATGGCGGAAGCGGTGGCGAAAGAGACCGGCATCGCCGTGCCTTATCAGATCGGCACCATGATTGAGCTGCCCCGCGCCGCCCTGCGCGCCGGCGATATCGCCAAAACCGCCGAGTTCTTCTCGTTCGGCACCAACGATCTCACGCAGACGACGCTGGGCATTTCGCGTGATGACGCGGCCTCGTTCCTCGGGCCCTACACACAGAAAGGCATTCTGCCCGCTGACCCCTTTGTGACGCTGGATCAGGAGGGTGTTGGCGAGCTGGTGAAAATCGCGGCGGAGCGCGGCCGCGCCACACGCCCCGATATCAAGCTGGGCATCTGCGGCGAGCACGGCGGCGATCCCGCGAGCATCGCTTTTTGCGAAAGCGTCGGGCTCGACTACGTCTCCTGCTCGCCGTTCCGCGTGCCGATCGCGCGCCTCGCGGCGGCGCAGGCAGCGCTGGGCAAGAAGGCTGTCAGCATGGCGTAGGGGATCGGGATTGCTGTTTCCCTATCCGCCCAAACAAAACGGCCGGCCCCAGGGAGCCGGCCGTTAGGCTTTAATACCAAGGGCTCTATGAATTGACCTGTGGTCAATTCATAGATTTCCGCGCGTCAGCCGATACTTGTTTAAGGACCGCGCGCGTTCGCGCTTGCCAAAGGTCATGAGTCAAAGCTCATGCCCTTTGGTATAAAATAAACAGGCCCGCTCAGACCTGTTTCATCATTCAGACCTGCTTCATATTTCAGACCTGCTTCATCATATTGTCAGCGCCGGAGGCTTCGGTGCCGGTGCCTTCCTCGACGTTAAGCGTCTTGACGACGCCATCCTCGACCAGCATCGAATAGCGGCGCGAGCGCAGGCCCATGCCACGCGCCTCAAGGTCGAGCGTCAGGCCGACCGCTTTGGCGAAAGCGGCGCTGCCGTCGGCCAGAAACTCAATCTTATCCTTGGCGTTGCTGGCATCGGCCCAGGCGCCCATAACGAATACGTCGTTGACGGAGGTGACCGCGATGGTATCGACGCCCTTCGCCTTGAACGCGGCGGCTTGGTCGCGAAAGCCTGGCACGTGGTTGCGGTGGCAGGTCGGCGTGAAAGCGCCGGGGAGAGCAAAGAGAATGACTTTCTTGCCTTTGAAAATCTCATCGGTCGTGACGGGTTTCGGGCCGTCCGCGCCCATGACGGTGAAAGTCGCGTTCGGCACGCGGTCGCCAGCTTTAATCATCGGGAACTCCTTGCGGGCTTGATCGGAATGGATGTCAAAACGCCCGCCGCCCTTCTAGGGCGTCGCAGGCCGCGCGTCGAGGCGCTGGATCGATTCCCACGCGCCGTTTTCACCCGTGTAGGTCAGCTTCACCTCGACTGGGCCCGGCCCGGCATCCTGGGGATGCTGGACCATGGTCAGAGTGAAGCCCGTGGCGGCGCGTTTGGTTTCAAAAAACCAGCCGTCGGAGAATTCAGCGAACAGGTCAGCGCCGGCATCCGGCGCAGGCGTGATGGCGACGCCCCAAGCCTTCCCGTCGCCCCAAGCCTTGCCGCCTCCCTGCGGCTCCAGCCGGAATGTCGGCGCGCCCGGGCTCCCGGACGGCTTTGGCGCCAACGCGGCAAAAGCGGCGATCCGCGCGGCCTGCTGCCCGGCGGGCGCGGCGGGCGACAGGCGCAAGCCTGCTTTGGCCTGGGCGGGGATGCAGATTTTATCGCAAGCGGCATATTGCAGATCGAGCACCAGCGTGACCGGCTTGGCGGCGTTCACGGGGAGCGCCTCCAGCGGAAAGATCACTTGGTCCCGAT
>JANYFM010000366.1 GCA_025362655.1 Hyphomicrobiales bacterium | reverse complement strand
TGCTGCGCATGACCCTGCCCAACCTCGCCGGCCTCGCAAAGACGGGCCGCGAGCCCCTGCGCTCGGCCGCCGAATAGGCTGCGGCGGGCCAAACCGCGCCAAGGCCAACGCGCGCCGGCGCTTGCGCGCGGCATGGCCGCGGCCCTATGTAACCTCGATTGCCGCGCCTGACGTTTTCACCGAAAAGCCTTTTGGCCTCCGCCGCCGGAAATGGACCCCATGAATTTATCAACGCCCGGCGCCGCCCCGCCCGTGACCCTCGAACCCCAGCCGCCGCCGCCCCGCGCGGTGTTCCGCGCCGATGCGGTGTCGCCGCCAAACACCGCGGCAAGCGCCGGCGCCGCCATTGAGCACGCCGCCGAGCTTGTGGCCCACGCGGGCGCGCAAACGCCGCTCGTCATCGGCCTGTTTGGCGCGCCCGGCGCGGGCAAGTCCCTCGCCGCCGCTCAACTGGCTTCCCGCGCCGCGGCGCTGGCGGGCGCGCGCGCCGGCGGACCTTTCATCTCAAGCCTCGTAGTGACCCGCCTGTCCGCGCCCAATTGCACGGGCGATCCCGCGGAAGCCCTCGCGGCGGGTCTCCATAACGGCTTGGCGGCGCAGGGCTATGGCGCCCTCGCCCGCGCCGCGGCGCAGGCCGCCACCGATCCGCATGTCGCCGCCCGCGATGCCAACGCCCGCCTCGACGACACCCGTGCCCGCCTCGACACCGAGCGCCGCGCTCTGGAGGAACTCGACGGCCGCCGGGCGCGGCTGGGCGAGACGCTGCTGTATGAATCCGCCGGCTCGCGCGTTGATGCCTACGCGCGCGCCAACCGCGCCAAGATTGAATCCCGCCTGCGGGCCTTCGGTTTCACCGGCGAGCCCATCGCCAGCTACAAAGACCTCGTGCGGGATGTCGCCGAGCACCCGGGGCTGACAGGCCGCGCTTCGGCCTTCGCGCGCGCTCTCTGGGCCTTCGGCGGGCAGGCGCGGCTGATCGTCTGGGCGATTCTGCTGTTTTTGCTGGCGTGGGGCGCCGGCGTGCTGGGCGAGACCAGCGGAGTCTGGCTGCCATGGCTGCGCGGCCTGACGGATCAGATCGAGCCTGTCGCCGCTTGGCTGGGCGCGCATCTCAGCCTGTTTGGCCTGCTGCGCCAAGGCGCCATTGCGGCTGCCTGTTTGTGCCTCGCGCTGAACCTCTGGCGCGCTATGCGCTTTACGGGGCCGCTGACGCGCGGCGCGCGGCTGCTGCGCGCCGACATTGACACCCGCCGGCGCGAACTGGACGCGCAGGCCGCCCATCAGACCCGCCGCGTCGATGCGCTCGCCGGCGAAAGCGATATCCATGCGCGCGACGCCGCCGAAGCGGAACAGCGCGCCGGCGGCAGCCCCCAGGCAGGCGCCGCCAAGGCTCCCGAGCCCGCCTTCGCCTCGTTTACAGATGCGATTGAAGCCGCCATCGCGCGCGGCGGCGACGCGCCGCAGCGCATTCTCGTCAGCCTTGATGATCTCGATATGGTCAGCCCTGCGCAGGCCGCAGGCCTGCTGGAAGCCATGCAACGGCTCACGGCCAAGCCTGGCTTTGCCCTGCTGGTTTGCGCCAGCCCGGCGCATCTGGCCGCCGGCTGGGGCGGTCCCGCCGACGCCGCCGCCTGCCTGCAAAAGCTTGTGCAAATTCCGCTGTCCATCACCCTGCCCGGCGGCGAGGATGGCTTGCGCGCCTATGCGGCGGGCCTGCTGGGCGCCGGCGCCGCGCGGGTCGCGTCCCCCATCGACGCCTCGCGCTCCGCGCTGGACAAGCCGTTTCAGCCCGGCGAGGCGGAGCTTGTCGCGGCCCTCGCGCCGCTGTCCGGACGCACGCCCCGCGCGGTCAAGCGTTTCGTGAACATCTACCGCCTGGCGCGCGCACGGAGCGGCGATCCCGCCGGGCTGGCGCTGATGCTGGCGCTCGATGCCGGCGGCACGGCGGGCGAGCGCGCCGCCATGGCCGCGGCGCTGCAAACCGACGATCCCGAGGGGGCGCTGAGGATTGAGGCGGCCGAGCCGAGGCTGGCGGGCATCGTCGCGGTCACCGACAAATTCCGCGGCGCGCCCCTGACGCGGGACGCCGCCCGCGCCGCGTCCGATATCGCGGCGGATTACAGCGCGCCGCGATGAGCGGCGTTTAAACTCTCGTTTTGGGCGGCGGGAGGCTGCGCATTGCCTGCGCGGCGGCGGCATCAAGGCCCCCGCCGCCCGCCGCCATATGCGCCAGCAGATCGGCGCGCATTTTGCCGGTCCAATAGAGCCGTATGTGCTCCGCCGTGTCGGCGGCGGCCTTCTCCGGCGGCTCCTGGCGGAACGCGATGGCGATCTGATTGGCCATCCGCACCAGCGTGCTCATCGCGTCAGCGCTCATGCGCGCAATCTTTCAGAGGGCGCGAGGTCATCGACGATCTGTTCCGCGCCCGCGAAACAAACCGCTCCGTCCGAACGCGCCACCGCCAGCAGCGTCATCCCGTGCGCCCGCGCGCGCTCGATGGCCAGCGACGTCGGCGCGGATACCGCGACAACGGCGCGGGCGCCGAACACGGCCGCCTTTTCCACCATCTCGAAGGAGCAGCGGCTGGTGATCAACACAAAGCCCGAGGCCGGGTCCGTCCCGGCCCGCGCCAGCGCGCCGATCAGCTTGTCGAGCGCGTTGTGGCGGCCGACATCCTCGCGCGCGCAAACGATATTTCCCTGCCGGTCGCACCAGGCGGCGGCATGAACGGCATGGGTCTCCGCGTTCAGCGGCTGATGCGCGCCGAGGCCGGCGATCGCGCGCCGCGCCGCCGACAACAGCAGCGGCGGCTTTTCGCGCGCGGTGATTTTGGCCGCCGGCAGCGCCGAAAGATCGTCAATGCCGCAGAGGCCGCAGCCGGTGCGCCCCGCCATGTTGCGCGAACGCGCCAGCAGATTTTTCATCCGCTCCGCGCTCAGCGTGATGTTCAGGCGCAGGCCCCGCTCTTCGGATACGGTTTCAATCCCGCGGATATCGCCCGCGCTCCCGATCACGCCTTCGGTCAGGCTGAAGCCGGCGGCGAAATCCTCAAGATCGGCGGGTGTTGCCATCATCACCGCCCAGGGCATCGAACCGTAGACGATATTGACCGGCGTCTCCACCGGCACCGCGCGCGCCGCCTGCCGCGCCGTCTCGCCGAAGCGGAAGACGGCAGCGGCGCGCGTCAGCGATGGCGGCGCCTCATTTGGCGGCATCAAGGCTCTCCGGCGCGCGGCGGCGGCGCGAGACAGACGTTTCGTTGTCCTGCTCCTGCCAGGCCGAAAGCGAGTTCGTCGGGCGCACCTGAACGGCGGTGACCTTGTACTCCGGACAGTTTGTCGCCCAGTCGGAATATTCCGTCGTGATCACATTCGCGCCGGTGTTGGGGTGGTGAAATGTCGTGTAGACAACGCCCGGCTGCATCCGGTCGGTGACATGCGCGCGCAGCGCCACCTCGCCGCTGCGGCTGGCGAGCGCCACCAGCTCGCCCTCGCGCACGCCGCGGTTCTCGGCGTCAAAGGGGTGAATCTCCAGCACATCCTCGCCGTGCCACACGCTGTTCTCGGTGCGCCGCGTCTGCGCGCCCACATTGTACTGGCTGAGAATGCGGCCCGTGGTGAGCAGCAGCGGATAGCGCTCGCCGGTCCGCTCGTCCGTGGGGATAAACTCGGTGATCATGAACTTGCCCCTGCCGCGCACAAAGCGGTCGGCATGCATCAGCGGCGTGCCCTCCGGCGCGGCATCGTCGCACGGCCATTGGATCGAGCCGAGCTCATCCAAGCGCGCGTAAGACACTCCCTTGAAAGTCGGCGTCAGCAGCGCGACCTCATCCATGATTTCAGACGGGTGGGAGTAGCGCATGTCGAAGCCAAGCGCCTGCGCGAAGCCCAGCGTCACCTCCCAGTCGGCGAGCCCGGCCAGCGGCGTCATCACCTTGCGCACCCGGCTGATGCGCCGCTCGGCATTGGTGAACGTGCCGTCCTTCTCAAGGAACGACGAGCCCGGGAAAAACACATGGGCGAATTTCGCCGTCTCGTTCAAAAAGAGATCATGCACGATGACGCATTCCATCGCCTCAAGGCCGGCGGTGACATGCTTTGTGTTGGGATCGGACTGGGCGATATCCTCCCCCTGCACGTACAGCCCCTTAAAGCCGCCGTTGACCGCCTCGTCGAGCATGTTGGGAATGCGCAGGCCCGGCTCGCGGTCGAGCTTGACGCCCCAAAGCGTCTCGAACACCTGCGCCGTCGCGTCGTCGGACACATGGCGGTAGCCGGAAAGCTCATGCGGAAACGAGCCCATGTCGCAGGCGCCCTGCACGTTGTTCTGGCCGCGCAGCGGATTGATGCCGACGCCCTCGCGTCCGATATTGCCGGTGGCCATGGCGAGATTGGCCATCGCCATCACCATCGTCGAACCCTGGCTGTGCTCGGTGACGCCGAGCCCGTAATAAATCGCGCCGTTGCCGCCTGTCGCGTAGAGCCGGGCGGCGCCGCGGATCGAGGCGGCGGGCACGCCTGTATAGGTTTCAGACGCCTCAGGCGAGTTCTCCGGCCGCGCGATAAAGCGCGCCCAGGCCTCAAAATCCTGAAGTTCGCACCGCTCCCGCACGAACGCCTCGTTGACGAGCCCCTCCGTCACAATGACATGCGCCAGCGCGTTGACGACGGCGACATTGGTGCCCGGCAGCAGCGGCAGATGATAATCCGCCCGCACATGCGGCATCCGCACGAGATCGATGCGGCGCGGATCGACAATGATCAGCCGCGCGCCCTCGCGCAGACGCTTTTTCATGCGCGAGGCGAAGACCGGATGCGCGTCGGTCGGATTGGCGCCGATGATGACGATCACATCGGCCTGCTCCACCGACTTGAAATCCTGGGTTCCCGCGGAGGTCCCGAACGCCGTTTTCAGCCCGTATCCCGTCGGCGAATGGCAGACGCGCGCGCAGGTGTCGACATTGTTGTTGCCAAAGCCGGCGCGCACCAGCTTTTGCAGCACAAACACTTCCTCGTTGGTGCAGCGCGACGAGGTGATGGCGCCGATTGACTCCCGGCCATGGCGCGCCTGGATGCGCTTGAACTCGCCGGCGGCGTAAGCGAAGGCCTCATCCCATGACACTTCGCGCCACGGGTCGGTGATTTTGGCGCGGATCATCGGCTTGGTGACGCGGTCCTTGGAGGTCGCATAGCCATAGGCGAAGCGGCCCTTGATGCAGGAATGCCCCTCATTGGCTTTGCCCGCCTTGTAAGGCGTCATGCGCACGACGCGCTCGCCCTGCATTTCCGCCTTGAATGAGCAGCCGACGCCGCAATAGGCGCAGGTCGTCACAGCCGAATGATCAGGCTGGCCCATCTCAATGATGGATTTCTCCGTCAGCGTCGCCGTCGGACAGGCCTGCACACAGGCGCCGCAGGAGACGCATTCCGAGGCGAGGAAATCGACGCCGCCGGCCGACACTTTGGAGCCAAAGCCGCGGCCCTGGATGGTCAGCGCGAAAGTGCCCTGCACCTCCTCGCAGGCCCGCACGCAGCGCGAGCAGACAATGCATTTCGATTCATCGAAGGTGAAATAGGGATTGCTCTCGTCCTTGGCGGCGTGAAGGTGATTGGCGCCTTCGCGCCCGTAACGCACATCGCGCAGGCCGACCGCGCCCGCCATGTCCTCCAATTCGCAGTCGCCGTTGGCGGCGCAGGTCAGGCAGTCCAGCGGATGATCGGAGATATACAGCTCCATCACGCCCTTGCGCAGCTTGGCGAGGCGCGTGTTTTGCGTATGCACATTCATGCCCGGCTCCGCCGGCGTGGTGCACGAGGCCGGCGTGCCGCGCCGGCCATCGATCTCGACGAGGCACAACCGGCAGGAGCCAAAAGCCCCTATCATGTCGGTGGCGCAGAGCTTGGGAATTTTCGTCCCCATCAGCGCGGCGGCGGCCATGACCGACGTGCCCTTGGGCACCGTGACGCGCTCGCCGTCGATGGTCAGCGTGACGCTTTGCGCCGCCGGGCGGACGGGGGTTCCCGTGTCAGGTTCGCGGATAAGGGTCATGATGTCGCCTTTTGCGCCGGCCGGTGAAAATCCTCGCGGAAATGCGTCAGCGCGCTGAGCACGGGGATCGGCGTCAGCCCGCCAAGCGCGCAAAGCGATCCGTCAGTGAGAAGCTGGCAGAGATCGTCGAGCACCGCGAGGTTCTTGTCGCGCTCAACGCCAGCGGTGATTTTATCGAGGGTTTCCACCCCGCGCGTCGAGCCGATGCGGCAGGGCGTGCATTTGCCGCAGCTTTCGATGGCGCAGAATTCCATCGCGAAACGCGCCTGCCGCGCGAGATCGACACTGTCATCAAACACAACGATACCGCCGTGGCCGAGCATGCCCTTCACCTCGAGCATCGCCTCATAATCGAGAGGCGTGTCGAGCAGGCGGTCAGGGAAATACGCGCCCAGCGGGCCGCCGACCTGCACCGTCCGCAACGGGCGCCCCGAATGCGTGCCGCCGCCGAATTCCTCGACGAGCCGCCGGATCGTCACGCCAAAAGCCAGCTCAATCAGCCCGCCGCGCTTAACATTGCCGGCAAGCTGAAACGGCTGCGTGCCGCGCGAGCGGCCCATGCCGAATTCCGCGTAAGCCTTCGCGCCATGGGCAAGTATCCACGGCGCCGAGGCGAAAGACAGCACATTGTTGATGGCTGTGGGTTTGCCGAACAGTCCCTCGATCGCGGGCAGCGGCGGCTTGGCCCGCACCTGGCCGCGCTTGCCCTCAAGGCTCTCAAGCAGCGAGGTTTCCTCGCCGCAGATGTAGGCGCCGGCCCCAAGCCGCGCCTCCAGATCGAAACTGTGGGGCGAGCCCAGCACGGCGGCGCCCAGAACGCCTCCCGCCCGCGCCTTCAAAATCGCCTGTTCAAACATGCGGAAAGCATGCGGATATTCCGAGCGTATATAGACGAAGCCCTTGTCCGCGCCGCAGGCGATGCCGGCGATGGCCATGCCCTCGATCAGCGTGAAGGGATCGCCTTCCATCAGCATCCGGTCGGCGAACGTGCCGCTGTCGCCCTCATCCGCGTTGCAGACGATGTATTTTTGTCCCGCCGGCTCGCCCGCCACGGTGCGCCATTTAATGCCCGTCGGAAAACCCGCGCCGCCGCGTCCGCGCAGACCGGAAGCCAGCACTTCTTCAATCGTGCCTTTCGGGCCGAGGGCAATCGCCTTTTCAAGCCCCGCCAGCCCGCCATGGGCGCGGTAATCCGCCAGCGACAGCGGATCCGTCACCCCGCAGCGCGCGAAAATCAGCCGCTGCTGGTTTTTCAGAAAAGGAATTTCCTCCGGCGCGCCGAGCGCTTTGGGATGCGCGCCGCCCTGAAGAAAGCCCGCGTCAAACAACGCCGCCGCGTCGCCGGCGGATACCGGCCCATAAGCGAGGCGGCCTTTGGCGGTCTCAACCTCGATCATCGGCTCCAGCCAGAACAGGCCGCGCGATCCCGTCCGCACGATCTCAACGGCGAGCCCGCGCTTTTCCGCCTCTTGCGCGATGGCGCGCGCCGCAGCGTCAGCTCCGACGGAGAGCGCGCTGGAATCGCAGGGAATGAAAACACGCGCGCTCATGAGGCAAGCCCCCGGCTGCGCGCCACGAGGGCGTCAATGCGCGCCGCGTCGAGCCGCCCCACCGGCTCCCCGTCAAACAGCGCCGCCGGCGACAGCGCGCAATTTCCGAGGCAATAGACATTATCGATGGTCAGCGCGCCGTCGGCGCTGGTGTCCCCGGGAGCGCAGCCGTGCGCCGCCGCCAGATGCGCGGCAAGGCTTTCCGAGCCCATCGACTGGCAGGCCTCGGCGCGGCAAAGTTTCAGCACATGCCGGCCGGGCCTCGCTCCGCGAAAATCGTGATAAAACGAGATGACGCCGTGAACTTCGGCTTTCGAAATATTGAGCGCCGCCGCGATCAGCGGAATGTTGCGCTTGTCGATGAAGCCAAACGCCTCCTGCAGCGCATGCAGCACCGGCAGCGCCGCGCCCTCAAGCCCCGCATGGGCGGCTATGATGGCAAGCGCGCCGGTCTCGTCGAAAGCATCCCGGCCCGCCGCCGCGGGGGTTTTCATAATTGGCTGGCTGGACAAGGCCCGTTTCGCTCCCGAATTTTCATTCCTTCGCGAGCCTTCTATACGCCGTGGCTCTGCGAAGCGATACGCGCCGCCTCGTTCTTTAGTCAAAAGCGATACCATATGCCGCTGATCATGCCATATTCCTGCCGCGCCCTGCGCCCGGCGATGGTTGTGAACACGCCGGACTGAAACGAAGTGGAGGCGCTGAAATCCCACACGGCGCTGGCTTGAAACTTGTGCTGCCGCATGGGCGGAAACCCCGGCTTCCCGGCTGTTGGCGCGTAAATGTTGAACGATTGCGCCAGCAGCAGCCATTTCCGCAAGGGACGAAAACCCAATGTGAAATCGGCGCGCATCTCGCCCGGCGGCCCGCCGCGCCGGATGCGGTAGCCCACCTGCGCGTCGAAATATCCGGTAAAGCCGCCAATCTCGAACGGCATAGCGGCAAGCCCCCGCAAATCCAGTTCATAGCCGGTATTGCCAATGAGCGCCGGGTTGTTTCTGTCGCGCCCGCCCGGCACGTGGGCGACTGCCTGCGCCGAGAACACCACACCCTCATAGCCGCCGAGGCTGATGCGCGCGCCGGCCTCTACCGAGCCCAGCCCCAGATACACCCCGGCCGGCGGCCCTTCCTTGTAAACCCGCGCCGCCGTTGGCTGGAGGATCAGCGTGATCCAGTCCGCCGCGCCATATTCGATGTAAGCGCCCAGCTCATATTTCGTGTAGGTGTCGATGGGTATCAGCCGGCCCTTGGCGTCAAAACTGTGCAGCGATCCTGTGAAAACGGAGGTCGTGATGATTTGCCAGGCCCCGTCCCTTTGCAGGAATGCGCCGGCGAGCGCCGGTCCGCCGGAGGCTGCGGCATGGCACAAGCAAAAAAGCCAAAAAACGAACCGCCCACGCATACTCAATACGCCAAAGCCCAAAAAGCATGGGAATTGAGCCATAGTGACCCAAGGAAAACGATTGGCAAGCATAAAACGAACGTTCGCTCGCCTTGGGCTTGGCTATATCAAGCCGGCAAGTTATTTGCCTTTCGCGCCTGCCTTTGCCATGAAAGCGGCCATGATCCCCTATCTCGATTACGACGCGCTCGAGCGCACGCCGCGACGCAGCGATCCCTATGATTTCCTCATCCTCGAAAATTTCATTCTGCCAGCGCGGTTTCCCCTTGTGTGCGGGGATTTTCCCGCAACGCCGGGCGCCGGTTCGCACCCCCCCTGCGAACTCGATATCCGCGGCCATTTCGCGGCGATGATGGCGGAGTTGGAGGCGGGGCGTTTCCGCAGCGCCATCGAGGCTAAATTCGCCATCGATCTGACCGGGCGTCCGTCGATGTATACGGTGCGCGGCGCGGTGCGGGCAAAGGACGGCTCGATCCACACGGATTCGAAGACCAAGCTAATCACCGTGCTGCTTTACATGAACGAGGGCTGGGAGGCCGATGGCGGGCGCCTGCGCATACTGCGCTCCGGGACGGATATGGAAGACCATGTTGCCGAGGTATCGCCCAACGGCGGCACGCTGCTGGCGTTTCGCCGCTCGGAAAACTCCTGGCATGGGCACAAGCCCTTCGAGGGCCGACGCCGCGCGGTGCAGTTGAACTGGGTGACGAGCCAGGAAGTCGTTGACCGCGAACAGGGCCGCCACCGGCTCTCGACGAAAGTGAAGAAGCTCACCGGGGCGATTTTCGGGGGGTGAGCCGCGACCGATCAGGCCTGCGCCGCCCGTGGCGCATCCTCGCGCTGCGCCGGGGCGGGCGCTCTCGCCGCGGCTTTCAGGGCTGGCTTTTTCTTCCACGGCGGCGCTTTAAACCATGCCGCAATCAGCGCCGCGGCTATGAGAATCGCGCATCCGATCAGATTGGCGGCCGCCGTTGTAAAGAACGTGCGGCCCGCCACATCAAGGGCCACGCCGAGCGCCTGCGCCGCGACGATGCCCGTCAGAAACACCGCCAGCGTCTGTTGCCCGACTTTGCGCATCAGATCGACCGCGGAGCCTTTCAAATTGGCGCCGCCCACGCCCACCGCCATCCACGCGAGATAGGCGGTGGCGAGGAAATGCGCGTAACGCAGCAGGCCATAATAATTTTTATCGATCGCCGGCTGGAGCCAGCTGTGGATATCGCCAAGTTCCGGCGCATAGCCCCAGCCCGCGTAACAGCCAAAGCCGAACTGGCAGGACACCGGCGCGCAGACGAGACAGAACGCGATGCACGCCCACACCAGCCTCGCGTCGCGCGGCGGCGCCGGCAGCCAGCCCCGCATGAAGGCAAAGCCGGTGAAAAACACCAATTGCCAGCCGAATGGATTGAAATACCAGCCCCAGCCGCCGACGCGGTCGCCGATGATCGTCCAGCCCAGAACATTGGCGCCCAGCCACAAGACCGCGACGAAAAGCGCCACAAGCCCCTTGTGGACCCGCGCCAGCGCCATCACCGCGGGGATCATCGCGAGGATCGCGATATACATCGGCAGAATATCAAAATAATTCGGCGCCCAGGTCAGCGTTAGGAATTCGACGAGCGCGTGGCGCGGGTCCGTGAATAAATAAGACAGCGGCGATTCCGGCCCGAGATAGGCGTTCGTCTCCAGCCACGCATCCGCCGCCACCAGCAGCGCGATCGTGACCAGAAAACTGCCGACATGCGCCCAGTAAACCTGCCACATCCGATGGACGATCCGCGCCGCCCCGTTGAGCCAGCCGTATTTGGCGAACACGCCGCCGAATGCGATGGCGGACGCCATGCCTGAGCAAAAAACGAAGAGATCGGCGGCATCGCTGAAGCCAAAGCGCGCGGGAATCCAGTCGGCCCATGTGTTGTAGGGAATATGCGCGATCAGGATGATGAACATCCCCACGCCCCGGAAGAAATCCAGCCGCGGATCGCGGGCCGCCGGAGCCGCCGGTATCGGCGCGTCGATGGTCATGCCTTAAGGGCCCGCTTGACGGGGGAGGCGTCCTTCGCAAACGGCCCCCTCGCCTCCAGAATATCGGCGGACATGCGGGGGATGCAATCAGGCGCGCGCTGAGCGCGGCGGACCTCCAAAACCGATTGCAGCGCGCCGGTGTCCCCCGCCTTCGCCGCCAGCAGCGCCAGCGCCCGCAAAAAAACGTCCCGCTGCACGTGGCTGCCTCCGATGGCCGGCAGCCGCCGCGCGATGTCCGCAAAATCAAGGCCGGCGCCCGGCCGCCCGCCGGCCAGCGCCCGCGCCAGCGGCGCGCCGACCCGCGCGGCGATGCCCGCCTGCTCGCCGCTGAGACAGCAGAGCGTCTCCAGCGCGCCGGTGATCCGCGCCGCGCCGGCCTGATCCCCGCAGGCAAGGCATGACAGCAGATGATGCAGGCTGGTGAACACCAAGCTGGTGTCGCCGGCCCGTTTGCGCGCGATGGCATGCAGTTCGTCCCACCGCCCGCCGGTGTCGAGCCCATGCTGGGAAATGCGCCAGAGCACGGACGTCGCATTGGCGATGTCGCGGAAGTCCTCGCTGGCGCAGGGCCGCACCTGCGCGTCATAGGTGGCGAGGCAGCCTCCGACATCGCCGCGTTTCAATTGAAACAGCGCGAGATGCCAGGCCATGTGATAGCCAAAATTGTTGCAAAGGCTCCAAACCGGCCGCGTCTGTTCCAGCCAGACGATGCCCGCTTTGGTCATGCCGCGCATTTCATGCACATGGGCGATTGCGTGAATGCCCCAGGCATCGTCCGGCTCATGTTCCAGCGCGCGGTGGCCGGTTATCTCCGCCTCCGGCAGACGTCCCGCCTCGCCCAGCGCGAACGCGTGGCATCCCAGCACCAGCCCATAGCCCGGCATGCCCGGCGACCAATGCGGCAGAGCTTTGGCCGTTGCCGCCAGCATACCAGGCTCGTCGCCGCCCATAAAACGCAGGGCATGCGCCAATTTGAAGGCGGTGAAATCGCGCGGATCCTCCTCCAGATGCGCCTCCAGCCGGGCGGCCGCCTTTAGCAGAAACCCGCACGACGCGTCTCCCAGCGCCTCAACGAGCGCCCTCTCACCGGGGCTGGGCCCCGCGATGGACATGGCGGCCTCAGCCTTCGCGTGGATCAGCCCCGCCGCGTCCAGCGTTTCGCGGCGCGCCAGCAAAACCTGCATGAATCCGCTAAAAGCCAGCGCCGCCAAGCAATTGGGGTCGGCGCGCGACGCCTGTGCCGCCGCCTCGCCGGCGCCGGGCCGATGCAGCGCAAAAAGCCGAACCGCCGTTTCAATGGCCTCCGTTGCGGCGAAGCTTTCGGTCGATAGCCGGGCGTGGGGGGCGAGACGGATCATGCGGGGCCTTTTTGCGTTTCTGAACCTAAAATGAACGCGGCGCGAAT
>JANYFM010000362.1 GCA_025362655.1 Hyphomicrobiales bacterium | reverse complement strand
GCGCCCTCCCATGCCGCCGCCTGCGCCGGCGCCGACATTGTGATATCGGCCGTCACCGCCAATGCCGCTTTGGAAGTGGCGCGGCTGGCCGCCGGATTTCTGCGCGGGGAACAGATTTTTTTCGACGTGAACTCCGCCTCTCCCGGCACCAAAACGAAAGCGGCGGCGGCGGTGAACGCCTGCGGGGCGCGCTATGTGGAGGGCGCGGTCATGGCGCCGGTGCCCGGTCCCGGCATCCGCGTGCCGATCCTCGCGGGCGGGCCGGCGGCGGCCGCGGCGGCGGAAATTCTCAACGGCCTCGGCATGAATGTGCAGGCGGTGACGGAGGAGCCCGGCCGCGCCTCCGCGATGAAGCTTTGCCGCTCGATCATGATCAAGGGCATTGAGGCGCTGATTGTCGATTGCGCCGCCGCGTCGAGGGAATGGGATGTGCAGCGCGAGGTGTTCGCTTCGCTGGAGGCGACGTTTCCCGGCATCGATTTTGCCAAACTCGCGAAGGATATGGCGCAGCGCGTCAACCAGCACGGCGTCCGCCGCGCCGCCGAAATGCGCGAGGCCGGCATGATGCTGGACGATCTCGGGCGCGACGGCTCGCTGGCGCGCGCTGTGGCGGACGCTCAGCAAAACGGCGCGGGAAAAGCCTGAGACCGGCGCGGAAGCATTCGATCAATGAGGCTCATATGAAACGCACGCCGACCATCCTGCCGCCGGACCCCAATCCGGTCACGCCGAAATTCAAGGCGCCGCCGCTGAGCTGCGACGCCCACACGCATATTTTCGGCCCCGGCGAGGCTTATCCCTATGCCGCTGACGCCAGCTATATTCCGCACGATGCCGGGCTTGCGGATTTCCGCAGGCTGCATGAGCGGATCGGGATAGAGCGCGCCGTCATCGTCAACGCCAGCTGCCACGGGCTCGACAATTCCGTCGTCATCGATGCCATCGCGGCCAGCAAAGGGCGCTACAAAGGCATCGGCAATGTCGATGAGACCTTCACGGAGAAACAGATCGACGCCCTCAATGCCGGCGGCGTGATGGGCTGCCGCTTCACGTTTCTGAAACGGCTCGGCCGCACGCCCGACATGAGTTCGTTCCACCGCGTTGTCGATATGATCAAAGCCTTCGGCTGGCACGTGGTGATTTACCTCGATCCGGAAACCGTCGCTGAATTTTCACCTGTTCTGCGGGCGCTGCCGGTGCCCTACGTGATTGATCACATGGGCACGGTGAAAGCCGCCAAGGGCATTGATCAGCCCAATTTCAAAGCGCTGCTCGCGCTGGCGGCCAGCGACGAGAAATGCTGGGTGAAGACGACCGGCTTTGAGCGCGCCTCGGCGACGGGCGCTCCCTTCCACGATGCCGTGCCGTTTGGCGCCAAACTGGTCGATGCCATTCCCGACCGCGTGCTGTGGGGCACCGACTGGCCGCATCCCAATGTGACGGTCATGCCCAACGACGGAGAGCTTGTTGATCTGATTCCGCTGTTCGCGCCGGACCCGGCGCGGCAGAAAAAGCTGCTCGTGGACAATCCCGCGCGGCTCTATAAATTTTAAATCGATTGGATCCGCGGGAGGAACGCCATGCGGCTCGGCATTTGGACACCGGCGCCGCTGACCATGCGGCCCGACGCGGTATCTAAACCCGCCATCGACGCGCTGACGCGCCACGGCGGCGGAGTTGACGCGAATTACCTTTATGCCGCCGATGTTTTGCGGCGCGCCGAGGAGCTTGGCTTTGAGATCACGCTGATCGCCCAGCGCTTCCTCGGGCCGGATTTGGATTCGTGGATTTTCGCCACCGCGCTGGCGACACAGACCAAAACAATTGAGATCATGGCCGCCGTGCATCCCGGCATTATGGACCCGCGCATCACCGCCAAACACGCGGCCTCGGTCGACCGCATCAGCGGCGGGCGGTTTTGCGTCAATATCGTCAACGGCACGCGGCCGCATGAATTCGCGGCTTTCGGCAAATGGCTGGAATTGTCGGAGGACCGCTATGAGCGGATGCACGAATTCATCAAAGTGATGAAGGGAATGTGGACGCGGGATGATTTTTCGTTTCAGGGAAAATTCTACCAGGTGGAGCACGCCACCGTGCCGACAAAATCCGTGCGCGCTCCGCATCCCCCCGTCTATGCCGCAAGCCGCGTCGATGAGGGCATGAATGTTGTGGCGCAGGAATGTGAAGCCTGGTTCGTCAATTACGATAAGGATCACCGCAATTACAGCGCCAGCCTCGCGCGAATCGAAAAAGAGGTCGGCATCATGGAGGGCCGGGTGCGCCACTACGGGCGAAAAATGCAATACGGCATCAACGCCTGCGTGCTTATCGGCGAAACCGAAGCGGAGGCGGCCGGGGTCGCCGAATCCTATTTGGCGCAGGCGAAGATCGATCCCTCGATACAATCGGCCTCCGGCGCGCTTGGCGCCAATCTGATCGGCACGAAACGCCAGGTGCTGGAGCGCATGCGGCGCTATCAGGACCTCGGCGTCGATTTGTTCATGCTGCAATTCTATCCGTTCAGGCAGGGGCTTGAGGTTTTCGCTCGGGAAATTTTGCCGGAACTAAAGCTCAGCCCAAAGGCCGCGGCTCAGGCGCCAGCCTTCGCCGCGCAATAATTTGTCAGGGGAGCCCGCTTATGAAGCCAGGATTTTTCGCCGCCGCCGCCCTCGCGTGCGCCATTGCCGCCGCGGGGGGCGCCGCCGCCCAGGACAGGCTCAAACTTGCCATCGGCCAGCGCGGCAACTGGGAACAGTCTGTTCCCGAGCTTGGACAAAAGAAGGGCATTTTCAAAAAGCACGGCTTGGAGCTGGAGCTGCTCTACACCCAGGGCGGCGGCGAAACGCAGCAGGCGGTCATCTCCGGCTCGGTCGATATCGGCGTCGGCGTCGGCCTTGGCGGCGTGATGGGCGCTTTTTCCAAGGGCGCGCCGGTGCGCATCATCGCCAATGCCATGATGGGCGGCTTCGATGTGTTCTGGTATGTCCCGGGAAACTCCCCCATCCAAACCCTGAAAGACGCGGGCGGCAAAACCATCGCCTTCTCAACGGTGGGCTCCTCCACCAACATCATCGCGCTGGGCCTGATCAAAACCTATGGCATCGCCGCAAAAGCGACAGCGACGGGCGGCGCGCCCGCGACTTTCACTCAGGTCATGTCCGGCCAGATCGACGTCGGCTGGTCGTCGCCGCCGTTCGCGGTCGATGCGGCGGAGCAGGGGCGCATCCGGATTGTGGCGCGCGGCAGCGACGTGCCGAATTTCAAAACGCAGACACTGCGGGTGATCATCGCCAATGCGGGCGCGCTGCAAACGAAAAAAGACCAGATCGCCCGTTTCATGCGCGCCTACCGCGAATCCCTCGACTGGATGTATGAGGGGGATGAGGCGGTGAACATGTATGCGGACTGGCTGGGCATTCCCGTCGCCATCGCGCTGAAGACGCGCGCGGAGTTTTACCCAAAGTCCAATCAGGAGCCGGACCGCATCGCTGATCTTGATATTGCTGTCGCGGACGCGGTGACTTACAAATTTTTGAACGCGCCGCTGACGAATGCGCAGATCGATGATCTCGTCGTGTTCCAGCCGAAGTGAAGCCGAGCCACACCCGCGGAGAAAATCCATGACCGCCGCAGCCAAGCCCACCGTCGCCGAATCCTATATCGCCGCGCTGCGCGCCTGCGGGATCACCCATGTGTTCTCCAACGGCGGCACTGATTTCGCGCCGCTGATCGAGGGGATCGTGCAGATGCGCGCGCGCGGCGAGCCGACGCCGAATTTTGTCACCGTGCCGCACGAGAATGTCGCCACGGCCATGGCGCAGGGCTTTTGGAAAGTCTCCGGGAAGCCGGCCGCCGTTATGGTGCATGTCAATGTCGGCACCGCCAACACGGTGTGCGGCATCATGAACGCGGCGCGCGACAACGTGCCGATGCTGCTGGCCGCCGGCCGCACGCCGCTGACGGAGACGGGCCACGCGGGCTCGCGCGATGTCGGCATCCACTGGGCGCAGGAGCAGTTCGATCAGGCCGCCATGCTGCGCGAAAACGTCAAATGGGATTATGAGCTGCGGCACGGCCAGCCGATCAACACCATCGTCGCGCGCGCGCTCGACATCGCCATGAGCGAGCCAAAAGGCCCGGTTTATCTGACGCTTCCGCGCGAGGCGCTGGGCGATGAGGGAATCGAGCCCGGCCCGATGCCGCGCAAACATCCCGCCGGCGCGGCCGCGGCCTCGCCCTCGCTGGCGGCGCTGGAACATGCGGCGGACCTCATCGCGCGCGCGCAGGCGCCGCTGATCATCGCGGGCCGCTCCGGCAATTCGCCCGGCGCGTTTGAGGCGCTGGGCGCGCTGGCGCTTGATCACGCCATCGCGGTGGCCAGCGGGCCGCATGCCAATATGGCCTCCGCCAATCCGATGAATATGGGCGGCCTGACGAAACCGCTGCTTGAATCCGCCGATGTGATTATCGTGCTGGAATCGCCGGTTCCGTGGATACCCCGGTCGATGGGCCCCTCCGCCAATGCCCAGGTGATTCACATCGCCCACGATCCGCTGTACCGCACATATCCGCTGCGCGGCTTTCAATCGGACATGGCCATCGCCGGCGATCCCGGCGCGGCTCTCGTCATGCTGCGGGAAATGCTGAAGACAAAAATGCGCGGCAAGGAGAGCGTTATCGAATCGCGCCGCGCGCGGCTGCTGGAGATGCGGGGCAAAATCGATGAGGCGCGCGGGGCGATGATCGAAAAGATGCGCCATGCCGCGCCCATCAGTCCGATTCTCGTGGCGCACGCGCTCAACGAGGTGCGCGCCAAAGACGCCATCGTCGTCGAGGAGCTGGGCGCGCCCTTTGCTTTTCTCGATATCACGCGGCCGGATGCTTTCATCTCGGGCTCGTCGGGCGCGCTGGGCATGGCGCTCGGCCAGGCGCTGGGCGCCAAATGCGCCGCGGGGCCGCGCCAGGTCATCACCACGGTGGGCGACGGTTCCTATATGTTCGGCGTGCCGCTGGCGGCGCATTACACCGCGCGCGCCGAGGGCCTGCCGACGCTGACCATGGTGTTTAACAATTCGCAATGGTTCGCTGTTCGCCGGGCGACGATGTCCATGTATCCCGACGGCCTGGCGGCGCGGCAAAACAGCCTGCCGATTGTGGATCTCTCGCCGTCGCCCGATTTCGAGAAAGTGACGGAAAGCTGCGGCGGCTATGGCGAGCGCGTTGAGGACCCCGCGAAACTCATTCCGGCCATGGAGCGCGCTCTGCGAAAAGTCGAGGACGGGCAGCAGGCGACTCTCAACGTGATCACCGGCCTGCGGCAGTATTAAGCGCGGGCGCCTGTCGCAAGGAGGATTCGATGCGATTCAATCCGCTGCTGATTTTCTGCGCCATCGCTGTCCCCGCCGCCGCCGCGGAGCCGCGGCGCGACGCGTTTTTCTTTCTCAGCGAGATGAACAAGGCCTCGGCGGTGATGATCACCGAGCAGGGCATTGTGCCAAAGCCGCTCGGCGCGGCCATCGCGCGGGCGGTTGCCCAAGTGATCGCCGATCAGGAGAAGCCCGGCAGCGCGCGCTCCGGCGATTACCTGAAAGTCGAACTGCTGATCGTTGGGGCCGGCGGCCCGGATATGACGCGCCTGCACTCCGGCCGCAGCCGCCAGGATATCGGCTCGACCAGCCGGCGGCTGTTCATGCGCGACGATCTGATCGCGGCCATGGAGCAGCTGAACGGCGCCCGCGCGGCGCTGCTCGCCATGGCGGCAAAGCACCCCAATGCCATCGTGCCCGCTTACACCTGGGGCGTGCAGGCGCAGCCGGTTTCCTTCGGGCATTACATTCTGGGTTACACGCAGGCGCTGGCGCGCGACGCGGAACGCTACCGCCAGGCTTACGCGCGGCTGAACCAATCGCCGCTGGGCGCGGCGGCGCTGGGCACATCAAGCTTTCCGGTAAACCGCGCGCGCCTCGCCCAATTGCTCGGCTTCGAGGGCGTCGTTGAAAATTCGCTGGATGCCAATCAAATTTCGCCGATCGACGGGGGCGTGGAGGTTTCGGCCATCGCGGCGTCCAGCGCGCTCACGACGTCAGCGCTGATCGCCGATATCACCGCGCAATACGCGCAGCCGAGGCCCTGGCTGATCCTCGCGGAGGGCGATCTGACCGGCGGCTCCAGCATCATGCCGCAAAAGCGCAATCCCGTCGGCCTCGTGAATCTGCGAATCGCCGCGAGCCGCATTGTCGGCGAGGCCCAGACTTATTTTCTGTTGTCCCACAACGTCGCGTCCGGCATGGGCGACTACAAAGTCAACCAGCCCGACCGCGTGCTGAAGCAGGCTGCGGATTTCTACAGCGATCTGGCCGCGCTGATGAAGACCTTTGTGTTTGACGAGGCGCGCGCGCTGGCCGAGGTCAACGCCGATTATTCCATGACGACGGAGCTGGCGGATATTCTCCAGCGCGACGCGGAGGTGCCCTTCCGCATCGGCCACCATTTCGCGTCCGACCTCGTGACCTTCGGACGCGGAAAGAATCTGAAGCCCGCGGAGATCGCCTATGCCGACGCGCAGCGCATCTACACAGAGGCGGCGAAATTCTTCGGCATGAACGACGCGAAGCTGCCGCTCAGCGAGGCGCGGTTCCGGCAGGCGCTGACAGCAGAGAATATGGTGAACTCCAGCCAGGGGCTCGGCGGGCCGCAGCCAGAGGAGGTGGCGCGGATGCTGGCTGCGCAAGGCGCCGCGCTTGACGCGGACAGCCGCGGTCTTGACGCCATGCGGGGGAGGCTGGCTGAGGCCTCGCGGAAGCTGAACGAGACGTTCGCGGAGCTGTCGCGC
>JANYFM010000326.1 GCA_025362655.1 Hyphomicrobiales bacterium | reverse complement strand
CCGCGACCACATCGTGCGCTTAATTCGCGCCCTGCCGGTGAGAGTGTCGAGCGCCCGTTTCACGGTGTCGCCGTCCGCCAGCTTGCGAATCGCGCCATTCAGAACTTTCGGCAGCGGCACTTTCAGAGTCATCTTGTCTTTGGCGAAGCTGATCACGAACAGCTCCAGCTTGAAGCCGGCAACCTCCTGCTCCTCGATCGCCACGATCTGGCCGACCCCGTGAGCCGGGTAGACGATGAACTCGTTCGATTTGAAGCCGGTGCGATGCGCGCCGGATTTGAGCGGCGCTTTGATTTCAATTTTCGCTAAAACAGGCTTGCCCGGCTGAATGACGGCGGCAAGGGGCCTCGCCTCCGCCGCCTTCACGGGTTCGGTTTTGACAACAACAACAGCAACAGGACGCGCCAAGACTGGCGGCGCGGTCTTAACGGCGGCAGCCGGGGGGAGCGACTGTTTAGCCATCACAGCCTCCGCCTTGATTTCGAGCGGCTTTGCCGGCGGAACCGCTGAGGGCACCGTCTTGAGCACGGGTTTGGCGGCAGCGGCGGGCACGGCGGAAACCGGCGCAAGTTTGGGTTCGGTTTTCTTGGGTTCGGTTTTTTTGGCGTCGATTTTCTTGGCTTCGATTTTCAAGTTTTGGGGTTTCAAATTTTTTGCACCTTTTTTGGTTGTCGCTCCCGCGGATTTTGCGGGTTTTTCAGCAGCCACCCTGGCGGCTTTGGCAGCCGCCGCTTTCTTTGCGCTTTCGGCGGCTTTCCGCGCAGCCAGACGCTTGGCCGCCGCTGCGGCCGCCAGTTTCGCCTTGACGGCGGCAGTGGAGCTCTTCGCCGAAGTTTTGACGCTGCCCGCCTGGGCTTTGATCGAAGCTGATTTTCCGGCGCGCTTGGCCACGGCGGTTTTCGAGCCCGCAGCCTTCACCGCACGGCTCTTCGAGGCGCTCTTGGAGGCGCTCTTGACGGTTGTGCGCGACTTGTTCTTGGCTGCGGCCATGCCCGGATACTCCTGTGTCGCCCCGATCAAAAAGGGGCATTAACCGACGGCAAAAGCCATTCGGCGACGGATAGCTGCGGACCAAAGACCCGCCCGGCCCAACCACCTTGGGCTCCAGCCCGAAGCACCGGGCGCAGCGCCAAAATCCTAAACGCGGTCAAGCTGAAGCCGCCCTTGAAACTTTCGGAAGGGGCCGGGGCGCGATTAACGATTGGTTCGACAGTTAATAATGTGTATATCACAAAAAATCGGGGAAATCAAAGGGTTCCCGCCGGTTTAGGGTCCGGGTTCGCGGCAAAGGTTAACGAAACCGTGAAGCCGGGGCCTAAAATTTATGATTTCGGGCAAACCGGAGCATCAATCGCCTTCGCCGGGCTCGGGCGAAAAATAGGCGTCGAACTTGCCGGGCTTGCCGTCAAATTCCTTGCCGTCCGCCGGCCCTTCCCGTTTCAGGGTGATATTGGGCCAAGACTTGGCCATATCCACGTTGAGCTTCAGCCATTTTTCGAGGCCCGGCTCGGTATCCGGCTTGATCGCCTCGGCTGGGCACTCCGGTTCGCAAACGCCGCAGTCGATACATTCATCGGGATGAATGACCAGCATGTTTTCGCCCTCGTAGAAGCAATCGACGGGGCAAACCTCCACGCAGTCCATGTACTTGCATTTGATGCAATTTTCGATGACGACGTAGGTCATTTAACAGCTCCGGGCCAGCGGCGGATGCGCCTCCGGTCTCTCGTGACGCCGTTTGCTAGCGTCTTTGACCTCGCGGCGCAACAAAAAGCCGGGGGGTGACCCGCGTCAGTCCGCCATCGGGGGCTCCCCGGCAAGGTCGTCGTAAAGCTGCCGCGCCTCGACGAAGGGGCCGCGCCGGACGCCGAGCGCGGCGACCCTCAGAACACGCGTGTCGCGCTCCAGCGCAACCGTGAGGACATCGCCGGGCCTGAGGAATTTTCCGGCGGCGCGAACGCGGCTGCCGTTGATTCGCACATGGCCGGATACAGCAAGTTCGGCCGCAAGCGGGCGGGTTTTGACCAATCTGGCGTGCCAGAGCCAGAGATCGATGCGTTGCCGGGGCGGATCCCCGCCGCTGGGCCCGCTGGCCTGCCTTTCTGAGCTTCTTCCTCTCAAAGCGCAGCTATTCCTTCCTCGCTTTGCTTTCGAGTTCTGCCTTCAGCGCCAGCAGTTTGGCGAAGGGCGAATTGGGGTCCGGCTGGCGCTCGCGCTGACGCGGCGCCTCTGTGCTCGCAAAGGGCCGGTCGCTGCGGGCCGGACGCTCGCTGGCGAAAGTCTTTCCCGGGCGCTGGAAGGGTTTGGCCTGCGGGCGCGGCCCGCCATTGCCGGAGCCGGGAGCATTCGGGGCGCCTGCTTGCGAAGGGGGACCACTGCGCCCCCTGCCGCCGTCCGGGCGGCGTGAGCGGTCGTGCTCGGGTCTGGGCGGACGCCCTCTTGGAGCGGCATCCGCGCCGGCCTCAACCTTGGCTCCGCTTGTCGGGTCGGCAGCCAGCGTCGCCGCCGCGTCCGCCGGAGCCGGCGAACTCTGGCGGCGGCGGGTGTTGTCCGGCCGCTGTCCGCGTTCGCGATTTCTTTCCGGGCGCTGCGCATCGCGTTGCGGCCTGCGCCCGGGTTTCCACACTTCGATCATGGGAATTTCGGGTTCCGCTGTTTCCGTGGCGGCGGGCTCAGCGGCAGCCGGTTCCGGCCCAGCCTCTATGGGTTCGGGACCCGTTGCCGTTTCCGTCGCTTCAGGCAGTTGCGCTGTTTCAGCCGCGGCCTCCGGCAAAACGGCAACGATGGGCTCTATCAGCACGGCGGGCTCCGCTTCGGGCGAAGCCTCCGTAACCGCGTCCGGCGCGGCATCTTCAATATTGGGTTCCGCAGCGGCATCCACGGAAACAGGTTCCGCCTGTTTGACCGGTTGGGTCGGCGCCGCTTTCAGAAGCGGCACGGTGATCGCCGGACCCTTGCGGCTCTCCATCGCATAACCCAGCGATTTGAGAATCGAGGCGAATGCCTCGCCGGAGCATCCGACCAATGAGGTGAGACCCGTCGTCACGATGAAGCCATCGCCGTCAGCGGTTCCTGGAGGCGCCTCCCCGGTGCTCACCCCTGGACGATAATTGATCGCCGGGCGGATCAGATCGGCAAGCCGCTCCAGAATATCGACGCGCACAGCGCGCTCGCCGCAAACCCGGAAACCCGCCGCCTGATACAGCGCTTTCGGCGTTTCCTTGTCGGCGGCAAAAGATGTGCGGCCCGATGATGCGAGATGCGCGACATCGCCAAGCCCGGGCACGGGCTCGACACCCCCGTGGCGCAGCGTCCAAAGCAAAGCGGCCAGCGAGCGCGGCGCGGGCTTCAACGAAAGCGGGAGATAGAGGTGATAAGCGCCGAAGCGGACCCCGAGTTTCCGCAAGCCGGAACGGCCCGCCTGATCCAGTGTCTTCATGTCGTTGGAGACGCGGGACCGTTCGAGAACCCCAAGGGATTCGGCGATTTGAAAGGCGATCCCTTTGCCGATGCCCTCAATGCCCTCGGCTTTTTCAAGCTCAGCCACCGGCCCGAGCAGCTTTCCGATATGCTGCGCCAGCCAAAGTTCCAGACGCGCTTGAACCTTGTCGAGTGATGCGCCGCTCAATGTCTCATCCGCCTGCAAGCGCACGCGCGGCCGCAGGATATGGTCGCCGCCGGTCAGTCTGGCGATCGGCTCGCCGAGCCAGCGGATCAGGCCATCGTTGGCCAGAACAAACGCGCCGTCGATAGCCTCGTGAACCCTTGAAGCGCGGGCTTCAACCTCGCCGGCCAATGCCTTATGCGCGGCGGAATTGAGGGCCCGCGCGGCCTCCCCCGCCGCATGCGGGTCCGGCGTGAAACGAAAGCCTTGCAGACGGCCGACGTGCAGTCCTTCGACCAGCACTCCGCCATCGCCATTAATTTCCGCTTCCAGCATCACATTCTCTCTCAGGCGGCGCATCAGCACGCTTGTGCGCCGGTCAACAAAACGGTGGGCCAGACGCTCATGAAGCGCATCGGACAGCTTGTCCTCTATCTGACGGGTGACGCCCTGCCAATGCTTGGGGTCGCCGAGCCAGTCGGGGCGGTTGGCGATATAGTTGAATGTGCGGACCTGCGCGGCGCGCGCCGAAAGCGCGTCGATGTCGCCGTCCACCCGGTCAAACATCGACAATTGCCGCGCAAACCAGTCATCGGGAACAAGTCCGGCGCGCACGACGAAATGGTACAGGGTCAAAACAAGGTCCGCATGCGCGGAAGGCGATAATTTTCGGTAATCGGGAACCTGGCAGGCTTCCCATAGACGCTGCACATCGGCGCGGGTCTTGGTCTGCTTTTGCACATCCGCGTCGTGAGCCATGATGTCGAGCGCCAGCACGTCGTCGGCGAGCGGCGCGCGCGTCAATCCCGGCTCGCCCGGCTGCATTTCCAGCGAAGCCTGGAGCGACCGGATCGACGAAAAATCCAGCGAGGCGTTGCGCCATTGCAACATTTCAAGCGGATCAAACCGATGATGCTCCAGCGCTTCGACGAGTTCCTCGTCAAAAGGCGGGCAGCGCCCCGTCGTGCCGAATGTCCCGTCTTTGACATGGCGGCCCGCCCGCCCGGCGATCTGGCCGAATTCCGCCGGCGTCAGGCGGCGGTGGTGCCAGCCGTCAAACTTCCGGTCGCCCGCAAACGCGATGTGATCGACATCCAGATTGAGCCCCATCCCGATGGCATCGGTGGCGACGATGTAATCGACATCGCCGTTCTGATAGAGCGCCACTTGGGAATTGCGGGTTCGCGGCGACAGGGCGCCCAGGACAACGGCCGCCCCGCCGTGCTGGCGGCGGATCAACTCGGCCAGCGCGTAGACCTCATCCGCGGAGAAGGCCACGATGGCGCTGCGGGGCGGCAGGCGGGACAATTTGCGCTCACCCGCAAAGGTCAATTGCGACAGGCGCGGGCGCGTCACCACGGGAACTTCCGGCAGCATCCGCCCGATGGCCGTCTGCATGGTCGAGGCGCCGACGAGCCAGGTCTCCTCGCGGCCGCGGCGGTTTAACAGCCGATCCGTGAAAGTGTGGCCACGGTCGAGGTCTGCCGCGAGCTGAATTTCGTCGATAGCGACAAACTCGACGTCCAGATCGCGCGGCATCGCCTCGACGGTGGATATCCAATATCGGGGATCGCGCGGCTTGATTTTCTCCTCGCCGGTGATCAGAGCGACCTGCTCAACCCCGGCCTTCTCCACGACGCGGTTGTAGACTTCCCGCGCCAGCAGCCGCAGCGGCAGGCCGATAATGCCCGAGCGATAGGTCAGCATTCTTTCGATGGTCAGCCATGTCTTGCCGGTGTTGGTCGGCCCCAAAACCGCAGTCACGCGGCGCCCGCGCTCGGCTCGGCGCAACGGCGGCGAGCCGGAAATAAAGGAAGTCATCGACACTGCCAGAACTGAACCAATCGAATGCGCAGGCGCTTGTATCACAACGGCACGATCGCAGCCCTATTCCCAAGGGTATCGAACAGGATGGGAACGAATCGCGCCCGAATCGCTGACTCCCGCAGAGTCTTTGTTTGTTCACGGCAAGATATCGATGATAAATGGAAAACATATCCAGATGTTGTGTTTTCACTGGACTCGCCGGCTGATTCGCAAGCCGCGCGCTTGACTCGCGCAAGGACTCTGATTGCTTAGGGAGTCAACAACGATTGGAAAAGAATCTTGGCGTTCAGCGCTGGACGGAAGCGGTTAAGCCGGCAGCCGAGAATTCCAGCGCCTCGATCACCGTCGTGCCGATCTGAGTGGCGACAGATATACGGAATGGCATGACCACCCGCAAATCGCCGACCGGCGCCAGCCAGACTTCCATACTGCGGTTTTCGGCCATGAACTTGGTCGCAGGGCGATCCGGCCGGTGACCGGAAACCGGGGTATAGCGGGCGGCGCAGACCGCGACCGGCCCGGCATAGCCTTTGACCTTCACGTTGCGCAATCCGACGAATTGCAGAGAAACGTCAAACCGCGTCCAGCCGTCGTAAACGGGGATGGTTCGGTTGCAGGCGGCCGGTCCGAGAACGGGGTCGGCGCCTTTCACCGGCATGACAAGCGCGCTCAGCGGATCGATAATGCCGCGTTTTTGGCCTTCCGTCACCGGAATGCGCTCCGGGCTGTCTTCGAAGGGCGGCACCACTTCTGACGCCTTCACATCCCCGCCGGCCATGGCGATCCGCATGGTGCGGGTGATTTTGGAATTCGCCGATGTCGTCGCGTAGGCCGCCGGCGCGACGCGGCCCTGAACGAACTGGCCGGAAGAGGTTGCGGCGCCCTTTGAATTCGACACGATGGAAGCGATGCCCGAAAGCCGCGCGCTGGCCTCAACCCGGTAGGAGGCGGGCTCGATCACGGCGGCGACCGACGCGGTGCCGAGCGACAAGCCGATCAGTTTGACGGAATAATGCGCGATAAGATTTTGCGCGAGGGCGGGCGCCGCGGCAAACGAGCCCAGCGCGCATAGGGCGGCGGGAAAAACAGCCCTCAAAAGCAAACCTGGCACCGGAAATATCGCTTTCATGGACGCGGGAGGACTGGATGCTTGTTAGACCTTTATGCTTAACAGAAAGCTATCAGGAATGGGACCCTTTCAAGGCGCGCCGGCAATAGCCGGTTTCCAGCCGGGTTATTTGACTTGTGTCATGGGCGCGCGCAAAAAACCAAAAAGCGGCCCCGCGTTTCTGACTTTCAGGTGTTTGGATGGACGGCGAGAACAATCTCATAAGTGAATGCACAGCCGCATCGTTTCGCGCCGACGTGATGACTGAATCCGGCCGGCAGCCGGTGCTCGTCGATTTTTGGGCGCCTTGGTGCGAGCCCTGCAAGGCGCTGACCCCGCTGCTGGAAAAAATCGTCACCCGCGCCGCCGGCAAGGTGAAGCTGGTCAAAATGAATATCGAGGCGCATCCGCAGATCGCGGCCCAGCTCGGCATTGAATCCCTGCCGGCTGTTTATGCCTTTCAGAAAGGCCAGCCGGTTGACGGTTTCATGGGCGCGCTTCCGGAAAACCAGATCAAAGCGTTTTTGGAGCGGCTTGTCGGTCCGCTCGGCGGGGATGAGGACGATCTCATCCGCGAAGCCGGCGAGGCTCTCGCGGCCGGCAACGCGGCGGGGGCGGTCAGTCTCTATTCGCAGGGGCTGATCGAGCATCCCGCCAACGTCAAAATGATCGCGGGCCTCGCCAATTCCCATCTTGCGCTGGCAAATCTTGGGTTGGCGCGGGACACGCTGGCATCCACCCCGTCCGGCTTTGAGGCCGATCCGCTGATTCTCGCGGCGAAGGCGGCGCTGGATAATGCGGAGCGGGCCGAATCGGCCGGGGATATCGGCGATCTCCAGCGGCAGGTCGACAGCGAGCCGGCCAATCATCAGGCGAGACTCAATCTCGCGGTTGCCCTGAATGCGCGCGGCGAACGCGAAAAAGCCGCCGATGCCTTGTTGGATATCATCCGGCGGGACAAAACCTGGAGCGACGGCGCCGCCCGCAAACAGCTTTTGCTGTTTTTTGAAGCCTGGGGGCACATGGATACGGACACTTTGACGGCGCGGCGCAAATTATCGGGCTACCTGTTTTCTTGAGAACTCCGGATCGGAGGCGGATCACAATGAGCGTCAACAAGCCTTACTCCGACATTTCAGAATTGCCGGGAACGATCGCTGTTTTTCCGCTGGAAGGAGCGCTTTTGCTGCCAAAAAGCAGCCTGCCGCTCAATATTTTCGAGCCCCGCTACCTGAAAATGGCCGACGCGGCTTTGAAGGCGCATCGTCTGATCGGCATGATCCAGCCCTCCGTCCGGCAGCCCGATGGGAGCGGCCAGCCGCAGCTTGAAGCCATCGGCTGCGCCGGGCGCATCACCCAGATGAGCGAAACCGGCGACGGCCGTTATCATATCGTTCTGACAGGCATTGCGCGGTTCCGCATCGTTGAGGAATTGGCGGAGGATACACCGTATCGCCAGTGCCGGGTGGCCTGGCAGGAGTTCGCGGGGGACCTCTCGCCTATGGACGATGCCAGCGTGCAGGACCGGTCCGATCTGTTGCGGATGCTGAGCCGGTTCGAAGAGGCCAAAGGCATGAAAGTGGACTGGAAAGCCATCAACGAGGCTGACTACGAGCTGATTATCAATGCGCTCTCGATGATTCTGCCGTTCGGCCAAAGAGAGAAACAGGCTTTGCTCGAAGCCAAGGACGTTAAAACGCGCGGCGAAATGCTGGTCGCGATAGGCGAAATGGAGCTGGCGCAGCAATCGGGCTCGCCCGCGCGGCTGCAATAGGCGCCGCGATGGAAGAACCCGCTTCGCCGCCCGGTCAAGACAGCGTTCCGGCGCCCGCCGCCCCCGAGGCGATGCGGGTGGACCGCCGGCTGCTGGAAATCCTGATTTGCCCGCTGACGAAGACGACCCTCAAATACGACGCCGCCGCGCAGGAGCTGATCTCTCAAAGCGCCCATCTCGCTTATCCGATACGCGATGGGATTCCGATTCTGCTGCCCGACGAGGCTCGCAAGATCGAAAGCTGAGCGGCGCCCGCGCAAGGTTAATCCGGCATTAACCCGGCGCCCCTAGCCTGCAAATCTCGGCAACCGTTCCGGCTTCGTCGCCGAGAGGCGTCTGCCGGACTTTTGCGCGGACATCCCAATGCGATCCACGAGTTTTTCAGTCGTTGACCGGATTCCCGAGCCGGTCCGCTATTTCCTTGGCAAGCGATTCGCTGAGCTGGCCGGCGCCGTCATTCTTGTATCGTCCGCCGCGCTGGCCGTCGCCCTGATTTCCTGGTCCGCGCAGGATCCCAGCTTGAACCACGCGACTTCGGGCTCGATCCGCAATTTGCTGGGCCAGCCCGGCGCGATCACCAGCGATGTCGTCACCCAGATGGTGGGCCTTGCCTCGATCGTCATGCTTATCCCGCTTCTATCCTGGGGATGGTGTTTGCTTACGTTCAGACGGCTGGAGCGGTTTCGCCTGCGGCTGGGACTTTGGCTCCTTGGCAGCGCCTGCGCGGCGGCCTTTGCTTCGGTCCTGCCGATAACCGACCGATGGCCTTTGCCGACAGGGCTCGGCGGCGTGATCGGCGATGCGATTCTCTCGCTTCCGCGCCGCTGGCTGGGCGGGGCGGGTTCGGCCATGTTCGCGGTGATGCTGGCTTTCGCGGTGGCAGCGCTGCTTTGCCTGTCCGCATCCGCCGGCCTTATCCTTTCGAGAATGGCGCAGAGCGATAACGCGGCCGAGCCCGATAAAACCGAAGCTGACGCGGACGCCGCCAGCGAGCCTGGCTGGGCGCTGGTTTTCACCGGCGCGATCATTCATGCCTTCATTAGCCTTAAATCGATGGCTGCGCGGAAACTGGCGGCGAGGAAAACACAGGTCCGCAGACCGAATCCTTTTGACAATCCGGACCGCGAGCCGGCCTTTGAGCGGCCCCGCGCGCAGCGCCCCGCAACCGACGCCGCGCAACCGGAACCGGATTTTTCGGGAGCGGACGACCAGTCTCAGGCGCAGACAAACGCACATATCCCCGCGGACGAAATCTCCGCGCCGGCGCGCCGCGTCGCCGCGCCCCCGCCCGCCCTGAAAGCCGGCAAACGAAGCCAGCGCGAACAGCAGCCCTCCCTGCTGGGCGCCAGCGCCTGGGAACTGCCGCCGCTTCTGCTGCTGGCGGAGCCGCGCAAGCTGGCTGTCGGGCGCGTTTCCGAGGAATCGCTGGAACAGAACGCGCGGCTGCTGGAGACCACGCTCGACGATTTCGGCGTCAAGGGGGAAATTCTCCACGTGCGGCCCGGACCTGTCGTCACGCTCTACGAGCTGGAGCCCGCGCCCGGCATCAAATCCTCCCGCGTCATCGGGCTTGCCGACGATGTCGCGCGCTCCATGTCGGCGATTTCCGCGCGCATCGCCGTCGTTCAGGGACGCAATGCCATCGGCATCGAATTGCCCAATCAGAAGCGCGAGACCGTTTATCTCCGGGAACTGCTGGCCTCCGTCGATTTTGAAAAATCCAAAAGCAAGCTGGCCATAGCCCTGGGAAAAACCATCGACGGCGAGCCCGTCATCGTCGATCTCGCGCGCATGCCGCATCTGTTGGTCGCGGGCACCACGGGCTCGGGAAAATCGGTGGCGATCAACACGATGATCCTGTCGCTGCTGTACCGGCTGAAGCCTGAGGAATGCCGGCTGATCATGGTCGATCCCAAAATGCTGGAACTGTCCGTCTACGACGGCATTCCGCATTTGCTGACGCCGGTCGTCACGGACCCGAAGAAAGCCGTGGTCGCGCTGAAATGGGCGGTGCGGGAAATGGAGGACCGTTACCGCAAAATGTCGAAAGTCGGCGTGCGCAACATTGATGGTTTCAACGCGCGCGTTTGCGAGGCGGCGGCGAAGAACGAGACGATCAGCCGCACGGTGCACACCGGATACAACCGTGAAACCGGCGAGGCCGTTTACGAGCAGGAGGCGATGGACCTGTCGGTCCTGCCCTATATCGTCGTCATCGTCGATGAAATGGCCGATCTGATGATGGTCGCCGGCAAGGATATCGAGGGCGCCATCCAGCGGCTCGCCCAGATGGCGCGCGCCGCCGGCATCCATCTGATCATGGCGACCCAGCGCCCGTCCGTGGATGTCATCACCGGCACCATCAAAGCCAATTTCCCGACCCGCATTTCCTTTCAGGTCACGTCTAAAATCGACAGCCGAACGATTCTCGGCGAACAGGGGGCCGAGCAGCTCCTCGGCCAGGGCGACATGCTCTACATGGCCGGCGGCGGACGCATTTCCCGGGTGCATGGTCCCTATGTCTCGGATAACGAGGTCGAGAAGATTGTTTCGCACCTCAAATTGCAGGGGCAGCCGGAATATCTGGAAGCCATCACGGTTGAGGATGAGAGCGCCGAGGCGGAAGCGCCCGCCGCCGGCCCCGCGGGAATGGATGCCGAGGAATCCGGCGATCTCTATGACCGCGCTGTCGCCATTGTTCTGCGCGACCGCAAATGCTCCACCAGTTATGTGCAGCGGCGGCTGTCTGTCGGCTATAACAAAGCGGCCTCCCTGGTCGAGCGCATGGAAAAAGAAGGCATCGTCGCCGCGGCCAACCATGCGGGCAAACGGGAAATCCTGGTCGGCGGCGGCGTCGACCGGGGCGCTTTTGACCTCGCGCCCGCCGACTGATCTTTCGCGGGCCGGCCCGCCCGTCCAATATTCGCCATACCCTGTGCGTAGCGTTTACCGCCCGCCGTGAAACAGGCCTTTTCCATGACCCGGACCCGCCAAACCGTTATCGCATTCGCCATCACGCTGCTGCCCGCCGCGGCGCTGGCGCAGGGCGCCCCGATGCAATTGCAGCCGGCAAAGCCGGCGCCGGCCGCCGCCGCGATCAACCGCGCGGCGGCGCCGGCCAAACTGGCCAGCCAGGATGCCGCGGCGCTCGTGCAAAAGGCCAACGCCTGGTTCAACGCCAATCCGACTCTGATCGGCGATTTTACCCAGGTGGGGGCTGACGGAAAGCGCAGCTCCGGCAAGCTTTATGTGCAAAAGCCCGGGCGGCTGCGGTTCGAATACGCCAGCCCCGCGACGCTGGAAATCGTCGCGGATGGAACCTCGGTCGCGGTCAGGGACCGCAAGCTGGCCACGCAGGATGAATACTTCATCAGCCAGACGCCGCTCAAATTCCTGCTCAAAGCGCAGATTGATCTCGCCCAGGACACGAAAATTCTGGATGTCGCCTCCTCCGGCGGCGCCGCCACAATTTCAATTGAGGACAAAGCCACGTTCGGCGGGACCTCGCGGATCAAACTGACTTTTGATTCGCAAACCTCGGAGCTCAAACGATGGGTTGTGCTCGATCCCCAAGGGTTTGAGACGCTGGTGACGCTTTCGAATCTCGATCTCAAGCGAAAACCCAATCCGGAGCTTTTCAAGATCAACATGGAAAAGTTTCGATAGCGCGGGCGGCGCTTGCGGGCATGGCGGGAATGTGAATATCTGCGCCTGTCCGCAGCAAGGCCCGCCAATGCCCCTTAAAATCGCCACTTGGAATATCAATTCGGTGCGGCTGCGCATGCCCCTTGTGCAGCGCTTTCTTGAGGAGCATCAGCCGGACGTTTTGTGCCTGCAGGAAACCAAATGCCGTGACAGCGAATTTCCGTCCGGCGACTTCGAGCGGCTCGGGTATCCGCATATCGCGATCAACGGTCAAAAGGGCTATCACGGCGTTTGCACGGTATCGCGGCGGCCTTTTCAAAAAGCGGAGCGCAAGGAATTTTGCGCCAAAGGCGACGCGCGGCATATTGCCGTCACTTTCGCGCCGGGCATTGCATCCGCCGAAAGCCTCAGCCTGCATAATTTTTACGTGCCCGCCGGCGGCGATGAGCCGGACCCGGAAATCAACGAGAAATTCGGGCACAAACTGGCCTTTCTTGGCGAGATGGCGGACTGGATGAAGGCGGCGCGCCTCGCTTCCGGCCATGCGCTTGTGGTCGGCGATCTCAATATCGCGCCGCTGGAAACGGATGTGTGGAGCCACAAGGCTTTGCTGAAAGTGGTGAGCCATACCCCCATCGAAGTCGAACTGTTCGGCAAGGTCCAGGCGTCCGGGCCGTGGACCGACATCATGCGGCGCTTTGTGCCGGCGGAGGAAAAGCTGTTCACTTGGTGGAGCTATCGCTCGCCCGACTGGGCGGCCGCGGACAAAGGCCGTCGTCTCGATCACATTTGGGCCAGCGCCAAGCTGGCTCCGGGGGTCAGGGGGATCGAGGTTATAAAGGCCGCGCGCGGCTGGGACCGCCCTTCGGATCATGTGCCTGTGATCGCCATGATCGGCTGATCAGCCGCTGAACGATGACACGCGAACCTCGTCGAGCTGTCTGACAAAATCGCTTAAACGGGAGCTGATGATCCCGCGGATGCGCATCGCGCTTTGCGGGTATTCATTGAGAATTCTGTGAAACAGAGCGCGCGATATTTTGAGAACGGCGGCTGGCTCCAAGGCCGTGGCGGTCGATGCGCGCTCGGTCGCGCTGATAAGCGCGATCTCGCCGATCAACGCGAAGGGCGAGACGATGGTGTCTTCGGGACCGGGCGCGTCCGATGGACTGAGCGCGATGGAGCCGCTGAGCACGACGTAGCCGCCGTCTGACGGCTCGCCTTTGGAAAACAGCAGATCGCCGGCGCGCAGCAGCCGCGTCTCGGCGGAAAACGCGAGAATTCTCAGCGCCTCGGTTTCAAACGCCTCGAACAACGGCACTTGCGAGAGATTGCGTAGGTCCTGCTCAAGCGACATGCGGGCACCAAATCTTCCGGGTTTAAGGCACCAGCTTGTAGCCGCCGGATTCAGTGACCAGCATCTGCGCGCTCGCGGGGTCGCGTTCGATCTTCTGCCGCAAACGGTAAACGTGGGTCTCCAGCGTGTGCGTCGTCACATTCGCATTGTAGCCCCACACCTCGCGCAGCAGAGTGTCGCGCGTCACCACCTGCTGGCCGGCCCGGTACAAAAACCGCAGGATGGCGGTCTCCTTTTCGGTCAGACGCAGCTTGCCGCCCTTGGCGTTGATCAGATGTTTCGAGCTTGGCCGAAACGTATATTCGCCGATCTGGAAAACCGCGTCGTCGCTCGCCTCATGCTGGCGCAGATGGGCGCGGATGCGCGCCAGCAATATCGCAAAACGAAAGGGTTTAATGACGTAATCATTGGCTCCGGAATCGAGGCCCAGCACCGCGTCGGTGTCGGAGGCATGGCCGGTCAGCATGATAATCGGATTTTTGAAGCCGTTCTTGCGCATGATTTTGACGACTTCCCGGCCGTCTATGTCGGGCAGGCCGACGTCGATGATGACAAGATCCGGCATGCCGGTGCGGGCGCCTGCCAAAGCCTGCGCGCCGTTTTCCGCCTGCGACACGGAGAACTCCTCATGCAGCGCGATCTGCTCGGCCAGCGCGGCGCGAAGCTCCCCGTCATCATCGACGATCAGAATTTTTCGCGCCTGGCCCATATGGACTTCCGTCTGGTGATAGGTTTGAACTCGGCGCGGATCGTAGACATTCATGTTCCCGGGGTCAAAACCGCACTATGAGACAGCGCGCGAGCCGGCCCGCCCGGGGAATCAGCAGACTGGTTGTGACGCGGAGCCCCGGCGCGCATTCGACGGGAATCCTGACTGCCGGCCCGCTGACATTAAAATGCGCGCTCGGCAGATCCGGCATCTCCCGCAATAAACGCGAAGGGGATGGAGCGACGCCCGCGGGCGCATTTAAACTGGCCCTTGGGTTTTTCAGGCTGGACCGCGCGCAGCGCCTGAAATGCGCGATTGCGATGCGCCGGACCGGACCCGCCGATGGCTGGTGCGATGATTTTCGTTCGCC
>JANYFM010000307.1 GCA_025362655.1 Hyphomicrobiales bacterium | reverse complement strand
CGGATATTCGTTTCAGCCAATTGGTGACCCGCGAATTGATTTACGCCTTCGCGGCGCTGGGCATCGCCGCGCTGATCCCCGCGGGCCTGCGCCGCTGGCGGGCGCGCCGCAGCCGGGCGGGCGCCCCATGAGCGAGGTTCTGCGTCCCGATCTTTGCGTTATCGGCGCCGGCTCCGGCGGTCTTTCCGTGGCGGCGGCGGCGGCGATGATGCGCGTGCCCGTGGTGCTGGTTGAGAAGGGCGAAATGGGCGGCGACTGTTTGAATTACGGCTGCGTGCCCTCCAAAGCGCTGATCGCCGCCGCCCATGCCGCCCATGCGATGCGGTCGGCGGATCGGTTCGGCCTGCGGGGTGTCGAGCCGCGCGTCGATTTCGCCGCCGTGCGCGCCCATGTGCGCGGCGTCATCGCCGCTATCGCGCCCAACGACTCGCAGGCGCGGTTTGAGGCGCTCGGCGTTCGCGTCATCCGCGCCGCCGGCCCCTTTGCCGGCAAAGACAATCTGGAGGCCGGCGGCATTTCCATTAAAGCGCGGCGCTTTGTTATCGCCACCGGCTCCTCTCCCGCGCTGCCGCCGATTCCCGGGCTGGAGACGGTTCGCGTTCTGACCAACGAAAATATTTTCGATCTGGCGGAGCTGCCGGTGCGGCTGATTGTCGTTGGCGGCGGCCCTATCGGTGTTGAGATCGCGCAGGCGTTCCGCCGGCTCGGCAGCGACGTGACCATACTGGAGGCCGCCGCCGTGCTGGCGCGCGAAGACCCGGAATTTCAGGCGGTCGTTGTCAGGCGGCTGCGCGGCGAGGGGATCGTTCTGCGCGAAGGCGCCCGCATCGCCCGCGCGGAGCCTCGCGGCGCGGGCGTGCGCCTCGTTTTGGAAGGGCAATCCATCGAGGAGACTATCGACGGCTCGCATCTGCTGATCGCCGCCGGGCGCAGACCCAATGTCGAGAACCTCGGACTGGAGGCCGCCGGTGTCGCCTATGGCCGCTCCGGCATCGAAGTCTCCAACAGCCTGCGCACCGCCAACCGCCGCATTTATGCCATCGGCGATGTCGCCGGCGGCGCGCAATTCACCCATGCCGCCAATTATCACGCCGGCCTCGTGCTGCGCGCCGCGCTGTTCCGGCTGCCGGTCAAGCTTGAAGCGCGCATGATTCCGCGCGTCACCTACACTGACCCGGAGATCGCCGTCGCCGGTCTCAGCGAAGCCGAGGCGCGCGCGGCGCATGGAAAAATCAATGTTCTGCGCTGGCCCTTCAGCGAAAACGACCGCGCCCAGGCGGAGCGCGAAACCGCCGGGCACATCAAACTCATCACCGGCAAACGCGGCCAAATTCTGGGCGCCGGCATCGTCGGCCCGCGCGCCGGGGAACTCATCGCGTTTTGGCAGCTTGCGATTGCCAAAAAGCTGAAAGCGCGCGACATCGCCGGCCTTACGCTGCCCTATCCGACCCTGTCGGAAGTCTCCAAACGCGCCGCGTCCAGCGCTTTTGCGGCGAGCCTCCGCAATCCGTGGCTCGGCCGCGCGCTGCGCTTTCTGCGCCGGTTCGGGTGAGGCCGCTGAATGCTGGACGCGTCAGTCTCCCTTGCTAATAACACCGGCGCGGCCCGCCGCGTGCGTTTTGGACTTGCGAGCCGCCTGCTGGCGTTGGTGGTTGGCGTGATCATGCTGACAGAAATCGCGATCTACGTTCCCTCCATCGCCAATTTTCGCAATAGCTGGCTGCGTGACAGGCTCAGCGCCGCTTATACGGCGGCGATGGTGTTTGAGGCCGCGCCCGCCGACATGGTGCCGGAGGGCCTCGCCGAATCCATTCTTGCAAGCGTCGGCGCCAAGACCATTGTCCTGAAAACCAAAGACACCCGCCGCCTGCTCGCCGCCAGTGACATGCCGCCGCGGATCGATGACAGCTTTGATCTGCGCGATCCCGCGCCGCTGGTGTCCATCGCCGCCGCCTTTCGCACGCTGACCGCGCCGGCGGGGCGCATTCTGAATGTCACCAGCGCCGCGCCGATGGGCGCCGAATATATCGAAATCACCCTCGATGAGACGCCGCTGCGGGCGGCCATGCGCGAATATTCGATCAACATTCTTCTTCTGTCGCTGTTCATTTCCGCCATCGTCGCGGGCCTCGCGGTGCTGGCGATCAACCTGATGGTGCTGCGCCCCGTGCGGCGGCTGACCTCCAGCATTGTGCAATTCGGCGCCGACCCTGAAAATGCCGCGCGGATTATCGAGCCCTCCGGCCGCACCCATGAAATAGGCGTCGCCGAGGACGCGCTCGCGGTGATGCAGCGCGCCCTCGTCAACGAGATCAGCCAGAAGAAACACCTGGCCGCGCTCGGTCTCGCCGTCGCCAAAATCAATCACGATCTGCGCAATATGCTTTCCTCCGCGCAATTGATGTCGGACCGTCTGGCGGAACTGTCGGATCCGCTCGGCCGCCGCTTCGCCCCCAAACTCGTGGCGACGCTGGACCGCGCCATCGCCTTTTGCCAGTCGACGCTGGTCTACGGGCGCGCCGTCGAGCGGCCCCCGCAACTGGCGGCGGTGAAACTCGCGCCCATCGTTGCCGACGCCATGGAGACCGCCGCGCCCGCCGGCTTCGGCGCGGTGGAGATTCTCAACGAGACTCCGCCAGGGTTTGAGGTTCAGGCCGACGCGGAGCAATTGTTCCGGGTGCTGCTTAATCTCCTGCGAAACGCGATTGACGCGCTGGAGAACGCCGGCCCCGAGCCCGGCCGCAAACCCCTCGTGCGCGTGCGCGCCTGGCGTGACAGCGCCAATACACTGATCGAAATCTCCGATAATGGGCCTGGCGTGCCGGCGCAGGCGCGCCCGCGGCTCTTCGCGGCGTTCCAGAGCTCAGGCAGGCCAGGCGGCACCGGGCTTGGCCTAGCTATCGCGGCTGACCTGGTGCGCGCCCAGGGCGGCGATATCAAACTGGTGGAGGACGCCGCTGCCGATGCGCCCGGCGGCGCGGTCTTCCGCATCAGTCTGCCGCTGCCGCGGGGCAAAAAGCGCAATGGGGGGAACGAACTCCCGCGCGGCGCCTGAAGCGCATATCCGGCGCGCGGGTCCACGCGC
>JANYFM010000285.1 GCA_025362655.1 Hyphomicrobiales bacterium | reverse complement strand
GTCCCGCCGCAATTCAATCCGCGCGCCGAGCGCGATCAGGCACGGCGCGAGATCGCCGATGGGCGAACCGTTGGCAATATTGCCGCCGACGGTCCCGGAGGCGCGCACCTGCGCCGATCCAAAGCGCCGCATGATCCCCCCGAGGTCCGGGTGAACCGCCGCCAGCGGCGCGAAAGCATCCGCCAGCGTCGCGCCCGCCATGATGGAGAGCCCCGAAGCGTCCTCCGCAATCGCATCAAAGCCTTGAATACGGCCCGTCCAGATGATTTCGCGCGGCATCCGCAGCGCTTTTGTGATGGTCAGCCCGGCATCGGTGGCGCCCGCCACAATCAGCGCGCCCGGATGGCGCGGTAAAAGATCCGCGAACGCGTCCTCGCTGGCAGGCGCGGCGAAAAACCCATCGCCGCCGTGGGGCGCGAATATATCCCCGCTCCCGCCAAGCGCCTCCAGCGCCGCCAGCCGCGCCGGCGCGGTTTGCGTGAACCGATCCCGCGGCGGCCCGGCGCAGGCGTCGAGCGCCGCGTCAAGAATGGGCCGGTAGCCGGTGCAGCGGCAAAGATTGCCCGCAAGCTGGTCGCAGGCCGCCTGCCGCGTCACCGGGCGCGCGCCCTCCTGATAGAGCGCGAACAGGCTCATCACGATGCCCGGCGTGCAGAAGCCGCATTGCGAGCCGTGCCGGGCGACCATGGCTTCCTGGACAGGATGCAATACGCCGCCGTCGGCGAGGTCCTCGACGGTCAGAATTTCCGCGCCGTCAATCTGGCCGAGCAGCAGAATGCAGGAATTAACCGGGCGATGCTCCAGAACGCCGCCGCGCGCCCGCGTGACGACGACGGTGCAGGCCCCGCAATCGCCTTCCGCGCAGCCCTCTTTCGTGCCCGTGGCCCGCGCCCGCAAACGCAGCCAGTCCAGCAAAGTCTCATGCGGCGCGAAACCAGCGGCTTCGACGGGTTCGCCCCGAAACAGGAAGCTTACGGCGGATCGGTTCATCGCGCGGGTCCACCCGATTTAAAAACCCGGCCAAGGCTCCGGGAAAACAAGACCCCGGGAAAACAGGAGCGATAGCGGGATCAGCGCAGCATAGCGCCGCCCCTTGCGGTCAGCAAACAACATGCCAAAATCCACGACGGCGGGGATTTTCGCGCGCGCGCGGCGCAATCGCGTCATGACTGAAAAGCGGGAAATGGTCGGAGTGAGAGGATTCGAACCTCCGACCCCCTCGTCCCGAACGAGGTGCGCTACCAGGCTGCGCTACACTCCGACAGTTTCAGGCGCGCTGATCAAACGCGCTCCCGAATTCGCCGGACTTATAGACGCGGCCCCGCCCGGTAACAAGGGGGTGAGCCGGGGTCAATTTCAAACCGCCGGCGCCCGCCTCACCGCGCCAAAAGCGCAAGCGAGATCGCGGGAACATATGTGATAACAAGCAGAACCGCGAAATTGATCGCGACAAACGGCAGCACACCCCGGTAGACCGCGCCGATGGGGGCGCCGAACACCGCATGGGTGGCGAAAAGGTTGAGCCCGAACGGCGGTGTATACAGGCCGACGCTCAAATTCACCGCCATGATGATGCCGAAATGCACGGGATCGACACCCGCGGCAACGGCAATGGGAACCAGCAGCGGCGTTAGAATCAGGATCGCCGCCGGCGGCTCCAGAAAACTCCCGGCGACCAGCAGCGCCGCATTGATCAGCAGCAGCGTCTGCCACGGGCGCATGTGCAGCGCCTCAATGCCCGACACAATCTCTCTCGGAATGCCGCTCGTCGTCAGCAGCCACGAATACGTGCCGGCCGCCGCCACAATGATGAGAATTTGGGAGATGAGATAGGCCGCGCCCATCGTCACTCTCCACAGTTCAGGCAAACTCAGCTCCTTGTAAATGAACATCGTGACAAACAGCGAATAAACGACCGCGACGCCGGCAGCCTCCGTCGGCGTGAAAATGCCGCCGTATATGCCGCCGAATATCACCGCGATGGTGCTCAGCGCCCATCCTGCGTCTTTCGTGGTGCTCCAAATATTCGACCAGCGCAGCCGCGAAGTCAGGGGGATCGCTTTGGCGTGCGAATAGACGATGACATAGGCCGCTCCCGCCGCGCCGATTAGCAGGCTCGGCAGAATGCCCGCCGTGAACAACTGCAACGCCGATTGCTGCGCCGACATCGAATAGAGGATCATCGCGATCGACGGCGGGATGATGACGGCCACAGCGCCGGAGGAGGCGATCAGCCCCAGCGCGAAGCGGTCATTGTACCCATTTTCGCGCAGCGATGGGTATAGCAGCCGCCCCACCGCGCACACCGTCCCGACGGAACTGTGCGCCATCGCGCCGAAAATCTCGGAAGAGGCGACGGTCGTCACCGCCAGCGAGCCGCGCACGCCGCCGACAATGGCGACCACCCACGCGATCACCCGCCGCGCAATGCCGCCCTGCGCCATGATCTCCCCGGCCAGCACGAAATACGGGACAGCCAGCAGCGGAAAATGATCGAGGCTGCCGAACATTGAGGTCACCACAGCCTGCGGCTGAATGCTGGTCAGCGCGTAGACGGCCGTCAGCGATGTGAGGATAAGCACGAGGAAAATAGGCAGGCCCGC
The DNA here is from genome assembly GCA_025362655.1 of Hyphomicrobiales bacterium. Lineage (GTDB taxonomy): Bacteria > Pseudomonadota > Alphaproteobacteria > Rhizobiales > Beijerinckiaceae > Terripilifer. Next base: position 5,078 of record JANYFM010000285.1, on the reverse strand, counting down.
GATCATCAGGACAACCGGCAGCCCGAAATAAATCAGGTATGACGCGGCCATGCCCTCAATGCCTTCCTGTGCCCGCGGGCGGCTCCGCGCCGCCGGGCCGCACCGGCCCCGCGCCGGCGCAGGCGAGCGACAGGCGCGCCGCCACGAGCGCCGCCATCAGCCCAAAACCGATCGGCAGCATCGACTGTGGAATAAACAGGGGAACATCGGCGCCGCTGCTGCGCTGATCATATTCAAACAGCATCGAGACCACGGGCGAGGCGAGATAGACCATCAGCAGGCCCGTCGCCGCCAGCGCGATATCCGACGCCGCCTCAACAATACGGCGCGGGCGCCGCGGCAGTGAGGAGACGAACGCGTCCATGCGGATTTGCCCGCCCGACCATGCGACCGCGCCGCAGGCCAGAAACACCGAGGCGATAATGAGGAAAAGCATCACCTCCTCGGCCCAGGGAATCGACACGCGGAAAAAATAGCGCCCGGCGATATTGGCGAAATTGATGGCGACGCTTGCGGCCAGCAGCGCGCCGGCGGCGATTTTCAGCGCCGACACGAGTCCCTCCGCCGCCCTGCGGATGCGATCCTTCATCGGCGGCCCTTTCGCGCCGGCGCCGGCGGTCAGTATTTCGCCGCGGCGGCGCGCACCCTTGTCAGCATTTCGCGCACGGCGGGCTGATCCTTGGTGACTTCGTCGCCGGTGTCGCCGAGCAGCGCTTTCATCGCGGCGATGTCCTCCGCCGGCAGCTTATGGACAAGGCCGCCCAGTTTGATCCATTCGTCGTTTTGCTTGTCGTTGAACTCGCTGATCGCCCGCCGCAGCTCCGGCTGGACCGCCTCGCCCGAAGCCGCCACCGCCGCGCGCAATTCCGGCGGCAGCTTGGCCAGCCACGAGCGGCTGACAACAGCGATGGAGCCGATCATGCTGTCGTTGGTGACAGTCACGGTTTTCACCAAATCATTCATTTTAAACGAGACGAACACCGACATGATGCTGATCGTCCCGTCGATGGTTCCCTGACTGAGCGCGGGCGAAACCTCGCTGAGCGCCATCGGAATGCCGGTCGCGCCCATCCGGCTCATTTTAGCCCGCTCAAGCGCCGTGCCATTGATGCGCAGCTTCTTGCCTTTGAAATCCGCCAGCCGCAGCAGCGGCGCGCGCCCAGCGTAGTTGGCGACGCCTAGATTGAGAGTGCCGATGCCGGTCAGCCCCTTGGGCTCGGCGAGGCCGAAAAAAGCTTTCTGCAGGTCCGGGTCCTGAATCACCGCCTGCGCGTGCACCTCGTCGCGAAACAGCATCGGCGTGCTGAACACGCCAAAGCGCGGATCAATGCCGACGAAGAAATCCACCGGCACGATCATCGCCTCGATGCTGCCAAGCTGGACGCCCTCGATCTGGCGCGGGATGGCGCCAAGCTGGCTCTGCAAATAGAGCTCCACCTTGATGCGGCCGCCGCTGCGCTTTTCAAGATCATCTTTGTATAATTTCATGAAAGCGGTCTGCGGGTCATTGACCGACGCCGTGCCGAATTTCATCGTGAATTCCTGCGCCCCCGCCGGGGCGCCCAACAGCCCCGCCAGCGCCGCGCCGAGAATAAGCCCGCGAAAGCCGTTCATTTCCGCCCCCGGTTGTTAGACGCTGCCGCGTTTTCTTTTGCGGGTCTGCCCGGCAAAACCGAACCGGGCCAAGTGGGATAGGAATAGAAAATCACTGTCAAGGGCGGCGCACGCGCCGCTCAGGGCGGCGGGCGCTTTCCCCGCTTGTGCGCAAGGCCGCCGGCGGTCTGGACAAGCCCGGCGAAGCCTGCCAAAGACCGCTCATTCGAGGCTCTGGGCGGGGTAAAACCCTCCCGAAGCGGGAAAATGCGTGTCGAGCGGCGAACGGTCGCATTGCCGCGGGTTGCCCGCAGGGCTTATTTCAGCGGTGCTGGACAGTCTGGATTTGGGAGCTACCGTGGCCATCGCAACGACCGCCGAACCAACCCGCCGGGACATGCTGTTTATCGCCACCGGCGCCGCCGCCGCCGTGGCGGTCAGCTCTGTCGCTTGGCCGCTGATCAGCCAGATGAACCCGGACGCCTCCACCATCGCCGCCGGCGCGCCCATTGATGTTGATCTCAAAGCCATCCCCGAAGGCGGCATCGTCACGGTGAAATGGCGCGGCAAACCGATTTTCGTCCGCCACCGCACAAAAAAGGAAATCGACGAGGCCGCCAAAGCCCCGCTGGCGGGCATGCCCGATCCGCAGGCTGATTCAGCCCGCGTCCAGAAGCCGGAATGGCTGGTGGTGATCGGCGTTTGCACGCATCTTGGCTGCATACCGCTCGGCACAGCGGGATCGCGCGGCGAATATGATGGCTGGTTCTGCCCCTGCCATGGCTCGGTTTACGACACTTCCGGCCGCATCCGCAAAGGCCCGGCGCCGAAAAACCTCGAAGTGCCCGCCTATGCTTTTGCCACCGACACCAAACTCACCATCGGCTGAGGCGAAAAGGCCCGCCCCCGCCCGCGCCCTTCCTGAAGAGAACCCATCATGAGCGGTCCCTCCACCTTCGTTCCCAAAAGCGCCCTAGGCCGCTGGTTTGAGAGCCGCCTGCCGCTCGGCGGGCTGATCCATTCCTCCTTCATCGTCTATCCGACGCCGCGCAACCTCAATTACTGGTGGACCTTTGGCGGCATACTTTCGTTCATGCTGGTCGCCCAGATCGTCACCGGCATCGTGCTGGCAATGCACTACACGCCGCATGTCGATTATGCCTTCCTCTCCGTCGAGCACATCATGCGCGACGTCAACTGGGGCTGGCTGATCCGCTATGCCCACGCCAATGGCGCCTCCATGTTCTTCGTCGCCGTCTACATCCACATGTTCCGCGGCCTCTACTACGGCTCCTACAAGGCGCCGCGTGAAATTCTGTGGATTCTCGGCGTCATCATCTACCTGCTGATGATGGCGACGGGTTTCATGGGCTACGTGCTGCCGTGGGGGCAGATGAGCTTCTGGGGCGCCACCGTCATCACCAACCTGTTTTCGGCGATACCCCTCGTCGGCGATGCCATCACCACTTGGCTGTGGGGCGGCTATTCCGTCGACAATCCGACGCTGAACCGCTTCTTCTCGCTGCATTTCCTGCTGCCCTTTATGATCGCCGGCGTCGTTGTGCTGCATGTCTGGGCGCTGCATGTCGTGGGCCAAAACAATCCTGACGGCATCGAGGTGAAGAATACCGAGCGCGACACGCTGTCCTTCACCCCCTATGCGACGGGCAAGGATTCCTTCGCCCTCGTCTGCTTCATGATTTTCTACGCATGGTTCGTCTTCTACACGCCGAATTTCCTCGGCCATGCCGACAATTACATCGAGGCCAATCCGCTCTCGACGCCCGCCCACATCGTGCCGGAATGGTACTATCTGCCGTTCTACGCGATCCTGCGCGCCGTGCCCTCCAAGCTCGGCGGCGTGACACTGATGTTCTCCGCCATCGTCGTTCTGGCCTTCCTGCCCTGGCTCGACACATCGCGGGTGCGCTCGGCGAAATACCGCCCTATGTACAAAGTGTTCTTCTGGGCTTTCGTGGCAGCCTGCATTGGCCTTGGCTATCTTGGAGCACAGCCGCCCGAAGGCGGTTACGTGATCGCGGCGCGCCTGCTGACGGTCTATTATTTCGGCTTCTTCATCATCATCATGCCGCTGCTGGGCCTGTTTGAAACGCCAAAGCCGCTGCCGGCCTCGATCGCCGACGCCGTGCTTGGCAAAGGCGGCCTCGCCGCCGCGCAGCATTGACGGGTCGGGGGATATGACGATGAACCGCTTCGCAAAACTGGGTCTGGCCGCCGCTCTGGCGCTGGGCCTCGCCGCCGCCACGGGCGCCCGCGCCGCCGACGAACCCAATAACGACGGCCATGGCCTGACGCCGTCGCGCCAATCGTGGAGCTTTGCCGGCCCTTTCGGCGCCTTTGATCAGGCGCAGGTGCAGCGCGGTTTCCAAGTGTTCCGCGAAGTCTGCGCGGTCTGCCATTCCGCCCGCAATCTCTCGTTCCGCAATCTCAGCCAGGAGGGCGGCCCGGAATTCACCGAAGGCCAGGTCAAGGCGCTGGCTGCGGAATATCAGATCAAAGACGGCCCCAACGACGCGGGCGAAATGTTCGAGCGCCAAGGCCGTCCCGCGGACCGCTTCCCTTGGAACTACCCCAATGCGGAGGCCGCGAAAGCCACCCTCGGCGCGCTGCCGCCGGATCTCTCGGTGATGGCGAAAGCCCGCAGTTACAGCCGCGGCTTTCCGATGTTCCTGCTCGACGCGGTGATCCAGTACCAGGAGCATGGCGTCGATTACGTCTATGCCCTGCTGAACGGCTATTCGAACCCCAAAGACCTCAATCACAACGATTATTTCCCGGGCGGGAAAATCGCGATGGCAAAGCCTTTAACCGACGGCCAAGTCGATTACACCGACGGCTCGCCCAAGACCGTGCAGCAATATTCCAAGGACGTGAGCTCCTTCCTGATGTGGATGGCGGAGCCCAAGCTTGAGGAGCGCAAGCACACAGGTTTTAAGGTGATGGCGTTCCTGATCCTGTTCGCCGGATTGCTTTATTTGACGAAAAAGAAAATCTGGGCCGACGCGCATTAAGGCGGGCAGCGCAGGGCGGTCGAACCCCGCCGCCTCGACTTGGCGTTAACATTGTGTAAACTCCCGGCAGTTGCGCCCATGCGGGCGCGCATTCGGGAGACAGATCATGCGTAAGGGTATCATATCTGCCTGTGGCGCGGCATTCACGGTCGGCGCCCTTCTTCTTGCGCCGGTGACGGCCAGCGCGCTGCCGGCCGCCGGCCTGTCCGCAGCCGCCGCACAGCCTTCGATGATTGAAAAAGTTCAAGTAAATAAACCCATCGCCCGGGGCGCGGGCCGCGCTGTCGCGGGACGCGGCGTGCCGGGACGCGGGTATGCGGGCCGCGGCTACGCGGGACGGCGCGGCGGCGGCGGCATCGGCCCCGGCGGCGCAGCCCTTCTGGGCCTCGGCGTTCTCGGCGTGGCCGGCGCCATCGCCGCGAGCCAGCAGCCGCAATATTATGAGCAGCCCGC
>JANYFM010000258.1 GCA_025362655.1 Hyphomicrobiales bacterium | reverse complement strand
TGTTTGACCAGCCTTTCGAGTTTGCGCTGTACGACGGGCTGGGCAATCCCGCCGGCGTGACCGTGCGCGCCAGAGCGGTGGTGCTCAACGGCGCTTTCAATCTGCTGATCGGGCGCGCCATCGAGCCGCGCATGGCGCTGGCGCGGGAATTCGAAAAAGCGCTGCCGCCGCTGGCGGCGGGCATTGGCCTGCTGGGTCTCGCCGCGGCCCTTGCCATCGGGCGCACCATGCTGCGCCGCTTGGAGGCGATCAATGCGGCGGCGCGCGCCGTTGAGGCCGGCGATCTCGAAATGCGCGCCCCTGGCGCCGCGCGCGCGGACGAGTTCGGCGATCTCGCGCGCCATATGAACCGCATGCTCGACCGCATCGGGGTTCTCCTCGCCACCACCCGGCTGGCCGGGGACCATATCGCCCATGAGTTGCGCACACCGATGACACGCCTGCGCGCCCGCCTGGAACAGGCCGCCGGCCTCGCCGAAGGGCCGGCGCGCGAGCGCATCGCGGATGCGGTGGAGGACACCCGCAGTCTCTCGGCGATTTATGACGCGCTGCTGGATATATCGCGCATCGAAAGCCGCTCCGGCGACGCGGGGGGCCTGGAGCCGCTCGATCTGCGCGCCGTCATCGGCGAGGTGACAGAGCTCTACGCGCCGTTCGCCGAAGACAGGGGCGTGCGGCTCGATCCTGCGCCCGGCGCGCCGCTGATGGTGCGCGGCGACCGCGTGCTGCTCCAGCGCCTTGCCGCCAATCTCATCGACAACGCGCTGAAGTTTTCCCCTGAAGGCGGCGCCGTGATGATCCGTCTCTCGCAGCGGGCTGGACGTTTCAGCCTGAGCGTCGCGGACGAAGGGCCGGGCATGCCCGCCGGGTTCATCGCCCGCGCCTTTGACCGCTTCAGCCGCGCGCCTCAGGCGGAAGGCAAAGACGGCTTCGGCCTCGGCCTCGCCATCGTCAAAGCCATCGCGGCGCGGCACCGTTTTGAGATATCCGCGCGCAACGCGGCGGCGGGGCTGATTATCGAGGTGACGGGGGAGGTTGCGGGGTGACGCCTGGTGCTGCGAGAGAGGATTGAACTCTCGACCTCTCCATTACCAATGGAGTGCTCTACCACTGAGCTACCGCAGCTTGATCCAAGCGAGTCGATTATGGCCCCGGGGGGCCAAGCGCGCGGTATGTGCCACAGGGTGGCGGAGGTGGCAAGCGCGCGGTTTTTGTGCAAAAATCACCGCCTCAGGCTGGAAACTCCCGTGAAAAACCCACAGAAAACCGATACGGGCGCTCCCGCCCCCGCCGACCATGGCCGCGCCCTTGGCAAGGCGCGCGCGGCGGAGCGCGTCGCCGCCGCGCTGCGGGAAAACCTGAAGCGGCGCAAAGCGGCGGCCCGCGCCAAAGGAGAGCGGAAAGACGCGGAGCCGGCCTGACTCTTGTTTTGGCAGGGCCAAGCGGCCTATAGCACGCTTCGGCTGACCGCTGGTCTGCGCCCGGCACCGTGAGGACCCATGGATCGTATTCGCATTATCGGCGGCGCCCGCCTGAACGGCTCCATCCCGATTTCCGGCGCCAAGAACGCGGCGCTGCCGCTGATGATCGCCTCGCTGCTGACTTCGGAGGGGCTGACGCTGGAGAACGTGCCGCGCCTTGCCGACATCACGGCGCTGCTGCGCATCCTCTCCAACCACGGTGTCGATTATTCCATTGACGGCAAACGCCCCGGCGCGGTGCAGACCACGGGCCGCACCCTGCATCTGCGCGCCAAGGATATCGTCGATACCACCGCGCCCTACAATCTCGTCTCCACCATGCGCGCCAGTTTCTGGGTGATCGCGCCGCTGCTGGCGCGCATGGGCGAGGCCAAAGTGTCGCTGCCCGGCGGCTGCGCCATCGGCACAAGGCCCGTCGATCTTCTGCTGATGGCGCTGGAAAAACTCGGCGCCTCCATCGATATCGACGCCGGCTACGTCATCGCCAAAGCGCCTAAGGGCCTCATCGGCGGCGAGATTGATTTTCCCAAAGTCACCGTCGGCGGCACTCATACGGCGCTGATGGCGGCCTCGCTCGCCCATGGCCACACGCTGATAAAAAATGCGGCGCGCGAGCCAGAAATTGTCGATCTCGCGGATTGCCTCATTAAGATGGGCGCCAAAATCAAAGGCGCGGGCACTTCCCGCATCGAGATTGAGGGCGTCGCCCGGCTCGGCGGCGCCCGCCACGCGGTGCTGCCTGACCGTATCGAGACCGGCACTTACGCCATTGCCGCCGCGATGGCGGGCGGCGATGTGTTGCTGGAGGGCGCCCGCCCGGAGCTGCTGCAATCCGCGCTCGATATCATCGCCTCGACGGGCGCCGAAATCACTTCAACCAATGAGGGGATACGCGTGCGCCGCAACGGCTCCGGCATTTTGCCCGCCGATATTTCCACAGCGCCGTTTCCCGGCTTTCCCACCGATTTGCAGGCGCAGTTCATGGCGCTGATGACACGCGCCGGCGGCGTTTCGCGCATCACCGAGACGATTTTCGAGAACCGCTTCATGCACGTCCAGGAATTGGCGCGCTTCGGCGCGAAAATCCGCCTTGAGGACGATGCCGCCATCGTGACCGGCGTCAAAACGCTGAAAGGCGCCCCTGTTATGGCGACGGATTTGCGCGCCTCGGTGTCGCTGGTCATCGCCGCGCTCGCGGCGGAGGGCGAGACCATCGTCCACCGCGTCTACCACCTTGATCGCGGCTTTGAACATCTTGAGCAAAAGCTCGTCGATTGCGGCGCGCAGGTGGAGCGCCTCGCGGGGCAGGGTTAGCGGTCAAAATTTGACGCTTGTTGGCATTAATGCGCGGCACCCAGATAGGCCGCCTTCACGGCGGGATCGTTGCGCAGCCGCTCCGCCGGGCCTGAGGCGCTGATCACGCCGTTTTCCATGACGTAGCCGAAGTCCGCGACTTCAAGCGCGGCGGCGGCGAACTGCTCCACCAGCAGCATCGTCGTCTTCGCCTCCTTCAGCCGCGCGATGGTGGCGAACACCTCCTCCACCAGCTTTGGCGCCAGCCCCATGGAGGGCTCGTCGAGCAACAGCACTTCAGGGTTGAGCATCAGCGCGCGCGCCATGGCGAGCATCTGCTGTTCGCCGCCCGAAAGCGTGCCGGCGAGCTGGGCCCGCCGCTCTTTCAGCCGCGGAAACAAATCCAGCATCCTCGCGAGATCGGCGGCTGTGTCGCCCTTGGGGCGCGATCCCGTCAGCCGCGGAAAGGCTCCCAGCAGCAAATTGTCGGTGACCGATTGCGTCGGAAACACCCGCCGCCCCTCGGGCGAATGCGCCAGCCCGCGCCGCGTGATCTTGTGCGAGGCGAGGCCCGCGATGTCCGCGTCCCCAAGACGTATGGTTCCCGAGGACGGCTCGATCATGCCTGACACCGCGCGCAGCGTCGTCGTCTTGCCCGCGCCGTTGGAGCCGATCAGCGTTACGAGCCGGCCCTTGGGCACTTCAATGCTGATGCCATGCAGCACCTGCACCTTGCCGTAGCCCGCGACGAGATTTTCGACCTTCAGCATGTTGCCCCCTCAGGCGGCGGTGGCGGAGGCGCCGCCGAGATAGGCTTCGATCACTTTTGGATCGGCCTGCACCTCGGCGGGCTTTCCTTCAGCGATCTTCTGGCCGAAGTCGAGCACCGTCACAGTGTCGCTGACCGACATCACCACGTCCATGTGATGCTCGATGAGAATAATCGTGATGCCCTGATCGCGGATTTTGCGGATGATGCTGATGAGTTCGCGGATGTCGGGCGCGGTCAGTCCCGCGGCCGGCTCGTCGAGCAGCAGCAGTTTGGGGTCGAGCGCCAGCGCGCGGCCGATCTCCAGCAGCCGCTGCTTGCCATAGGGCAGGTTGCGCGCCTCCTCGTTGGCGAGTTTTTCGAGTCCGACGAAGGCCAGAATGCTCGCCGCGCGCGCCCTCGCGCGCTCCTCTTCGGCGCGCGCGGCGGGCAGCGCCGCGGCGATGGCGAATATATTTCGGGTATAAGTGTGGTGCAGGCCCACCAGCACGTTTTCGATCAGCGTCAGCTCGCCAAACAACTGCACGTTTTGGAAGGTCCGGGCGATGCCGCGCTCGGCGATTTGCGGCGAGTTGAGGCCGGCCAGCGGCACATCGTCGAGGCCGACAGCGCCGGAGGTCGGCACGTAAATGCCGGTCAGCACGTTCATCATCGTTGATTTGCCCGAGCCGTTGGGCCCGATCAGACCGTGAATGGAGCCGCGGCGGACCGAAAGGCTGACCTGGTCGAGCGCCCGAAGGCCGCCGAACTGCATCACAATATTATCGACGGCGAGCAGCGGCTTGCCGTCCGCGCCGCCAACGCTGGCGCGGGTCAGCGCGTCCGCCACGTCGCCCTTGGCATCGATCACGGCGTGGGCGCGCACCCAGTCCGGCTTGAACGCGCCGACGAGCTGCTTGAGGAAGCCGATGATGCCGTCGGGCAGATAATAAACGACGAACAGAATCATCACGCCGAAAATCGACAGTTTGAAGTCGGTGATTTTTTGCAGGAAAAGCGAAAAGACGTAGAAGGCGAGGCAAAGCCCCACGGGTATCGCCGTGCGCAGCCTCTGCTCCGGCTTCCTGATCATCGAATAGCCGCCCGCCAGCACCGCCACGGCGGCGATGATCAGCGCGACGCGGCGGAACAGATCGATGTCCGACAAAAGATTGGGCAGATAGACAACAATTGCCGCGCCCAGGATCGGCCCGAGGCGCGATTTGCGCCCGCCCATGGTCACCGCCAACAGGAACAGGATCGACAGATCGAAAGTGAAATTATTCGGCGCGATGTACTGTTCGGAATAGGCGAACAGCACGCCGGCGAGGCCCGCGAAGGCGGCGCTGGTGACGAAGGCGATGACTTTGTGCCGGTAAACGCTGACGCCCATGCAGTCCGAGGCGATCGGGCTGTCGCGCAGGGCCTCGAAGGCGCGCCCGAGGCGCGACGCCAGAATGCGGTTAACGACAACAATCGCGATCCCGAGAAAAAACACCGCTATGTAGAAATATTGAATCTCGCGCACCCGCTTGATCGACATGTCAAAGATCGGGAACCTGTCGCCGAGGTCCCGCCAGTCAAACAGCACCGGCGTTGTCAGCGTGATGCCCAGCGGCCCGCGCGTCAGGTTGAGATTGTTCAGCCACGGGCCGAGGTCCGTCATCTCATTGATGAGGATCGTGACGATGGTGCCGAATGCGAGTGTCACCATGGCCAGATAAGGACCGGTCACCCGCAGGGCGGGGAGCGCGAGCACCGCGCCGAACCCCGCGGCGACAATCGGCCCCAGAAGCAGCGAGGGCCACAGGCCCCAGCCGAAATGAATGAACAGGCAGCCCGCCGTGTAAGCGCCGATGCCAAACAGGGCCGCATGGCCGATGGAGACTTCGCCCGTGTAGCCGAAAACGATATCGAGGCCGAGCGTCACGATGGAGAAAATCGCCACGGTGACAATCAGATGCAGATAGTAAGGGCTGGTAATGACGAACGGGCAGATCAGCGCGATGACAGCCGCCGCAAGGGGAATGAGAAACCTGCGCGCCATGATCAGACCTTCTTGATCGCTGTTTTGCCGAACAGCCCGGCGGGTTTCAGCGATAGAACGAGCAGCAGAAGAACGAGGCCGGGCACGTCCTTGTAGCCGGAGGAAATGTAATAGCCGGTCAGGTTCTCTGTGATCCCCAGAATGAGGCCGCCCACAATCAGCCCGATGCCGCTCGACAGGCCCCCTATGATAGCCACAGCGAAAGCCTTGAGGCCGAGCGCCGCGCCCATGGCCGCGCCTGTCAACGTCACGGGCGCGACGAGCACGCCGGCAAACGCGGCGGCCATCGAGGAGAGCGCGTAGGAGAAGGTGATGACAAGGCGGGTATCGATGCCCATCAGGCCGGCC
>JANYFM010000252.1 GCA_025362655.1 Hyphomicrobiales bacterium | reverse complement strand
CCGATCCCGAGGGCCTGTTTCCCTGCGTGCTGGGCCACGAGGGCGCGGGCGTCGTCGTCGATGTCGGCGACGGCGTGACCACGCTGAAAAAAGGCGACCATGTCATTCCGCTGTACACGCCGGAATGCCGGCAGTGTAAATCCTGCCTGTCGCGCAAAACCAATCTGTGCACCGCGATCCGCGCCACCCAGGGCAAAGGCGTCATGCCCGACGGCAGCAGCCGGTTCAAATGCGACGGCGAGCCCGTGCTGCATTACATGGGCACCTCGACCTTTTCGAATTTCATCGTGGCGCCGGAAATCGCGCTGGCGAAAATCCGCGAAGACGCGCCTTTCGACAAGGTCTGCTATATCGGCTGCGGCGTCACGACGGGAATCGGCGCGGTCATCTGGACCGCGAAAGCGGAGGTCGGCTGCCGCGCCATCGTGTTCGGCCTCGGCGGCATCGGTCTCAATGTGATTCAGGGGCTGCGGCTGGCGGGCGCCGAGCAGATCATCGGCGTTGACATCAATCCCGGACGAAAAACCATCGCCGAAAAATTCGGCATGACGCATTTTGTGAACCCGAAAGAAACGCGCGGCGATCTCGTGCCCTATCTTGTCGATCTCACCGGCGGCGGCGCGGATTACACATTTGACGCGACAGGCAATGTGACGGTCATGCGGCAGGCGCTGGAGGCGTGCCACCGGGGCTGGGGACAATCGATCATCATCGGCGTCGCGCCCTCGGGCGCGGAAATCGCGACGCGGCCTTTCCAGCTTGTCACCGGCCGCGTCTGGAGGGGCACAGCTTTCGGCGGCGCGCGCGGGCGCACCGATGTGCCGCGCATCGTCGACTGGTACATGGAGGGCAAAATCAATATCGACGATCTCATCACGCATAAATTGCCGCTGGAAAAGATCAACGACGCGTTCGACCTCATGCACTCCGGCGAGTCCATCAGGAGCGTGGTGGAGTTTTGAGCGCGGCCCCGGCCGCCGCCTCGCCGGTTCTGTAAGCGCCGTGCGCGGTGGAAAAATCGTGCTTCGACACAGCCTCGCCCGCGAAGAAAATTCGGTCCTCGACAGGCGCCGCGAGCGTTGCGCGCTCGTCTGAATATCCCGGCAGCGCGTGCGAATAGGATCCCAGCGCGCAGGGATCGAGCGCCCACGCGGAACACGCAACCGGCTTGAGACGCTTTCTAACGGCATTGCCGAGCACGCCCGCGAGGTCATTGACGGCGTGGTCCGCGAAGGCCCCCGCGCCGCCCGCTTCAAGCTCCCGCGCGAATTTTCCGCCGAAATACGCCTCAATCAGCGGGCGCCCGAAGGGTCGGAGATGATAGCCCGCCATGGCCGCGCTGTCCCGCGCGCCATAGAGGCGGCCATCGATGGGGAAATCGCGGGAGTCGTCAATCGCGAGGAATAATTTGTCGGCGAGGCCGAGGGGCAGCCGCGCGGCAGCCTGCGTTTTTTCCGGCAGCGGGGGCGTAAACCGCAGCGTTTCGCCCGCAATGCAATTTGTGGGGATCGTCACGATAACTGCGCGAGCGGTGAAGCGCCCCTTCGCGGTTTCAACACGCAGGACGGTGCCGCTGCGATCGACGCGCGCCGCCGGGCAATCATAAACCACGGGCATGCCGTCGCCGAGCGCCGCGATCAGCGCGCCAAGACCGGCGGGCGCGCGCCAATTAATTCCGGAATCCCCGTAGCGGCCATAGTCGATGACAGAGAGTCCGCCGAGTTCAACGCCATTGATAAAAGTTGAGCCGGCGTCGAGCATCGGATTCCAGCGGCAGGCGGGCTCCAGATAATCGCTGGCGGGGCCGTCGGCGTCCGATTGCGCGGCGCCCTCGAGCCGCCCGTAAAACGCGCCCCAGGCCCGGCGGTATTCTCTTTGGTCGGCCAGCGGAAAGCCGCGGACATCCGCGTCTTTTTGCCAGGGCGGCGGGGCACGGTCGATTTCAAACCCAAGCCGCGCGGCCTCGGCCGCGAGCGGATTCGACTCCGCCGAATGAAACCAGCCGCAGCCAAGGTCCAGCGGATACCCTCCGGCATTGAGGGTCCACGCGCGTCCGCCGGGGCGCGAGCGCGCCTCAAGGACAGCGAAAGAGGCATTGGCCCGCGCCAGACACCGCGCGGCGGCAAGCCCGGCGGCGCCGGCGCCAATGACGAGAATATCGGGATTGGCGGGGATTGATTTCATCCGCGGCTCCATAGTCCCGGCGCCGTCCCGCGTCCAGCGGATCGACAGAACCGGGCAAATCTGATTTTCTCAGCATAAAACGGAGGGTCACGAATGGACGTTGGCGCGCCAGCAGCGGAGGCCGGAGATGCGCTGCGCGGCGCGGGCATCATCCGCGCCGTCAAGGACGCAGGCGTCACTTACGTTCTGTCCGTGCCGGATCTGCACACGGCGGGCGGCATTCTTGCGCCGGTGACGGCCGACAAGGAGCTGACGCTGATCCGGACCTGCAAGGAGGACGAGGCATTCGGTATCGCAGCCGGGCTGAGCTACGGCAGCAAGCGCGCGCTGATCCTCATTCAGTATACCGGTTTTCTCTATTCAATGAATGCCATCCGCGCCATCGCCTGCGAACATTCAATGCCCATGGTGATGATGATCGGCCTGCTCAGCAAGGAGCCCGGGGTGCCGCCGGCGCAGTCGCGGCGCTTTGGCCTTCGCATCATCGAGCCGATCCTCGATGTGATGGGCATTGAACGCCATTATATCGACACGGATGCCGACATCGCAAAAATCACGCCGGCAATCCGCAAGGCTTATGAGACCCCCAAACCTGTGGCCCTGCTCATCGGCCGCCGGCCGGTTTGAGCCGCTCCCGCGCAAAGGACAGCGCCATGATGAACCGCCGCGCCTGCCTCGAAATTCTCAAGAGGCACGTCACCGATGAGATCGTCGCCTCCACCTACTCGACGGCCTCCGAATGGATCGACGTCCATGACCGCCCGCTGAATTATTTTTCGTTCGGCGCCATGGGGCTCGCCTCCTCCCACGGCCTCGGGCTGGCGCTGGCGCGGCCCGAGCGCAAAGTTGTCGTGCTTGACGGCGACGGCAGCCTGCTGATGAACCTCGGCACGCTCGTGACCATCGCCGCCGCCGCGCCGAAAAACCTCATTCACACTGTCTGGCATAATGGCTCCTATGAGGCCAACGGCGGACACCCGCTGCCGCACGGAGGGGTGGATTTTTGCGGGATGGCGCGCGCGGCGGGCATCACAAAAGTTCACCGCTTCGACGACATCAGAAATTTCGAGCAGCGGATCGGGGCGATTCTGAAGGAGGAGGGGCCGGTGTTTGTCGATATGGTGATCGAGCAGGGGCCGCTGGGGCCGCGCTCTTATGACGAAATGTACAGTCCGTCGCGGCGGCGCAAATTGCGCGAGGCGCTGGGCGCGTGAGGGTTCAGGCGTCCGCGAAAAATTCGGCGATATCGAACCCCCGCGTTGGAAGCAGCCTTGCCGACCGTGCCGAAAACAGCCATTCTGCCGCGCATAAAAACAAGGGAGGGTGTCCATGCCAGGGTTCCGGGATTCAGACTGCGTCTGTTGTCCGTCCACACTTGCGCCCGGCCCGCGCTCCACCCGGCGGGCGTTTCTCGCGGGCTCCCTCGCCTGCGCGGGCATGGCCGCGCAAGGCGCGGCATTCGCGCAGCCGCAGCCGGCCCCGGCGCCCCCGCCCCGGCGCATCGACATTCACCACCATTTTTTGCCGCCGGCTTTCATGAAAGAGGAGCATGACCGGCTGAATTTCGCACACAATCTCGGGGCGAATACCCTGCTGTCCTGGACGCCTCAAAAAACCATTGAGAGCATGGACGAGGCGGGAATCCAGACCGCCATCGCTTCTATTTCGACCCCCGGCGTCTGGTTCGGCGATGTCGCGGCGGGCCGCCGGCTGTCGCGCCTGTGGAACGATTACGCCGCCGAGCAGATTAAAACTTTCCCCGGCCGCTTTGGCCTGTTTGCGGTCGCGCCGCTGCCGGACGTCGAGGGCTCGTTGAAAGAGATTGAGTATGCGCTGGACACGCTGAAAGCCGACGGCATCGGCCTGCTCACCACCTATGACGGAAAATATCCCGGCGACGCCTCGTTCAGGCCGGTGTTTGAGGAGTTGAACCGGCGCAAGGCCGTGGTGTTTTTCCATCCGACGGTCGCCGCCTGCTGCGGCAGCGTGCTGCCCGGGCTGAACCCTCAGATCGTCGAATATCCGTTCGATTCCGCCCGCGCCATCACCAGCCTGCTGATCAGCGGCAGCATCCTGCGCTATCCTGATATCCGCTGGATTTTTTCGCACGGCGGCGGCGTGATGCCCGCGCTCGCGGGCCGGCTCGAAGGCAATCTAACGCACGACAAGCGCTACGAGCAGTTTTTCCCCGGCGGCATGTTTCCCGAATTGGCGAAGCTCTATTACGACACCGCGAGCGCCAATTCCGCGCCATCGCTGGCAGCGCTGAAAGAGATCGCGCCCATATCGCATCTGCTGTTCGGGTCCGACGCGCCCTTCGCCGCGCCGCTGAAGAGCGCGCGCAATATGGAGGCGCACCCCTTCGCGGCGGCGGACCGCGCGGCCATCGACCGGGGCAATGCGCTGGCGCTGCTGCCAAGGCTGCGGGCCTGAGGTTGTTATGCGGGAGCCATGCCATGTTCCGATTGCGCCGGCGTGATTTTCTGGGCGCGGCGCTTGCCCTAGGCGCGGCGCCGGCGCGGGCGCAGACCCGTTTGGATCGCATCCGCATCGGCGTGCTGCAAACCGCCGGCTCGGGCCCGATGTATATCGCGCGGGACAGGGGTCATTTCGCGCGCGAGGGGCTGGACGCCGATATCATCACTTTCGACAATTCGCAGACGCTGGCGGTGTCCATAGCTTCAGGCGATCTTGATTTTGGCGCGACATCCCTCGCCATCGGCTTTTACAATCTCGCGGCGCGCGGCGTGCTGCGGATCATCGCGGCGCAGGGCCGCGACATGCCAGGCTTTCCCAATAACGGCGTCGTGGTTTCCGTGGCGGCGTGGGAGAAGGGGTTGCGCTCTTTCGCGAAATTGCGGGGCAGTTCCATCGGCGTGCCCTCGCCAGGATCGGGGCCGCATTATGCGGCCGCGCTCATCCTTGAAAAATATGAAATTCCGCAGTCCGAGGTCGATATCCTGTGGCTGAAATCAAGCGCGAATCTGACGGCCGCGCTGGCCTCGAACCGCGTCGATTCGGGAGTTACGCCGTCGATCAACGCGCTCGCCCTCGTTCGCAACGGCCAGGCCAAGCTGCTCGGCTGGGTCGGCGACGAAACGCCCTGGCAGCTTGGCGCCGCCTACACGTCGGCGGCCCATGCCGATGGAAAGCAGCCGCTGGTGGAGCGGTTCTTGCGCGGCTACAAAGCCGGCATCCGCGGCTATCACGATGCTTTCATGACGCCGGAGGGAAAACGGGCTGACGGGGCCGGCGCCGCGGAAACGCTTGCGCTTATGTCGCGGGCGCTGGACCAGCCGGCGGAATTGCTGCGGGAGGGCATCACCTACTTCGACCGCGAGGCGCGGCTGGACCGCGCGGATATCCTGCGGCAGATCGCCTGGCACAAAGCGCAGGGCCTGCTGGAGGGAGCCATCAATCCCGATGCGCTCATGGATAAACGATACGTGCGGTTTCTGCCGGAGTAGGCGGCGCGCCGCCGCTCACTCCGCCGCGATTTTCATCGGCGCCCCGCCGCCGCCACGGTATTGCTCCAGCAGCG
Organism: Hyphomicrobiales bacterium; assembly: GCA_025362655.1. GTDB lineage: Bacteria > Pseudomonadota > Alphaproteobacteria > Rhizobiales > Beijerinckiaceae > Terripilifer. Next base: position 25,866 of record JANYFM010000252.1, on the reverse strand, counting down.
CCGCCTCTTCGGCCTTGGCGGCCTTGATATGGCGATCTTTTACATGGCCGTAGCCGCGGATTTTCTCGGGGATCGATGCCAGAGCCGCCGCCGCCGCATGATTGGCGGGCGAAAGCGAGCCGAAAATCTCCTCCAGCAGAATCTCATATTCGCTGATAAGCCGGCGCTCCGCGCGCCGCTCGGCGGAATAGCCAAACACGTCAAAAGCGCCGCCCCGCAGGCCCTTCAGCGCAGCGAGCAATTTAAACCCTTTCATCATCCACGGGCCGAAACTGGTTTTCGCGGGCAGGCCGGTGGACGGGTGTCTGCGTCCGAGAACCGGCGGCGCGAGATGGAACTCGAAACGCAGATCGCCCTGGAAGGCGGCCGCCACCTGTTTTAGAAACGACCCGTCGGTGTAGAGGCGCGCCACTTCATATTCATCTTTCACCGCCATCAGTTTGAAGAGATACCGCGCGACAGCATCAGCGAAGCCGGATTGGCCCGGCGCCCTGGCGCGCTCGGCCTGCTCCGCGCGCACGGCATAGCCGCGGTAGCGCTCCGCATAGGCGGCGTTCTGATAGGCGGTGAGGAATTCGACGCGGCGCGCGACGATCTGCGCGAAATTTTGCGGAACAGCCTGTTCCACAGGCGTTGGCCGCGACGGCGCGGCAAGAGCCCGCACGCCCTGCGGATCGGCGCAAGCGCGGCGGCCCCATAGGAAGGCCTCCTGATTCATGGCGACGGCTTCGCCGTTCAGTTCCAGCGCGCGGAAAATCGAGGCCTGCTCCAGCGGAATGAAGCCCATCTGCCATGCATAGCCCAGCATGAACATATTGGCGGCGATGGAATTGCCGAGCAGCGCCGTGGCAGTCCCGCCCGCGTCGATGAAGGAGACGTCCCCGCCGGCGGCATCGACAATGTTTTTCCGGATGCGCCCGGCGGGCAGGCGGAAATCCGCATTGCGCGCGAAATCGCCGGGATAAACCTCCGCCGTGTTGACGACAACGCCGGTTTTTCCCTGGCGCACGGCGGCGAGCACCTTCTTCGTGCCCGACACAACGAGATCGCAGCCGAGCAGCAGATCAGCCTCGCCGGCGGCGATGCGGATGGCGTGTATATCCTCCGGGGAGCGCGCCAGCTTAACGTGGCAGAATACCGCGCCGCCCTTCTGCGCGAGGCCCGCCATATCGATCATGCCGCATCCCTTGCCCTCAAGATGCGCGGCCATGCCGATAATCGCGCCGATGGTGACAACGCCTGTGCCGCCGACGCCGGTGACGAGAATTTCGTAGGGCTGCGCGCCGATGACGCGCCGCGCCGGATTGGGCGGATCGGAGCCGTTGCCCGCCGCCAACGGCCCTTTTACAGCCGCCTTGCGGATGTTGGCGCCATGCACGGTGACGAAGGACGGACAAAATCCGTTGACGCAGGAGAAATCCTTGTTGCAGCTCGACTGGTCAATGACGCGTTTGCGTCCGAACTCCGTCTCCAGCGGCTGCACAGAGACGCAATTCGATTGCACGCCGCAATCGCCGCAGCCCTCGCAGACGAGCTCGTTGATGATGACGCGCTTGTCGGGATCGGGGAAAGCGCCGCGCTTGCGGCGGCGGCGTTTTTCGGCGGCGCAGGTCTGGTCGAAAATCAGCACGCTGACGCCGGGAATTTCGGCGAGCCGCCGCTGCACGGCGTCCAGTTCGTCGCGGTGATGGACCGCGAGGCCCTTCGGCCATTCCACATTTGACGGATATTTATAGGGGTCGTCAGTCACCAAAACCACATCGCGCACACCGTCGGCGGCGACCTGGCGCGCGATGCGGTCCACGGTGAGATCGCCGTCATGGCTTTGGCCGCCGGTCATGGCGACAGCGTCGTTGAACAGGATTTTGTAGGTGATGTTCACCTTTGAAGCCAGCGCGAAACGGATCGCCAGCGAGCCGGAATGATTGTAAGTGCCGTCCCCCAGATTTTGGAAAACATGGCCGCGTTTGGAGAAAGGCGCCTCGCCGATCCAGTTGGCGCCCTCGCCGCCCATCTGGGTGAAACCCTCGGTGGAGCGGTCCATCCATTGCGCCATATAATGGCAGCCGATGCCCGCATAAGCGCGCGAGCCCTCGGGCACTTTGGTCGAGGAATTGTGCGGACAGCCCGAGCAAAAATACGGTGTGCGCTGCGCCGCCTCCCGCGTCTGCGAAAGCATGGCCTGGGCCTGGCGCAGCCGCGCGACATTTTGCGCGATGGCATGGTCGCCGGAATGAAACCGCAGGATGCGCTCGCCGATGGCGATGGCGATTTCATTGGTGTCGAGCGAGGCTTTGACGGGAAACAGCCATTCGCCGCGCTCGTCGCGCTTGCCGACCACGATGGGCTGGTCCGGCGTGCCGTAAAGCTCTTCGCGAACCTGTGTTTCAACGAGCGAGCGTTTCTCCTCAACGACGATGATCATCTCAAGCCCGCGGGCGAACTCCTTCAAGCCCCGCGGCTCGATGGGCCAGGCGCAGCCGAGTTTGTAAAGCCGCACGCCGAGCGCGGCGGCGCGGGCCTCGTCGATTGCCAGCCCGTCAAGCGCCTGACGCGTATCGAGATAGGATTTGCCCAGCGTAATGATGCCGATCTTCGGGTTGAGTCCGCCCGGCATGATCACCCGGTTGATTTTATTGGCGCGGAGGAAAGCAACGACAGCGTCGCGCTTGTAATCCTGGAGGCGCGCCTCCTGCGCGAGGATAGGGTCGCCGGGACGTATGCTCAGGCCGCCCGGCGGCAATTCATAATCGGACGGGATCACCGTCGCCGCGCGGTCAAGCGAGCCGTCGATGACAGCGGTCGACTCGATATTGTCTTTGACGCATTTGAGCCCGACCCAGACGCCGGCATAACGCGACAGCGCCCAGCCGTAGAGCCCGTAATCGAGCAGTTCCTGCGCGCCGGCCGGATTGAGCACGGGCATCATCACGTCGAGCAGATGGAACTCGGACTGATGCGCCGTGGTGGAGGATTCCGCCGTATGGTCATCGCCCATCAGCACCAGCACGCCGCCGTGCGGCGAAGTGCCCGCGAGATTGGCATGGCGGAAGACGTCGCCGGAGCGGTCGACGCCGGGGCCTTTGCCATACCAAATCGAGAAGACGCCGTCGTATTTGCCCTCTCCGCGCATTTCCGCCTGCTGCGCGCCCCATACGGCGGTTGCGGCGAGGTCCTCATTGAGACCGGGCTGGAAGACGATGTCATTGGCGGCAAAAAGACTTTTGGCGCGGAAAAATTGCTGGTCGAGTCCGCCCAGCGGCGAGCCGCGATAGCCGGAAATGAACCCGGCGGTGTTGAGACCGCCCTTCCGGTCCAGCTCTTTCTGGGTCAGCAGCAGGCGGACAATCGCCTGAGGGCCGGAAACGAAGATGCTTTTTTTGGCAAGATTGTATTTGTCGTCGAGGCTGACGCTTTGGCTGTCGGGCGGAACAGCGGAACCGCCCTCGACTTTGACCGCATCGTCCATGAAGCCCACTCCAGCGCGAAGGCCCGGCCATGAGGCCTTCGCCACGGTTCCGGTCCCTCCATCGCCTACCCCTTGCAAAATGACAAGGGCGCTGACATTTTCAAGCCGTCTTCGGCGATGCGCGCGCTTGCTTTGCAAGCTTGGCCGTTAAAGGGACATAGTCTGGCTGCACAAGAATCAGGCCCCGAAATTCCGGTCCCGCGGCATACGTCCGCGGCGGCGTTGCAAGGGCCATCAGGATATGCCGATGAAAAAACTGGCCTGCCTCGCACTCCTTTGTCTCGCCCCGGCCGCGCCGGCGCTGGCGCATCCGCATGTCTTCGTCGCCGTCGAAAGCGAAGTTTTGTTCTCGCCTGGGGGCGGTATAACCGGCGTGCGGCATCACTGGAAATTCGACGATATGTATTCGGCCTTCGTGACCGCCAATCTCGGCCAGGACGGCAAAGACCCGACACCCGAGCAGATGCTTCCGATTGCCAAAACCAATGCGGAATCCCTCAAGGAATTTGAATTCTTCACCTTCGGGAAACTGAACGGCAAGACGGAAAAGTTTCTTGATGCGACGGATTACACGATGAGCTACGACGGCTCGGACCAGACGGTGACGCTGCATTTCACTCTGCCGCTGGAGAAGCCCGCCGCCGGCAAACTGTTTGTGTTCCAGGTTTACGATCCCAGCTATTTCGTCGCCTTCGAACTGGAAAAGAAAAACCCAGCGAGGCTTGTCGGCGCGCCGGCGGGCTGTTCTGTCAGCGTTTCCAAACCAGGCTCCCTCACAGCCGCCGACCAAAAGCGCCTTGCCGAGGCCGCGGGAACCAATAATTCGCCGGGCGAGGACTTCGGCATGAAGCTCTCTGACAGCGCCATCGTGGCATGTCCCTGAAGGCGCGCTCCCGCGACTCTGTCCTGTGCCAAGCGGCGGCCGTCTGCGCGCTCTGCGTCGCGGCGCTCTTGCTGTGCCACGGCGCCGAAGCGCTGGCGCAGGCGCGCAATCCGTTCAACGTGGGGATTACCGAAGGCGGCGGCGCCGGCGGCGGCATCACCGGCTGGATTCTCGCCCGCCAGCTCGAATTCGAGCGCGGGCTGAGCGGCGCGGTGCGGGCGGTGCGAACCAGCCCGGCCGCGCTGTGGACGCTGATGGGGCTCAGCTTTGCCTATGGCGTGTTCCACGCGGCGGGGCCGGGACACGGCAAAGCCGTGGTCGCCTCCTACATGATCGCCAATGAGCGCGCGCTGAAACGCGGCCTCGTCATATCCTTTGCCGCCGCGATTTTGCAGGCGCTGGTGGCAATCGTGATCGTCGGCGGTCTCGCGCTGCTGCTCAATGCCACCGCGCAGACCATGAAAGACGCCGCGCATTTTGTCGAATTGGCGAGTTTCGCCGGCATCGCCGCGCTCGGCTTATGGCTGAGCTGGCGCAAAGGGCGGGATTTTCTGACCGCATGGCGCGCCGGCGCGGCGGCCCGGACGCCGCTTGCCTCGCGCTTCGCCTGCGAGGCGGTGGAAGCGGATGCCGGCCACGTTCACGATGAAAGCTGCGGACATTTCCACATGCCCGACCCTTCAAAACTAGGTGACAATTTCTCCTGGCGCGACGCGATTCTCACGGTCATCACGGCGGGCGCCCGGCCCTGTTCCGGCGCCATTCTCGTGCTCGTTTTCGCGCTGGCGCAAGGCCTGCTTTACGCCGGCATCGCCGCGACCTTCGCCATGGCGCTCGGCACGGCGATCACGACGGGCGCGCTCGCCAGTCTCGCCGTGCTGGCGAAATCGCTGGCGCTCCGGCTGACCGGCGCGGGCTCGCGGCGCGGCGAACTGATCGCGCGCGCGCTGGAATTCGCCGCTGCCTGCCTCGTGTTAATTCTGGGGCTGGCGCTGTTTTTCGGGTATGCGCTGGCGGGATTTTAAAGCGGCGTCAGCCCAGCGTGCCCGCCTCCGCCTCCAGCAGGCCCCAGCATTTCGAACCGAGCTTGCCCTTCCAGTCGGCGTAGACCTTCGGCAGCTTGGCGCGGAAGGCGGACTGATCAACCTCATTGAATATCAGCCCGCGCTTGATGAAATCGTCGCGCAGGCCGGCGTTGAGAGCGCCCTGTTCGGCGCGCTGAAGGCGCACGTATTTTGTTGCATTCGCGACAATCACGCCGCGGATATCCTCCGGCAGACCCTTCCACAGCGGCATGTTCGCCATCAGGTTGAAGCCGGACCACATATGGTTGGTCATGCTGACGTATTTCAGCACTTCATAAAGCTTGAACCCGTCGAGAATCGCCAGCGGGTTCTCCTGGCCGCCGACCCGGCCGCTTTGCAGAGCGGGATAGATGCCGTTGGCCGTGGTGGTGATGGATTCCGCGCCGAAAGCCTGGAACGTGTCAAAAATCATCTGGCCCGGCGGCACGCGCATTTTCATTCCGATGAAGTCATCGGGCCGGGTGATCGGGCGCGTGTTGGTGGCGACCTGGCGCATGCCGTTGTCAAAGCCGCCGACAGGAAAGAGAAACATGCCCTTGGCCGCCATCTCCTCGCCGATATATTTGCCGAAGGGGCCGTCGACAGCCCGGTGCGCCTCGGCGGCGGATTTAAACGCGAACGGCGTCTGCTGGGCTTCCGCCACCGGAACAATCGTGCCGATGATGCCGCCCATCAGCGTAAAAAATTGTATCTCGCCGGAGACAAGCATTTTCAGCGCTTCAGGATCGCCTCCGGCCATTTTGTTATTCTCGGCATAAACCACGGCCTCGACGCGCCCGTTGGTTTCAACGCGCACCGCCTCCCACATCGCTGTGAGGTTTTTGTGCAGGGTGCCCGTCGCGGCCTGATTATGATATTGCGCGAATTTATAATCGGCGGCGCGCGCCGGTTTCACGATAATGGTGATGCCGGCCGCGGACGCGCCGGCGAGCAGCGAGCGGCGTGTCGGATTGAGTTTCATGGGTCCCTCCCCTTTATTGCGGAAACTCTGCGCCTCCGCGCCGTTTTTGACAACATGTTGTCCGGCTTCCCGCCTTAAAGCCCCATGACGCCGCCGTCGGCGCGCGGGTCATGCGCGGCCTCAATGCGCCCGTCTTTGGGATGGCGGATCATCGCGCCCGCGTGGCCAAACGTGTCGGCGTATCCCTCAGGATGCACGCTGATGTCATGGCCGGCGTTTTCCAGCGCGCGGATCAGCGTGGGATCGAAGCGGTTCTCCAGCGCCAGCAGCGAGGACGATGCGCCCCAGGTGCGGCCGAGAGCAAAACGCGGCGCGTCTATGGCCTCGGCAAGGCCCATGCCGAACAGCACGCGCGTCATGATCTGCGCCTGCGTCTGCGGCTGGCCGTCGCCGCCCATCGTGCCATAGGGCATGACACGGCCGTCGCCAAAGACGGTCATGGCGGGGTTGAGCGTATGGAAAGGTTTGCGCCCGGGCGCCAGCGGATTGACAGCATTGGCATCCAGCGAGAACGACAAGCCGCGGTTCTGCATGAGAACGCCTGTCTTGGGCAGCACGCAGCCGGAGCCGTATTCCCAATAGACCGATTGAATATACGAAACCGCTGTTCCCTCCCGGTCGATTGCGGCCATGTAAATGGTGTCGCCCTTGGCCTGCGGCAGCGGAAAGGCGGCGGCGCGCGTCATGGAAATGGCCGAGGCCTCGCGCTCCAGCGCCTCAGGCGTGAGATAATCGGCGGGATCGTGGCGCAGCCGGTCGAAATCCGTGATCACAGCGTCCTTGATCGCGAAAGCGCGTTTGGTGGCTTCAATCAGCCCATGAACATGTTCGAAGGAATCGCAGCGTTTGACTCCGAGCCGGTCGAAAACGCCGAGAATGATCAGCGAGGCGAGGCCCTGGGTCGGCGGCGGAAAATTCAGATGCGTGCGGCCCGAAAGTTTCAGAGACAGCGGCTCGCGCCATTTGGCCTCGTATTTGCGCAAATCCCCGCGGGTGACGGGCGAGCCGATCCTGTCGAGATCGGCGTCCATCTCGCGGGCGATGTCGCCGCGGTAGAAATCATCAAGGCCGGATGCGGCGAGATGATCGAGCGTGTCCGCGAGAGCCGGGACTTTACGCATGGCGCCGGCCTGCGGATGTTTGCCTTCGATGAGGAATGTTTCGGCAAAGCCCGGCATGGCCGCCAGCGCGGCCGAATCGCGCGGCACGGTGCGCGCCTCCGATTTCGACACGGCGTATCCGTTCCGCGCGTGGCCAATGGCATCGCCCAGGAGATCGCGCAGGGAGAGCCGCGCGCCCATGGATTTGGCCAGATCCAGCGCCGCCATCCAGCCGCCGATGGCGCCGGGCACCGTGAGGGCGGCAAGCGGGCCGCGCGCGGGGATCGCGGCCTGCTCGTGATCCCGGTAGAATTTCAGGGTGGCTTTGGCCCCGGCGTAGCCGCAGGCCTCGATGGCGCGGACTTTGCCCTTGGGGTCGCGGATTAGCCAAAACCCGTCGCCGCCGATGCCGTTCATATGCGGGTAGACAACAGCGATCACGGCAGCCATGCCAACCATCGCCTCAATCGCATTGCCGCCCTGCGCGAGGATGGTCTGGCCGGCGCGCGCCGCCAGCCAATGGGGGGCGGCGACGGCGGCGCTGCCGAAAGTCTCTGTCGCGGTCATGTGGGGGCTCCAAGCATCGGGGGCTGCATGCAAAGTTGCGGGGGCAACCGGCTTGGTATAGTTCCCTGAGCCGGCGGCGAACAGGCCGCAAATTCCGGAGCGCGCCTTGGCCGAGCCCAAACCGATCAACTGGCAGAACACACTGACCATCGTCAGTGTGGCGATCCTCGTGGGGACGGAGCTTGTCGGTGTCTCTTGGGCGGCCGGCTGGGCGTTGGGCGGGCTGTTTCAACTTCCGCCGATGGTCAGCCTCGCCGTCGAGATCGCAGGCGGATTGTTCGGCATGTTGCTGCTGTATTATTTTGTGCGCGCCGCCCTGAAGGTTGAGCCAATCAGAGGCTGATCGCGCTTTGCAATGCCCTCTTAAAACAGCCGCTTTAGCGATGCTAAAAAGAACGACCGCGCGATGAAATAGTGCACGTCGGCCGGAAAGGAATGCCTTGATTTGAGGTTTCTCGCGGTCTTGTAGGCGTAACTCCCGTTGACATAAGCCTTGTCCTGCTGCCCCGCGGGCAGCGCGGCGGCCATCTGCGCGGCGGCGCCGGTATTGGCGACGTCGTCGGGGTTCGCGCCGGCGGCCTGCGCGGCGGCATCATAGCCGACGGTGACATGAACCTTGGTGTTTTTGCCGGAGGGAGGATCGATTTTATCGCCCTTGTCCGTGGCCATGCCTTCGCGCATCAAATAAAGCTTGATGGCTTGATAGGCGGTGCTGGGGCCGAAATAGGCATAAAGCTCGAAACCCTTTTTCACCTCTTCAAACCAGAAAGAGGCATCATCGGGCGCGCTGCCGCGATACAGGCAATCGAAAGCCCAGCACTCCCGAAGACTGCCCAGATATTTCCCCAGCCCCTGCACCGCCGCGCGCATTGGCACGCCGCCGCCGGAATGGCAGGCAAGCACCAGATTTTTGACCCGGGGGATCGGCGGGTTGGCGACACCGGGATTCCAGAATTTCGCCAAGGCCAGCAGCGCCTCGTCGATATACAATTCACCGCCGTTGGTTCCCGCGAGTGTCTTGGAATCGAGATGGCCGTCCCAAATCGTATTGCCGTTGGCGTCTGTCCCTGTGGCGTGGACGCGGCCAAGGAACGGCGCGATGAGAATGACGTCCCTGCCGGATTTGGATACGCTGTCGCGGATTTTCGATTGGTTGCCGGTGAAAAGGTCTTTGACGCCGGTGACCTCAAAACCATGCAGCCAGATCGCGACGTTCAGCATTTCAACCGGCGGAGCGCCGTCCTCGCCATCGGAAGCGGCCATCGTTTTATTATGCGCGGCGGGAACGTAAATGCCGGTGAACAATCCGCGGCAGGGAGACGCGGAGGTCAGCGTAACCCCTGTGAGATCCTGGAGTTTGGGATCGGCGGTGAGTTCAAAAGCCATGTTCGATCTCGCTGATTTCCCGTGGGGAAAGCGGAGCGCCGCGGAGAAACCCGAAGGACTTTAGCCGGGCCCGCAAGGGGCGGCGCGCTGTTAGTTTGAGACATCATAACGCGGAACCCGGCGGGATGGTGTGCCATTCCGCACATGCATCATCGCGCAGAGCGGCAACCTGCCCTAAATTCCCGTCGCTGGCGCAGCCGGTTGCATCAATCGCACGCCCGCAGCGCCGTCACATCCGCCGTCTCGCCGGCAGCGCCGATCCGCAGACATTCGCCGCCCGCGCATAGGCTCCAGCCCTCCGGCATCGCATCGGAGCGGCGCAGAAGCAGTTCGCCCAGCGGCGGAACCTGGGGCGTCCAGCGCCAGAAGCGCCCCTCGCGCACGGCGTCCGCCGGCATTTCCATGCCCGCGCCCATGCCCTCGATGCGGGCCCGCGTGATAGCCAGCATCCCCCGGCCGACCGCCCAGTCCTCCTCCCAGCGCGTCTTCTCGACCGAATGGGTCCAGGACAAGGTGAAAGCCGCAACCGAGAGCCGGATGATGCCGGCTCCCGCTGCGATGCACAGGCTCACGCCGCCGCCCGTTCGCGGCGCGCGGAGAGCCAGTTCCAGGCGATGAGGGCGGCGCTAAGCGCCAGCGCGATGCGGTCGCTTCCGGTGAAGGGATAAATGAACAGCGCCCCCGCCGCCCCCGCCAGCACCCGCTCGGCAAAGCTGACGCGGGTGAGGAACCAGCCGATCGCCGCAATGCCGCAAACGAAAATCGTCATGCCGGCCTTGAACGTCGCCCATAGCGCTTCGACCCAATAGCCGTATTGCGCCGCCACCGCGCCCCCTGCCTGCATCATCAGCGTCGGCTCGTATACGCCCATGAATGGTATGAGAAAGCCGGCCAGCGCAATGCGCGTCGCCTGCCAGCCGATCTCATCGGGGCTGGCTTTGGCGATGGGCGCCGCCGCCAGCGCGGCCAATGCCACAGGGGGCGTCAAATCCGCGATAATGCCGTAGTAGAAAACGAACATGTGGCTGATAATCAGCGGCACGCCGAGCTTCAGCAGCGCGGGCGCCGCGAGCGAGGCGGTAATGATGTATGTCGGGATGGTCGGCAGCCCCGTGCCCAGCACCAGCGAGGTGATCATCACGAGGATGAGACAGAAAAACAGCGATTCCCGCCCGAAGGAGACGATCCAATTGCCGAATATCGTCGCTGTGCCCGTCAATGTCAGCGAGCCGATGACCGTGCCGACAATCGCGCACGCAAGCCCCACGGGCAGAGCCTGCTTGGCGGCGTCGGCGAGCACGTCCCGGCAAATCATCAGCGTTTCGCGCCCGCCGCGCGCAAAAGCGCAGGCCAGCGCGAGGACGGCAATCAGCAGCAGCAGAACATTGACGCCGTATTGCACGAAGGTCGCGCAGATCAGGCCGAGCACGACCCACAGGACGGCGCGCATCGCGCTCCCTTTGAGATTGAGCGCAAGCGCGCCGCCGAGAATCATGACAACCGTAAGCGCGAGGCCCATGGAGCCCGCAAACAGCGGCGTGTAACCGATGAAAAGCAGATAGACGAGCACCGCCAGCGGCAGCGCCAGATGCCACTGGCGCTTGAATGCCGCCAGCGCGCTCGGCAATTGATCGCGGGGGATGCCCATCAGGCCCAGCCGCCCCGCCTCCAGATGAACCATCCAAAATGCCGAAGCGAAATAAAGGATCGCCGGAATGATCGCCGCTTTGACGATTTCCGCATAGGGCACGCCGATATTCTCGGCCATGATGAATGCCACCGCGCCCATCACGGGCGGCATGATCTGACCGCCCATCGAGGCCGTCGCCTCGACGCCGCCCGCGAAAGCGGGGCGGTAACCAAACTTCATCATAAGCGGTATTGTGAACTGGCCGACTGTCACGACGTTGGCGACGCCGGAGCCCGATATTGTGCCCATCAGCGCGGACGAAATCACCGCGACTTTCGCCGCGCCGCCGCGCGCCCAGCCGACGAGGCCGAGCGCGACATCGTTGAAAAGCTGGATCATGCCGGCGCGCTCCAAAAAAGCGCCGAACAGGATGAACAGGAAAATATAAGTGGCGGAAATGCCGGTCGGCGTTCCGTAAATGCCTTCCGTGCCGAAGGTCATTTGTTCGAGAATCTGATCCAGATCAAACGGGCGGTGATCAAAGGGGCGCGGCAAATGCTGCCCCCAGGCCGCATAGGCCATGAAGGCGATGCAAATCAGCGGCAGCGCCGCGCCCATCAGCCGCCATGAGATCGCAAACAGGATCAGCAGCGATGCCAGTCCGATGGTGAAATCCCGCTGCTCGAGATCGCCGGCGCGGTTGACGAGATCAAAATAGAATATCCACTGATACAGACCGACGCCGAAACCGGCGAGGCCGATGGCCCAGCCCAGCGCTTTCAGGAACGGCGTTTTCGCCGTGTGATTGGCGATCAGCGCGCAGGCGACGAGCACCAGAAAGCCCACATGCACGGCGCGCAGAACCTGCGTCGGCAGCACCGCGTAGACGGACGTGCCGATTTGAAAACATGAAAACGCGATGGCTATCCAAAACAGCAGGCGCCCGGAAAAGCCTTCGCCCCAGCCCGGCGGCAGATGATGCTCTATATCGACTTCGCTTGGGCCGGAGGCGTGGGATGAATCAATTGCGGTCATGGCGCCTTCACGAAAACGCGTGGCGAAACGGGGCGGCGCATCACTTGATGAGGCCTTTTTCGCGGAAATATTTTTCTGCGCCGGGATGCAGGGGTATCGGCATGCCCGCCAGCGCGTTCTCCAGTTTGATATCGCTGGCGGCTTGGTGCGAGGAGGCGATTTCGCCCAGCGATTCAAAAACGGATTTCGTCATTTGGTAGACCAAATCATCGGAAAGGCCGGCGCGCGTCACAAGATAGTTGACCACCGCCGCGCCGGCGACAGGCTGGGTCTGGCCTGTGTAAGTGTTGGCGGGAATGACCGCCTTGACATAAGGAGAGCCGATTTTATCGACGAGGGCGGCGGGGATTTCCACAACGGTGATGTCGACGGAGGAGGCGAGGTCGCGGATGGCGGCGACGCCAAGTCCGGCTGATTGCAGCGTCGCGTCAAGCTGGCGGTTTTTCATGAGATCGACGGATTCGCCGAACGAGAGATATTCAACCTTGCTCAAATCCTTGTAGCTGAGCCCCGCGCCGCGCAAAATCGCCCGCGCGTTCAGCTCCGTGCCGGATTTGGGCGCGCCGACGGAAAGGCTTTTGCCCTTCAAATCCGCCAGCGACCGGATGCCGCTGTCCTTAAGCGCGACGACCTGAATATAATTGGGATAGATCGCCGCGATGCCGCGCAATTTATCCTGCTTGACCTTGAAGCCGGCCTCTTCATCGCCGGCCCACGCGAAGGCAAGGGTGTCGCCCAGCGTGAAGGCGATCTCGCCTTTGCCGCTTTGCAGCAGCACGAGATTTTCAACCGAGGCTTTCGTCGCCTGCACCGAAGGCCGGGCGCCGGGAATTTTCTCGGCATAGAGCTTCGAGAGCGCCACGCCCAGCGGATAATAGACGCCCGACGTGCCGCCGGTGAGGACGTTGAGAAAATCGTCAGCGCGCGCCGAATGAGGCGTGACCGCCGCTGCGGAGAGGGCAAGGCCGGCAAGCGCGCCGCGGAAAGTTGGCGTGAATTTAAACATGGACCGCCAGCCTCCTGAACTCCGGCGGCTCCAGTGGTAGCCCAGCCGGGCGCGCGATCATAGGGGCGGGCGGCCATCCTTTCGCCGGTGGAAAATCCGAAGCCCCGGCCGCGGGGATTGCGGCGCCGCGCGGAGCGTGACAGGAATTCACATTCGGAAAGCCGCCCGCGGAGACAAACATGCCGCCTCAAATCATCGGCGTCGGAAGCCTTGAAATCGACGTCTGCGATCTCGAACGCGCGTCGGAGTTCTACACCAAAGTCTGGAATCTGGAGGATGCCGGAACCAGCGGCGGCGCCCGCCGTTTCAATGGCGCGGGCGCGCGGCGCCGCATCCTCGCTCTGCGCCGCGCCGCAAACGCCGCCGCCGTCCGCCGTGTCACCTTCGATGCCGCTGACACAGCCGCGGTTGATGCGCTGCACGCGCGGGTGCGCGCTTCCGGCGCGCCCAGCGAGGCGCCGCGGGGGCTGGAAGGCGGCGCCTACGGCTTTGGTTTCGCCGATCCCGAGGGGCGCAATCTCGCGGTCGTCCACGACGCGGCCGCGCCCGCGCGCGCCGATTCCGCCCGCGACCGCCCGCTGAAAATCGCCCACATCAATTTCAATTGCGCCGACATCGTCTCATCAAAGCGCTTCTTTTGTGACACGCTCGGCTTTCGCGTCATCGATGAGGCGGGGCCGCAGACATTCCTGCATTGCGATAATTCGGATCACAGCTCGATGGTCCTGTGCAAAGGCGCAAAGCCCACACTCAATCATGCCGCCTTCGAAATGCCGGACCTTGATTCCGTGATGCGCGGCGCCGGCCGCATGAAAGAGGCCGGCTATCCCATCCAATGGGGGCCGGGGCGGCACGGCGCGGGCAATAACGTCTTTGCTTATTTTGCCGGCTGGGAGGAATTCCCGCTGGAATACACGTCCGAGGTCCTCCAGATCGATGAAACCTACGTTCCCCGCGGCCCCGCCGAATGGAAATTTGCCCCAGGCCGCTCGGATCAATGGGGCATAACCGAGCCGCATTCGCCGCGATGGCGGCGCATTCAGGACCTTTACGGGTTTGTCGAAGGCGGGTGGCGGCTGTAAGGGGTCTCACGCGTAACGCCCCGCGCCGCCGATAAGCGCGGCCTCCGGCGCCAGCGTATCCGGATCACCCGCCGCCAGCGGACGGGCGCGCCCGCTTTTTCCCGTCCGCGCCCTTTACCGCCCGCCACGTATGTTATATCATAACATCCATGACCGCTCACACCCACGCCCCCGGCGACGCTCACAGCCACGCGCATTCCCATGCGCCGCCTGCCCATGCGCCCCCGGCCCCCCGCGCCGCGCCGGCGGGCTCGCTGCTGCGCATGTCGGTAGCCGCGCGGCTCGCCATCGCACTGGGTCTTGTGGCGCTGATCTGGCTCTGCGTGTTCTGGGCGCTGCAATGAGGCTGGCATGACCGACGCTTTGCGCTTTTGCGATCTCACCCTCGGCTATGACCGCCACCCCGCCGTGCATCACCTCGACGGCGCGGTGCCGCAGGGCGATCTGCTGGCGGTCTGCGGCCCCAACGGCGCCGGCAAATCGACGCTGCTCAAAGCTATCGCCGGTTCCATCCCGCCCATCGGCGGGTCCATCGAGCGCCCCGCCGGCGCGGCGGGCGCCATCGCCTATCTGCCCCAGGCGGCGGAGGTGGATCGGAGCTTTCCCATCGATGTCTTCGATATGGTTTCCACCGGGCACTGGCGCAAAACCGGCCTGTTCGGCGGATTATCCCGCGCCGACCGCGGCAGGATTTTCGACTGCCTCGACGCCGTCGGCCTGAGCGGCCTTGAAGACCGGCTGATCGGCACACTGTCGGGCGGCCAGATGCAGCGGATGCTGTTCGCGCGGATTCTATTGCAGGACGCGCCGGTGATCCTGCTCGACGAGCCCTTCACCGCGCTTGATGCCAATACCACCGGCGACCTCATTGAAATCGTCGCCCGCTGGCATGCCGAAGGGCGCACGGTCATCGCGGTGCTGCATGATTTCGAACTGGTGCGCGCGCATTTCCCCACCGCGCTGCTGCTGGCCCGCGAGGTCGTTGCCTGGGGGCCGGCGGCGGATGCGCTCTCGCCCGAAAATCTGGCCCGCGCCCGCCGCATGGTCGAAGCCTTCGACGGAGGCGCGGATGAATGCGCGCGCGCCGCGTGAACGCGGGAGCGCGCCGATATGCATGACCTTCTGTTCTCGCCCTTCATCGAATTCGGCTTCATGCGCCGGGCGCTGGCCGGCGGCCTCGCGCTGGCTTTGTCCGGCGCCCCCGTCGGGGTGTTTTTGCTGCTGCGCCGCATGGCGTTGACGGGCGACGCCATGGCCCACGCGATTCTGCCCGGCGCCGCCATCGGCTATCTCGTGTCAGGACTTTCGCTGGGCGCGATGACCATCGGCGGGCTTGCCGCGGGCTGCATTGTCGCGGTCGGCGCGGGCGCGGTGGCGCGCGCAACCAGCCTGCGCGAGGACGCCTCGCTGGCGGCGTTTTACCTGATTTCCCTGGCGCTCGGCGTCACCATCGTATCCATGCGCGGCTCCAGTCTGGATCTGCTGCATGTGCTGTTCGGCAATGTGCTGGCGCTGGACGATGCGACGCTGGTCCTGCTCGCCTCGATCTCCAGCCTCACCCTGCTGGCGCTGGCCCTTCTCTACCGCCCGCTGGTGCTGGAGACGGTCGATCCGGGTTTCCTGCAAAACGTCAGCCGCGCCGGCGCGCCGGTGCAACTGCTGTTTCTCGCCATCGTCGTGATGAACCTCGTCGCCGGATTCAACGCTCTGGGCACGCTGCTGGCGGTGGGGCTGATGATGCTGCCCGCCGCTTGCGCGCGGCTGTGGGCCTCGCGCCTCGCCGGCATGTTCGCGGTGGCGGTCGGCGTCGCGCTCGCCTCGGTCTATATCGGCCTCATCGTCTCCTGGCACGCCGGCGCGCCCAGCGGCCCCATGATCATTCTGGCGGCGGGATGCTTTTACATCGTCTCTGTGCTGTTCGGCCGGGCAGGGGGAATCATCCGAAGAATGCCCGCGCGCAAACATTTGGAGGGATGACGTGCAAAGCTTCACCCGCCGCGCCTTCATCGCCGCCTCGATCCTCGCCGCCAAAAGCGCCCGCGCCCAGCCCGAAAAACTTCCCGTCATCGCGAGCTTTTCCATCCTCGCGGATTTCGTCCGCCGCGTCGGCGGCGACCGCGTCGAGGTGACGAGCCTCGTCGCGCCCGGCGCCGACGCGCATGTCTACGCGCCGACGCCCGAAGACGCGCGCCGGCTGGGCGCGGCGGGGCTCATCATCGTCAACGGTCTCGGCTTTGAAGGCTGGATCGACCGCCTGCTGAAAGCCTCAGCCGCCAAGGCCCCCGTTGTGACCGCCTCCGCCGGCGTCAAACCAATCCGCGGCGATGGCCGCAACGATCCGCACGCCTGGCAATCCATCGGCAATGTCAGACTCTACGTCGCCAATATCCGCGAGGCCCTGATCAGGGCGGACGCCGCCGGCGAGCCGGCTTTTCGCGCCAATGCCGATGCCTACCTTGCTGAACTGACGACGCTCGAAACAGAAATCCGCGCCGCCGTGGAAGCCATTCCGCGCGGGCGCCGGCGCATTATCACGACGCATGACGCCTTCGGCTATTTCGGCGCGACCTATGGTTTCTCTTTCATCGCGCCCAAAGGCGTGTCAACGGAAACCGAGCCCTCCGCCGCCGACGTCGGCAAAATCATCCGCCAGATCAAAGCTGAAAAAATCCCCGCGGTGTTTCTGGAAAACGTCAGCGATCCCCGGCTGATGCAGCGCATCGCGGCGGAGACGGGCGCAAAGCTCGGCGGAACCCTGTTTTCAGACTCGCTCACGCCCGCGGGCGGGCCGGCGGCGACTTATGTCGAGATGGTCAGGAACAATCTGCGCGAGTTGACGGCGGCGCTGGGGGGGTGAGGGCGTTGCGCCAACCCTGGTGGGTGGCGGGCATGCAATTGGGCCAATGGCGCGGTTGTTGAAATCGTCGTCTGCGTCTACGTTCCCGAATCGGAGAACCTGTGTGACACAACGGCCTGATACAATCGCGCGGCTGCGCCATTTGCACGGCAAGCCGGGGCATGACGAGGTTAAAGCGGATTTTCAGGCTTTGCTGGTTGGCGAGTTCGGCGCGGAGCTTTCCGCTCTCGACTTCGAGCGCCGCGTTCCCGAGGTAAAGGGGCGAATCGACGCCCTGATTGGCCGTACGGTTTTCGAGGCCAAGAGCGATCTCGACAAGGAATGGGCGGATGTCGAGCGGCGCATGCCCGACTATCTCGCGGACCGGGAGCGCGAGGAAAAACAGCATTTCGTCGGCATCGCCTCCGACGGCCGCAAGTGGGCCGTGTTTGAACTGGCGGACGGCGCGCTCGTCAAGGTCAAGGAAACCCAACTTGATCCCGAAAAGCCTGAAATCTTTCTGGCGTGGCTGGACGGCGCCCTCGCCCTCAAATCCTCGCTGCCGCCGGACGCGCTGACAATCAAAAGCGAACTCGGCGGGGACTCGGTCGCCTATCATCTCGCAGACACGCAGCTGCGCGCCTTGTGGGAGAAACTGAAGAACAATCCCGCTGTATCGTTGAAGCGCCAGCTCTGGGCCGAGCTGCTCAAACTGGTCTATGGCCGCGAGGTCGAGAGCGATGCGCTGTGGTTCCAGCATACTTTTCTCGTCATAGTCGCCAAATGCATTGCGCTCGCGGTCATGCAGATGCGCGAGGACGACCCCGCACGCATGCTGTCCGGCGAAGCTTTCAGTTCGGCTGGCATTAATGGCGCCGTGGAAAGCGATTTCTTCGATTGGGTTGTCGCGCACCCGGAGGGCGTTGCGCTGGTTCAGCGCATCATGAATCATGTGAGGCGTTTTCGGCTGTCCGAGGTCGAAAGCGACGTGCTAAAAATTCTCTACGAATCGCTGATCGACCGCACCGAGCGCCACGGCCTCGGCGAATATTACACGCCGGACTGGCTTGCGGCGAAGGTCATCAAGCACTCGGTGGAGCGCCCGCTCGAACAGCGCGTGCTTGATCCCGCCTGCGGCTCGGGCACGTTTCTTTTTCACGCCGTGCGAAATTTTCTGCGCGAAGCCGAAGAAGTCGATCAGCCCAAAGACATGCGCGCTCTGGAGGTCTGCGCGCATGTGGCGGGCGTCGATATTCATCCGGTCGCCGTCATCATCGCGCGCGTCACCTATCTGCTGGCGCTGGCGCCTGCGCTGACGCTGCGCGGCGGACCAATTTCCATCCCGGTCTATCTCGGGGATTCCATGCAATTGTCGATCAGCGAATTCATGGCGGGAAAGCAGCTTGTCATCCGTGTGCCGCCGCCGCCAGCGGGGCAGAGCAAAAGCGGTGAAAAAGACGAAAAGGGCCGCGAGCAGCTCGATTTTCCCGAAACGTTCTGCCGCGATCCCGCCCTTTTCGACAAGGCGCTGGAGCGTATGCGGACGGGCTCTGAAACAAATATGACGCGCGAGCAGATCGAAAAGGCCCTGTTCCGCATCACCGAACAGCATTACCGCGCTGACGTGACTAAAGAACAGCAATGGGCGATACGCGATCTCGGCAATACCTATGTGACCTTCGACAAGCTGCGCCGCGAGGGCCGCGATTCCGTCTGGGCCTATGTTGCGCGCAATCTGTCGCGTCCGCTGGCCTATTCGACCGGCGGCGGCTGGGCGCATGTGCTCGTCGGCAATCCGCCGTGGGTTGCGCTTCGGCACATGAGTCCTGATTTGCAAAAGCGCTTCAAGGAGCTGGCGAAGGGAGAGAAAGTCTATGTCGGCGGCAAGCTGGCGACGCAGAATGATCTCTGCGCCCTTTTCACGGTGCGCGCGGCGATGCTCTATCTGCGCTCGGGCGGACGCATCGGTTTTGTGCTGCCTATGGCGGCGCTGACGCGCGGCCAGTTCGAGCGGCTTCGCAGCGGCTCGTTCCAAACGTCGCGCATCGGCTGGGATGCGGCGTGGGTTATGAACGACGATGTGCAGCCGCTGTTTCCAGTGCCCTCCTGCGCGGTCTTTGGACGCCGCACCGCTGTATCAAAACCAATACCGGACAAGGTGCGGGCCTATTCCGGAGTGCTGCCCTACCGCGATGCGCCGGAGGCGGTTGCGGACCGCATGCTCACCGTCATTGAGGGCGCACCCGCCCTGGAGGTGGCCAATTTTGAGGGCGGATCGCCGTACCGAAAATCGTTCCGGCAGGGCGCTACTTTGGTGCCTCGCATGCTTTGCCTTGTCGAACGCAAGCAGATGGGCCGGCTCGGCCCCGATCCGAGCGCTCCCTCCGTGATGAGCCGCCGCAACAATCAGGAGAAAATGCCATGGAAAGAACTGCCCGGCGTTGAAAACAAGGTCGAAGCGGAGTTTCTGCATCCGGTGCTGCTGGGCGAAAGCATTTTGCCGTATCGGGTCTGGAAACCTGTTGAGGGGGTTGTTCCGGTGACTGCGACTGGCGAAGTGCTTGACGCGGAGGCAGCGGCCAATCGCGGATTTGATGGGCTGAACGGCTGGATGCGCAAGGCAGAGGCTGTGTGGAATCGGAACTCCGAAAGCGGAACGATGACGCTCGTCCAGCGATGGAATTATCATAACGAGCTTGGAGCGCAGTTTCCGCTCGCGCCGCTGCGCGTGGTGTATGCCGCGTCCGGCACAAACCCCGCCGCTTGTATATTGCATAATTCGGGGGGCGCGATTGAGCACAAACTTTATTGGGCTAGCGCCTCTACAATGCGGGAAGCGGGTTATCTTACTGCGGTAATCAACTGCGAAACGGCCCGCGCGCGCACCGCGAACCTCCAGTCGCGAGGCCAGTGGGGCGCGCGCGATTTCGACAAGGTGATCTTCAACCTTCCCATCCCCCGCTTCGACGCGAAGAACAAAGTCCACGCCGCCCTCGCCGCCGCCGCCGCCGAAGCGGAAAAAATCGCCGCCGCCGTCGAATTGCCGGAGGGGGTCAAATTCCAGCGCGCGCGCGGCCTAGTGCGAAGCGCACTCGCTGAAGCCGGCATTGCAGCGAAGATTGACGCGCTCGTATCGAAACTGCTGGACGAATGAAGCACCGCCCACGCAATACCGGCTGAATTATCCCGATAACCGCCCTGCCCTTTCCGTGGCCGCCGAACTTCGCCAGGATTTTCGTGCCGTTGCCGGGCACGACAGTCACCGCTTTGAGAGCCTTGTCATCGGTCTTTTGATGGGTGGCCGGGCTGCGCCAGATTTCGTGGCTGCCTTTGCCTGGCGGACAAGGACGCATCCAGCCGCGCGCAACAGGTCCCGCAGGGCGCGGTCGAACCGCGGGGCCATTCCGCGCCGCCGCCGCCCCGCCCGCGATTGCCCCCGCCCCGCCGCGCCTATATGACTCGCGCCAACAACACCCCGCGTGCCCGGAGCCCCCCATGTCCGATAAAATCCCCGTCACCGTTCTCACCGGCTATCTCGGCGCCGGCAAAACGACGCTGCTCAACCGCATTCTCAGCGAGGACCACGGCCAGAAGTTCGCCGTCATCGTCAATGAGTTCGGTGAAATCGGCATCGACAACGAGCTCGTCGTCGGCGCCGACGAGGAGGTGTTTGAGATGAACAACGGCTGCATCTGCTGCACCGTGCGCGGCGATCTCATCCGCATTATCGAGGGGCTGCTGAAGCGCAAAGGCAAGTTCGACGCAATCATCGTCGAGACGACCGGCCTCGCCGATCCCGCCCCCGTGGCGCAGACATTCTTCGTCGATCAGGATGTGCAGGACGCCGCGCGCCTCGACGCCGTGGTGACAGTCGCCGATGCGAAATGGCTGTCGGACCGCCTGAAGGACGCGCCCGAGGCCAAGAACCAGATCGCCTTCGCCGACGTGATCATCCTCAACAAGATCGATCTTGTGACGCCGGAGCAATTGCGCGAGGTCGAGGGCCGCATCCGCGCCATCAACCCCTATGCCAAGCTGCACAAGACGACGAAATGCGCCGTGCCGATTGACGCGGTGCTCGGCCGCAACGCCTTCGATCTCGAGCGCATTCTCGAAATCGAGCCGGAATTCCTCGTTGCCGGCGACGACCATGATCACGATCACCACGGCCACGATCACGGGCATGATCACGGCCATGATCATGGCCACGGGCACGATCACGGTCCCGCCAAAGGCGGCCTCAAGCACTACCACGACGAGGAAATGCAGTCCGTCGCCATCCGCCTCGACGGCGATATTGACCCCAAGAAGTTCATGCCCTGGATCAACGAGCTCGTCCAAAAAGAGGGCCCGAACATTCTGCGCTCCAAAGGCATTCTCGCTTTCAAGGACGATCCCAAGCGTTTCGTTTTCCAGGGCGTTCACATGATCCTTGACGGCGATTCCCAGCGCGAATGGAAGCCCGGCGAAAAGCGTGAATCGAAAGTCGTGTTCATCGGCCGCAATCTGAAAGAGGCGGATCTGCGCGCCGGGGTCCTCGGCTGCGCGGCTTGAGCGCGGGGCGGTGGAGCCCTCGGTCGTCGGCATTGTCCTGAGGGTGGAAACGCGCGGCTGGAGCGGCCCGCCGCCCCCGCTGCCCAAACCGCCAATAAGCGCGGGCGAGGGCGCGGACGGCCTGCGTTTTTTCATCTACGATCTCACGCCCGCCGAAGCCGGTTTATCCCTCCCGGACGCGTGCCTGCGCCTCGGCTCGCGGCTGGAGCGAATGCTGAATTCGCCGAAGTCGCCGTTTCCCGAGGGCCATTACGCTCTGCGCGCGCGCCTCGAAATAGGCATCCTCGCCGACCGCGAAAGCGAATCTTTCGGCTACGCCTGGCCGCCGGAATTTCTTCAGACGCTTGTCGATGGCAGCATCGAACTCAGTGTCACCCACTATCTTCCAATGCCGGATGCGGGCGGCGGGGCGCAAAGCTGAAATCTCCGCCTTGACCCGGCGCCTTTCAAGGACAACAAACCGCCATGGCCGCTCCGAAAAAACCTCAAGCCGCCGCATCCCTCGCGGAAAAAGTCACCGCGATTGACGCCGGCGCGGAAGTCGTCGCCTGCGGATTTTTGGACCAAACACCGGTCTTCGCGCTGGCCGACGGGGCCATGCTGTTTGCCGGCGCGCCGGCCCATCGCCGCGCCGTTGCCCATGACAACGCCGCCATTCTCATCGGTCACTGCCTCGGCGGCCGCATCGTCACCGGCGGCGACGACGGGCGCGTGGTCGAAACACGCGCCGACGGATCGGCCGCCGAACTCGCAAGCGAGAAAGGCAAATGGATCGACGCGCTGGCGCTGCGCGACGACGGCGCCGCCGCATGGGCCGCCGGAAAAACCGTGCGCGCCCGCGACGCGCGCGGCGAGGTGAAGGAATTCACCGCGCCCTCCGGCGTGCGCGGATTATGTTTTATGCCCAAAGGCTATCGCCTCGCCATCGCCCATTACAACGGCGTTTCGCTGTGGTTTCCCAATACGGCGGCGGAGCCTGACGGGCTCGTGTGGCGCGGGTCGCATCTCGATGTCACCATCTCCCCCGACGGGCGCTTCGCCGTGAGCGCCATGCAGGAGGCGGCGCTCCACGGCTGGCGCATCGCCGACAAAAAAGACATGCGCATGACCGGTTATCCCGCCAAAACGCGCTCTTTCTCATGGTCGCATGACGGCAAATGGCTGGCGACGTCTGGCGCCGACGCCTGCATTGTCTGGCCCTTCGACTCAAAAGACGGACCGATGGGGAAAGGCCCGCGCGAATGCGGCGTCAGACCCGCGCGCGTTTCGCGCGTCGCGTTTCATCCGCGCGAACTCGTGCTCGCGGCGGGCTACGAGGACGGCTGGGTGATGATCAGCCGACTGACGGACGGCGCGGAAATTCTTGTGCGCTCAGCGCCGGCGGACGCGGCCGCCGCCATAACCGCGCTCGCGTGGAGCGGCGACGGACGGCGCCTGATGTTCGGCGCGCGCGACGGCGCCGCCGGCGTGCTGGACCTTCCGGTCTGAAAAAATAAGTTCCGCGGCGCGGCAAAAAAAAAGAAATTCGCCGCCCCGCGCGCCGGCGCTTGCATTCGCGCCGCGAGGAATGCTTTAAGGTAAATTCATCAACCGGGCGGCGGCCCGGGTGCTCCGGGGGGAGCGTGAATGTCAGGCCATTTCGACCGAAGCGAAACACGCCCTTGGAAGACGCGCGAAGCGGCGATGTTTCGCGACTTCAAGGCGGTCATTTCCATCACCAAAGCCAATGCCGCCGCGGTGCGCAGGCAGACCCGCGGCATCGATATCGCGCAGATAAAGCGCTGCGCGGATCTGGCGCGCATTCCGGTTCTGCGCCAAGCTCAGCTCTCGCAAATGATTGCCGACGAGCCTCCCTACGGCGGGCGCCTGGCGTCGCGCCCCGGCCTCATGCGCCATCTGCTGATCCGCACCGCCGCCGGCCATTCGCGCGACTGGTGGAACGCGGCGCGCGCCATGCACGCGGCGGGTTTCGTCAAAGGCGACATCATCCTCAATTGCGCCTCCTATCATATGCGCAGCGACGGCCACATGGTCGAGGGCGGCGCCGCGGAGATCGAATGCTCGGTCATTCCCGCGGGATCGGCGCGCATCGACCGGCATCTTGACGCCATCCACCAGTTGAAACCCACCGCCTATTGCGGCAGGCCCGGCGGCCTGAGACGCATCCTTGAGGCGGCGTCAGCGGCAAACGCCGACGTGTCCTCGATCAAAAAAGCGCTGGTCTTCGGCGCGCCGCTGTCGACGCATTTCCGCCGCGAGGCCGCGGCGCGCGGCATTCAAATCCGCCAAGCCTATGCGCATGCCGAGGCGGGCATCATCGCCTTCGAAACCAGCGGTCCCGGCGGCGGTGTCAACGAGGGCATGATCGTCAACGAAGGGCTGATCCTCGAAATCGTGCGGCAGGGAACCGACATCCCCGCCGCGCCGGGCGAAGTCGGCGAAATCGTCGTCACCCGCCTCAACGTTGATTTTCCACTGTTGCGGTTCGGCACCGGAGATCTCTCCCGCATTCTGCCGGGGCCCTC
Source organism: Hyphomicrobiales bacterium (assembly GCA_025362655.1). Classification (GTDB taxonomy): domain Bacteria; phylum Pseudomonadota; class Alphaproteobacteria; order Rhizobiales; family Beijerinckiaceae; genus Terripilifer. Next base: position 1,747 of record JANYFM010000252.1, on the reverse strand, counting down.
GCCCTGCGGACGCACCAATCTGCGCATCCTCGGCTGGATGGGCCGCGCCGAGGAGACAGCGCAATTCCACGACCGGACCGTGCTTCCCTCGCAAGTGCTGGAAATGGGCGCGAAGTTCGCCTGCATCGCCCGCATGCGGCTGGTGCTGCGCGGCGACGCGCGCTCCGGTGAAAGCATTCTGCGCGTCGAGGGCCCGAAGAACGATCCAAGCCTTCCCGCTGATCTCAGGGCGAGCATGAAAGCCGTATTCGGCTTCGAGGCGCAGGTCGATATCGTCAATCCCGGAACCCTCCCGAAGGATGGAAAACTGATCGCCGACGAGCGCTTGCGCGCGTGACGGCGCGGAACGCGGCGATGATTCCCAATGTGCTCTCCATCGCCGGCTCCGACCCCTCCGGCGGCGCCGGCATACAGGCGGATTTAAAAACTTTTGCCGCGCTCGGCTGCCACGGCATGGCTGTCGTCACCGGCCTCACGGCGCAAAATACCCGCGGGGTTAGCGCGGTTCATCTGCCGCCGCCGCAATTTGCCGCCGCGCAGATCGACGCGGTCTTCGCGGACATTGAAGTGAGCGCTGTCAAGATTGGAATGCTCGGCAGCGGCGCCATCGCTGCGGCTGTCGCGCAAAGCCTGCGGGCGGGCGCGCCGCCCTTCATCGTCCTCGATCCCGTTTTGGCCGCCACCAGCGGCGACGCCCTGGGGGCGCCTGATGTTGTCGAGGCCCTGCTCCGCGATCTTCTGCCGCTGGCCTCGCTGATCACCCCCAATGTGCCCGAGGCCATGCGCCTTACCGGCCTGCCGGCTCCGCATGACACGGGGGGAATGCTGGCGCTGGCGCAAGCGCTTCAGGCGCGGGGCGCGCGCGCGGTGCTGGTGAAAGGCGGGCATCTCCATGGCAATACGGCGGAGGATGTCCTGCTCACGGGGAACCATTCCCGAATCTACAGCGCGCCGCGCGTCAACACGCGCAACACCCACGGCACCGGCTGCACGCTCTCGTCCGCCATCGCGGCCTATTCGGCGCGCGGCATGGCGCTGGAGGAAGCCGTCGGCGCGGCGAAAGACTATCTCACAGGCGCCTTGCGCGCGGGCGGCGCTCTCAACGCCGGCAAAGGCCAGGGGCCGGTCCATCATTTCTGGAGCCTGTGGCCGAAAGAATGACCGTCAATTCAGCACGATCCGCCCTTCGATGCGCACCTCAATGGTTCCAAGTTTCCGCGCATAGACCATCACATCATTGGCAACGAGCCTGTCGCCGCTGTCCTCGCCGGCGCGGGGGTCCCGGAGGGCGCCGTAGCCATCGCCGCCGCGCAGCATGAAATCGTTGGTCGCAACACGGTAGATACGCGCGGGTTCGAGCGGCTCGCCGTTGACCGAGACCGACACAACGCGCGCGCCGCGCGGCGCCGCCCGGCGTGCCGCGACACGCAAGCCCGACACGTGCGGAAACCGCCCCGTTGGCTGTTCCAAAACCGAAAGCCCGTTCTCCAGCGCCTCCAGCAGCGCCTGGCCCGCGACGCTGGCGACGGCGGATTTATTGCCAAACGGTAATTCCGCCAGAATATCGCGCCTTGTCAGCCGGTGTCCGGCGGAATAGCGCCGGTTGCCGCGGATGCCGCCGCCGTTGATGAGTGCCGCTTCGGCGCGGTTCTGTATCCGCAGCGCATCGGCGATGAGATTGCCGATGGCGGTCTCGCCGCTGCGCACGAGCGCGCCGGTGCTGTCGAGCGGCGCGGCGAGGACCGCG
>JANYFM010000246.1 GCA_025362655.1 Hyphomicrobiales bacterium | reverse complement strand
GGGATCACGCTGAACGGCATCGCGCAGGGCTTTATCACCGATGTCATTGCGCAAATGCTGCTGCGGGCCGGCTTCGGCAATTCCTTTATCGATCTGGGCGAAATGCGCGCGCTGGGCGCCCATCCTGGAGGCCGGCCGTGGAGCGTGGGCCTCAAGGACCCGGCGCGTCCGTCCGCTCTCGCGCGCGCGCTGGAAATTTCAGACTCGGCGCTCGCCGTTTCCGGAGGCTATGGCACGACCTTTGATCCTGGCGGGCGCTTCCATCACATTTTCAATCCGCGCACCGGCGACAGCGCCCGGGAATTTCTCGACGTCGCGGTCATCGGCCCATTCGCGGCGGCAGCCGACGGGCTTTCGACAGCGCTCTATGCCGCCGGCGAAGCGAATGCGGCGGCGCTGATCGCCGCCCATCCCGGATACCGCGCGCTGGCAACCCGGGCCGACGGTTCCATCGTGTCGTTCACGGCGGAGGGCGCGCGCGATGGCGTTTGGCTTTAGTTTCCGCGCCGCCGCAATGGCCGGCGCCCTGCTGATTTGCTCTGCCGCGCCTTCCATGCCGCAGTCTGACGAGCGCGCCGGATTTCTTTCCGGCGCTTCAAAGAAATGCGCCGGCTGCGATTTGCGGGGCGGGGATTTCAAAGAGCGTGATTTCAAGCGCGCGCGGCTCGAGCGCGCCATTCTCGCGGGAGCGGACCTCAGCGGCGCCAGCCTGTTTCGCGCCACGCTGACCCGCGCCGATTTCACCGGCGCCAGGCTCGCCGAGGCCGACCTCAACAAGACCGATGCCAAATGGGCGGTCTTCGCCAAGGCGGACCTGAGCAAAGCCCTGCTTTATGAGGCGGACCTCTCCGCCGCCGACCTCTCCGGCGCTGATTTAAGCGGCGCGCGCCTTGGCAGGGCCCGCCTCACGCAGGCGGATTTGCGCGGCGCCAGACTGATCGGCGCGGATCTGCGCGGGGCGCGCCTCGCGGGGGCGAAATTTGAAGGCGCCGATTTGCAATCGGCCCTTCTCGACAGCCAGAATCTTCGCGGCGCCGATCTGCGCGGCGTCGATCTGACGATGGCGGACATGGTGCAGGCCGATCTCACCGGCGCCAACCTCAGCGGCGCAAAGCTGGCGGGGGTCAATCTGTTTCACGCCAATCTCAACGGCGCGGATTTGCGCGGCGCGGATTTTGAGGGCGCCAATCTGCAAAATGCCATTCTAACGGACGCGCTGCTGGAGGGCGCGAATTTCAGCGCCGCGATCATGCCGGACGGAACACGGCGCGAGTGATGCCCCGCTACCTCCCCGCGAACGCGGGGTCCATGATTTCAACGCGCGTCCAGCTGTCGAACTGACCGGGCCGGTAGAGTTTTGTCACGGGGTCGATGTCCGCCTGGCCGGGCCGCCGCAGAAATTGCGCCGACACAAAAACCGCGCGCTCCGGGCCGCGCTTCTCGCATTTCTGTTTGACGAAAATGCCGCCGACCGGAGTCTCTCCCTCCGCCAGCGGAAAGTCCTCGCAGGCCCAGCCGTTCGAACCGTAACGCTCCATAACCGCGAGCCGCAACAAATGCGCCATCCGCCTCTCCGCTCCGTCGCCGCGCGTATCGCTGAGAAAGCGGATGCCGCGGACGGTTCCGGCCTCGTCGAACAACACGGAGAGCAGCACCGGGTGTCCGGCGACGCGCGTGCCGCGCCGCCGCGTGTAAAGCGGATCGTCAATCGCCTTTCCGATATATTCCTCGGAATCGTCAAAACGCACGGCGACCTCGCGCAATCCCGAGGGCTCCGGCCGGCACTTTGAAAATTCGCTCCAATCCTCGATGGCTTGCCGGGCCGGCCCGCCATTGCCGCCGCAGGCGAATTCGCCGAGCCCCTCGACAGCCATATCGCGCGCCTGCTGGCCGAGTTTCAGCCCGCGGATTTCGCCGGGGTCGGCGCGGTCCTGCGCCATCGCCGATCCCGCGCAAAACGCCAGCGCCAGCGCGAGACCGCGTATCGCGCTCAAGGCTTCAGCGGCTCGCATTGCTGGGTGTCCTTTCCCCAGAAATCCACGCATTCCGCGTATGTCGTTTCGCCCTTGCCGACGATGCGCGCAAAAACATATTGCGTGACGGCGGCGATTTCGCTGGCCTGCAGATATTGGTTGGCTTCCGGCGGCATATCGGCTCCGGCCTGTTCGCGTGTCACGCCAAAGCAGCGCTTGTCGGTGTAGCCGAACTTGTCGTGATAGGGCATTTCCGTCGAGAGGCGGCCGCATTTGACGACCTCCGTCAATTGCTCCCGCGAAAGTTGGGTTTTACGCAGGGACAGCGCGTTGCCGCCGTAGCCCTGGTCCCCGGTGCCGTCCCATTTGTGGCAGAACTGGCAGCGGGCTTTGGTTTTGAAAATTTCCTTGCCGAATTCGATGGCGCGCGCCTCTTCGGAAGCCGGAGCCTGCGCCCATGCCATCGGCGCGCCCGCGAGCAGCAGGAGCGCAACAGGGACCGCGCGGTTGAGAAAGCCGGCCATCCTTGTTTGGGCTCTCCAAAATAAAACCGCCGGCGCTTTTCTCAAAGCGAAAATATATTCAGCATGGAGCAGGGCGAGGTGTCTTTCAGAGCGACGGGCTTGGGACGCAGCCAATGCGGGCCGGAGAGCACCGCGACATACTGCTTGCCGTTGATCGCGTAAGTGATCGGCGGCGCCATGATGCCGCAGCCCAGATTGAAGCTCCACACTTCCTTCAGGGTTTTGGAATCATAAGCCGTCAGCTCGCCGTCCATATGGCCGGTGAAGACAATTCCCCCCGCGGTCGCCAGCACGCCGGACCAGTTGGGATACGTCAGCTTGGTGTTGGCTTTCGTCTCGCCGGTGACGGGGTCAATGGCTTTCAGCGCGCCGTAGATGGGTTCGGGGTAGAAGCCGCTGCCGCCGGTAAAGCGCTCGCGCGGCTTCACCGCGCCGCCCTGATCGTTGAAGTCCGCCTGCTCCTTCATTTCAAGCTGGTTGCAGCCTTCAATCGTGGTCACGAACTTAGTTTGCAGGTCCGGGCTATAGGCGCCGGGCTGCCAGTTTTTGCCCCCGCTGGTGGGCGGGCATTTGATGTCGGATTTTGGCCGCGCGCGTGTCGCGTGGCTGTTGGCGACATAGGGCTGCACGTCGAGCGCCGGATCATATTCCAGCGGCTTTCCGGTTTTGGGGTCGAGGCCCTTCGACCATGTGAGCTTGTCGACATATTGTTTGCCGGCGACGAACGAGCCGTTCACCGCGTCGAGCGAATAGTGAAAGCCGTTGCGCGCGGCGTGGGTCACCAGTTTGCGCGGCGCGCCGTTGACGGAAATATCGATGATCGGATGCTCGCCGATTTCGTCGAAATCATAGGGATCGTTGGGCGTGTATTGAAAGCCCCATTTGATCTTGCCATCGACGGGGCTCAGCGCCAGCACGCTGGCCGCCCATTTGTTGTCGCCGGGGCGGTATTCAGGGTCGTAATCGGGGCCCGCGTTGCCGATGCCCTGATAGAATGTGTCGATGCTGGAATCGTAAGTGCCGGTCACCCAGACAGAGGCGCCGCCGTGCTTCCAGCGGTCCTTCCCGTCTTTCCACGTCTCGTTGCCGGGCTCGCCCTTGCCGGGAATGGTGAATGTGCGCCAAGCCTGTTTGCCGGTGTTGAGATCGGTCGCGTCAATCCACCCGCGGATGCCGAATTCGCCGCCCGCCGATCCCGTGATCGCCATATCGCGGATGACCAGCGGCGCCGCGGTGATGGTTTCGCCAACCGCCGGCTCGGCGATTTTGCGCTCCCACACAACTTCGCCCGTCGTTTTGTTTATTGCGAAAATGCGCCCGTCGAGCGAAATGGAAATCACTTTGTCTTTCCAGAGCGCCGCGCCGCGGTTGTTGACGCCGCAGCACGCGACGTCGCCGGCCCAGGCACGGTCGATGCCCGGATCCATTTTCCATTTGATGACGGCTTTGCGCCCGGATGTCAGATCGATCGCGTAGACGGCGCCCCAGCCGTCGGTGGCATACATAATGCCGTCTTCGACCAGCGGCGTCGCCTCCAGATTGCCATGCTCATAGCGCCCGCCGGACATGATGCCGCCAAGCGCCAGCAATTGAACAATTTTCAGGTTCTTGACCGTGTCAGCGTTGATGTCTTTCAGCTGGGAATAGCGGTGCGCCTGGTAGTTTTTATGATGCAGCAGCCAATTCTGCGGCTCCTTGTCGGCGTTGAGCGCGCGCTCGAATGTCATATCGGCGGCATAAGCGGGGATGGCGGCGGCGGAAATCAGCAGCGCCGCGGCGACGGCGCCCGTCAGGTGCGTTTTCAGCATATCAGCCTCCCTTTTGCGGCAATGGAGCCGCTTGTGTTTCTGATCGTCATTCTGCAATGCCGCGCCGGTCCGCGCAAGCGCTGCCATGGCGCCTCAATCCGCGAGGGCGGGGTAGAGCGACTGCGCGGTCTTGGAAAAAATCCACTCGCGGTCGGCGGCGCGAAGGCATCCAAGCGCCGCCCGGGCACCGGCAAGGTTGCCGGCGAGATTCCCCTCCGTCGCGGGAAAATTTGAGCCCCAGGCGAGGCGCTGCGGGCCGAAGGCGGCAACCAGTTTGGGGAAAAATGTCTCCGCGCTCGCCGTGCCCCTGCGCATCTCCTCAAACACCCGCGGCGTGATCTTCAGATGGATGTTGGCGATATCCGCCAAGGCGAAGAGCCCGGCGGAATTGGCATAGAGGGGACCATCGCTGAGATCGGAGCGGGCGAGGTGATCGAGGATGATGCGGGTTTTCGGGAAGCGTTTCGCAAGGCCCTCAACCTGCGCGAGACCGGCGGGGCTTGTCTGCACGCACATGGGCAGTCCCGCCTCGCCGCAAAGCTGCCATGATGGAAAGGCGCGGGGATCGTCGAGCGTGCTGGTGTCGAACGCCGCCGTGCTGCCTCCGGTGAAAAGCCGCAGGCCCGTGATGCCCCTCGCCATCCAGCCGCGGATTGTTTCCGGCGCGTCCGGCCGCATCAGATCGACCGAGCCGACGCCCGTGAAGCGCCCCGGAAAGCGGGGCAGGGAATCGGTGACGTAGGAATTGTCATAACCAAAACAGGTGGAGGCCTGCACGATGGCCGCCTTATGGACGCCGGCCGCGTCCATTTCCGCCGCCAGCCCCTCGATGGTGACAGGGCGCTCTTTCGACCAGCCGGACCGCACGCCGAAAAGCGGATCGAGCGGATAGCGCGTCTGGTCTGACGAAATAATATGCGGATGAATATCGATGAAGGTCTCGGTCACGGGTTCTCCCATTGATGCGTGTTGGCCGGGGCGGTGTTCCCCGCCGCCGGAGGGGATTGATGCTTCTCAAACCGGAAACTGCTCCAGCAATTCGACGGGGTCGCCGTATTTGGCGGCGGCCGCGACCACCAGGGGATCGCGCAGCGAATGCAGGAAGCCGTCTTCGATCAGCGTCCGGTTGCCGGCCGTGACCGTTGCGTCAAACGACACAAGGTCCATGTGGATATGCGGCTCCTCCCAGTCCGGCATCATCCGCCGCAGATATTCGGAGGGCTTCACGCCGTTGATGCCAAAGTGCAGAGCGCCCGGCGAGTTCGGCCCGGCCGGATAAATATCGAAACGCGGCGCCTTCGGGTTGTGGCCGCAGCCAAGCTCCTCCAGCGTGCCGCCGATGAGAAAATCGCGCAGCGCATCGGCCTCTTCGCTTTGGCCGTGGACGGCCACAACCCTGTCATCGCGGAATTCAACGCCCGGCGGCTCGGCAAAGGGCTTTTCGAAACCCGTGCCCCATTGCGCGCGGATGATGCCGTTGACGCCCGGCTTGTAATCGGGGTCGTTGCCGAACATGAAGGGATCATAGAGGTTGGGCCCGTGGGTCGCGAGATAATGCACGTAGCAGCCGTCCTCGTCGGCGGCGTTGCGCCCGCGCCAGCGGTTGTCGCTGTTCATGCGCGCGCGCATGTCCGCGCTGAAGGGCACGCGGAAATCCGTGCCCCGGCTGTCGGTTATTTTCAGATCGAACGGCCCTGTTTCGGGAAACAGCCGCCTTGTGCCGCGGATCAGCTCGCCGAC
>JANYFM010000242.1 GCA_025362655.1 Hyphomicrobiales bacterium | reverse complement strand
TTGTTGGTGACAATGCCGCCGGCGGTTTCGAGCACCATGCGCTCTCCGCGCTGCGCGAAATCCGCCACCACTTCGTTTTCCAGCGTGCGATATGCCTCCGGGCCGCCCAGATTGAACAGATCCGCCAGCGACATGCCGGCGCGCGCCTCGATCTCGCGGGTGACGCTCAACAACGGCAGCCCGTGCCGCGCGGCGTATAGGCCTCCAATCGTCGTCTTGCCGGCGCCGCGCAGGCCCAGCAGCGCGACGCCCCTAAGCGAACGCCGCCTATCCTCGAGATATTTTTCCAGAACCGGGACGGCTCCGGCCTTTTCCCGCGGCGACATCCCCTGGAGGATCCGCGACAGCGGGCCAGCCAGCGTTTTTGTTTCCTGCGCGGCGCTGGAACCTGCTTTGCCATGCGGCAAAAAATCGGTAAGCTCCGCCCCGAGAGCCGTGGCAATCCGCGTTAGAACCCCGATCGAAACATTGGCTTCGCCGGCTTCCAGCTGCACGAGATATCGCTCTGAAACCTTGGCATTCAGGGCGAGCAAACGCCGCGACAGACGCGCAATTTCACGCGCTGCGCGCAAGCGTTCGCCAACAGTTCGGCCAATTTCCTCCTGCGTCAGGCCTTCATTCATGCCTTCAATCTCCGCCGGCAATCAGCGCCGCTGATTTGCACCATAATACCCGACCTGACCCAGAAATCAAAATAATTGCATCAAAACGCAAGAAATTTCTGAAATGAGCGTTGACATATGCAATTTAATGCGACATAAAGTCGCATTAAAGCGCCGACAAAAATAAAACAGGAGGAAATAATGAATAATAATGCAGAAGCACCCAAATTCGCTCCGTCCGCCCCTGCCAAGGTGATCGACTTCATCACAGCTCCCGACAAATATCGACACTGGAAGCTCGCCTTCGCCGGAGAGGCTGCGGAGCTGATCATGGACGTGAACGAGAACGCCGGCCTGTTCGAGGGCTATCAACTGAAGCTGAATTCCTACGATCTCGGCGTTGATATCGAGCTGGCGGACGCCTTGCAGCGGCTGCGGTTCGAGCACCCGGAAGTGAAAGTTGTTATTTTTAAATCCGGCAAAGAACGGGTGTTTTGCGCCGGGGCCAACATCCGCATGCTCGCGGGGGCCGCCCACGCGCACAAAGTGAACTTCTGCAAGTTCACCAACGAGACCCGCAACGGCATGGAGGATTCTTCGGAACACTCCGGCCAGAAATTTCTCTGCGCGGTGCGCGGGACGGCGGCCGGCGGCGGCTACGAGCTGGCGCTTTCCTGCGACTACATCCTCCTGTCGGACGACGGCAATTCCTCGGTGTCCCTGCCTGAGGTTCCGCTGCTGGCCGTGCTGCCGGGCACCGGCGGCCTGACCCGGGTCACCGACAAGCGCAAAGTGCGCCGCGACCGCGCCGACGCCTTCTGCACGATTGAAGAGGGCGTGAAAGGCAAGCGCGCCGTGGACTGGCGCCTCGTCGACGAAGTCGCGCCCAATTCGAAATTCGACGCGGCGGTTGCGGACGCCGCCAAAAGGCTTGCCGCCAAATCGGACCGCCCCGCCGGCGCCAAGGGCATCGCTTTGACCCCGATCCAGCGCGAAATCAGCGCCGACGCCGTGACCTATTCCACGCTCAAAGTGGAAATCGACCGCGCCGGGCGCCGCGCCACAATCATCGTTCAGGGGCCGACGGCGCCGCCGCCGTCCACAGCCGCGGCGATCCACGCGCAGGGCGCCGATTTCTATCCGCTGCGACTCGCGCGCGAACTCGACGACGCCATTCTGCACATGCGGATCAACGAACTCGAAACAGGGACGTGGATTTTCAAATCGCAGGGCGATCCCGCGCAGGTTCTCGCCTATGACGCCCTGCTCGAAGCCAATCAGGGCGACTGGCTCGCGCGCGAAATTCTCAACTTCTGGAAACGCGTGCTGAAGCGCATCGATGTCACCTCGCGCTCGCTTGTGGCGCTGATCGAACCTGGTTCCTGCTTTGCCGGAACCCTCGCCGAAATCGCCTTCGCCTGCGACCGGTCCTACATGTTCGCCGGCAGGATGAAGGGCGACAACAGGCCTGAAGGCATGCTCACGCTGTCGAGCCTGAGTTTTGGCCGTTATCCCATGTCGAATGGCCTAACGCGGCTGCAAACGCGCTTCCTTGGCGAGCCGGAAAGCGTTGACAAGGCGAAGGCCCGCGTCGGGGAGGCGATCGACGCGACAGACTGCGACACCATGGGCCTTGTGACCGAGAGCTTTGATGAAGTGGACTGGCAGGACGAAGTGCGTATCTTCCTTGAAGAGCGCGCCAGTTTCTCGCCGGACGGCCTCACCGGCCTCGAAGCCAACCTGCGCTTTCCGGGCCCGGAAACCATGGAAACGCGCATCTTTGGCCGCCTCACGGCCTGGCAAAACTGGATTTTCCAGCGCCCCAGCGCCGTCGGCCCCGATGGCGCGCTCAGGCGCTATGGCACCGGTGTCAAAGCTGAGTTTGATTTGAAGCGCGTTTGAAATGAAGCGCGTTTGAAATGAAGCGCGTTTGAAATGAAGAAGGGCGGCAAACAGCGGGGAATTTCGAATTCCGTTCCCCTTCGCAGCCGCCGCCAGCATTGCCTTCCCGCCAACAGCCAA
>JANYFM010000229.1 GCA_025362655.1 Hyphomicrobiales bacterium | reverse complement strand
GCCGCGCCCGCGCCGGCCGCTGCCGCCGCCGCCCCATCATCGATGAACGGCGCGCGCGTTTTCGCCTCGCCGCTGGCCCGCCGCATGGCAAAGGAGGCCGGCCTCGATCTGACAAAAATCTCCGGCAGCGGCCCCCATGGCCGCATCGTCGAGCGCGACTTGAAGGCGGCGGCCTCCGGCGGCGGCGCCAAAGCGGCTCCGGCGGCGCCGGCGCCCCAGCCCGGCCGCGCCGCGCCGATGGGCATGTCCGACGAGACCGTCAAGAAATTCTTCGCGCCGGGCTCCTATGAGGAAATCCCCCACGATTCCATGCGCAAAACCATCGCGCGCCGCCTCGTCGAGGCCAAAACCACGATCCCGCATTTCTATCTCACGGTCGACTGCGATCTTGATGCGCTGATGAGCGCGCGCGAGCATATCAACGCCAACGCGCCCAAAGGCGCCGACGGCAAGCCCGCTTACAAAATCTCCGTCAATGATTTCGTCATCAAGGCGCTCGCCGTGGCGCTCCAGCGCGTGCCCGACGCCAATGTGACGTGGACGGAGAGCGTGATGCTCAAACACCGGCATTCCGATATCGGCGTCGCCGTGTCGATCCCCGGCGGGCTGATCACGCCGATTGTGCGTAATGCCGAAATGAAGGGCCTCTCCTCCATTTCCAATGAGATGAAGGATTACGCCGCCCGCGCCCGCGCCCGCAAACTCAAGCCCGAGGAATATCAGGGCGGCTCCTCCGCTGTCTCGAATCTGGGCATGTTCGGCATCAAGAATTTCTCCGCCGTCATCAACCCGCCGCACGCGACGATCCTCGCGGTTGGCGCGGGCGAGGAGCGCGTGGTGGTGAAAAACGGCGCGCCCGCCGTCTCCACGCAGATGAGCGTGACGCTCTCGACGGATCACCGCGCGGTGGACGGCGCGCTGGGCGCGGAGCTGCTGGCGGCGTTCAAGAAGCTGATTGAGAACCCGATGGGGATGCTGGTGTGACGGGGGCGGCGGGCGCTTTTTGCAAAACCCCTCACCCCCGCCCGCTCACCGCCACCAGCGTAAAATCGGGATCTCCAATAAAAAAATCAGCATAGGGCGCCTGGCGCCGCGCCAGCTCCAGCCGCGCCGCGCCCTCGATGCCCCGGCCGGGGACAATGCCCTGCATCGCGGGATTGGCGTCGATGGCGGCCTCGATATCGCGCTTCAGCGCGGCGGCGTCCTCCACGCTGAAGCCGATATGATCCAAGCCGGGCGCCAAAATATTCGTTCCCTCGTAGTCGCGGATGCGCCAGGGGATGATCACCAGCGTCACTTTGCCGTCGCTGAGATAATGATTGGGATCGCCCGGTTTGGCGGCCGCTTCGGCAAATCCAAAAACATCTTGATAGAAGCGCGCCATTCCGTCCGGCCGCCGCGTGCGCAGCGCGATATGGCTGATGCGCCGCGGGTTTTGCGCGCCGTCATTCTCGACGTAAATCCCGGCGCGGTTTGCCATTTTCTTTTGCGAGAGATCAAAAATATTGCCGTCGGGATCGTTCGCGGTGATTCCGGCGAAGGGCCGCGTCGAGGGCCTCTCAATATGGTCCGCTCCCTCATGCGCGCGCAGGCGCTCCAAGACTTCGCCGGTGTCGTCAACCTCCACGCCGAAATGATCAAGGCCCGCCGGGCGTCCGGCTTTTCGCGGATTGATGTTGAGCCCGGCAAAGCCGTCTCCCACCGTGATGGCGCGTCCGGGGCGCTTGAAATTTGGCGAGGTCCTCATGCCAAAAACCGTCTGATAGAAATACGAAAGCAGCGCGTATTCCTGGCTGACGATGGCGATGTGGTTGATTTTCGCGGGCATGGTTCCTCTTTTCAATCGGCGGGCCGCGCGCCCGTCAGGCCCATGGCGCCGCTTGCCGCGTTGACCACATCAGCGGGCATGGCGAAGGCCTCCGCGATGGTTTGCTGCAAACGCCCGCCGCTGATCTCGCCAATCTCCAAACTCTGCCGCGCGGCTTCCGCGATGAAGCCGGGATCGTTCATCGCCTTGTGAAACGCTTCGCGCAGAGCCGCAACGCGCTCGTCAGGCACGCCCGGCGGCGCGACAATGGGGCGGTCCATTTTCAGCGGCGCGAGGGTGAGCCGTAAAATCTGCCGCGTGCGCTCGTCGCGCGCGAATTCCGCGATGGCGGGCGTGTCGGGAAACATCGCCATGCGCTCCAGCCCGACGACGATGGGCACCGCAATTTTCTTCCGCTCAAACCATTCGGGCCGCGTTGATTTTATCGAGGACACGAGGCCGCCGCAGCGCCCGTGCACCTCGCCGCGCTCCATGGCCAGATACACATCCGCGCCTCCCGTGTAGCCGGAAATGATGCGGATTTTCGTGCCGAACAGCTGATTGATCATCGCCGGCATGGTTTCCATCTGCGAGCCCGCGCCAGTGCCCCCGACGATGTATTCCTTGTCGAAAAAATCCTTCCATTGCGTGATGCCTGATGCCGCCCAGGACACGCAGATGGCGCTCGACGCGTTGATCGAGCCGATCCAGTTCATCGCGCGCGGATCAAAACTGGCGCCTTTGATTCCATACAGCGGCGCGAAGGGCACGCTGGAATGAACGAGGCCCAGAAAGGTCCCGTCTTTGGGCGCGGCGGAGAACAGGTGGTTCATGGCGCGCAGGCCCCCGGCGCCGGGCATGTTGGGATGCGAGATGACGGGATTGCCGGGAATATGTTTGGAAAAATACGGCGCGAAGGCCTGCGCGTAGGCCGCATAGCCGCCGCCGGCGCCCGCCGAGAGCGCCATGGTGATGGTTTTGCCGCGGTAAAAATCAGCCGGTCCGTCGGCGCGCGCGCGGGCAGGGGCGAGGGCAGGGGCGAGCGCGGCCGCAAAACACATGCCCATCATCGCCGCGTATTTCATCTTGCGCCGCTCAGCGCCGCTTTGGCGTCCTCAATGCGGGCGCGCGGCAGCGCAAACGTTTCGGCAAGCGACTTTTCCAGCCGCTCGCCGCTGATTTCCTCAATCTCAATTCGAAGGCGCTTGGCTTCCGCGATAAAACCCGCGTCGCTCATCGCCGCGTGAAAAGCCCCGCGCAGCGAGGCCAGCTTTTCGGCGGGAATGCCCGGCGGCGCGAGGATGGGGCGGTCCATGTCCTGATACGCGAGCAGCACTTCCAGCGTCTGCCGCGTGCGCTCATCCCCGGCCATTTCCACAATGGCGGGCACGCCGGGAAACGCGGAATTGCGCCGCAGGCCGATCAGCACCGGCGCGGATACTTTCCCCGTGGCCAGCCAGTCAGGCCGCGTCGCCTCCAGCGAGCTGAAGCTTGCGCCGCACCGCCCCATCACTTCGCCGCGTTCCATGGCGAGGTAAACATCGCCGCCGCTGTTATAGCCGGAAATGATCCGCATTTTGGTTCCGAAAATCCGGTTGAACGCGTCCGGCATCGTCTCCATCTGCGAGCCGCCGCCGGTGCCCCCCACGATGAATTCCTTCTCCAGCATGTCCCGCCAGGTCTGGATTCCCGATGTGTGCCAGGCCGCGCAGATTTCATTGGCGCTGTTCATCGAGCCGATCCAGCCGAAGGCGCGCGGATCGAAAGACGCGCCGGGCATGTCAAACAGCGGCGCAAACGGCACGCTCGAATGCACGAGGCCGATGACGCTGCCGTCTTTGGGCGCGGAGCCTGAGAGATATTGCATGGCGCGCAATCCCCCCGCGCCCGGCATGTTCTGGATCACAATCGGGGGCCGGCCCGGAAGATGCGCCGACAGATAGGGCGCGAATGCCTGCGCATAAGCCGAATAGCCGCCGCCCGCGCCGGCGGAGAGAATCCATTTGATTTCTTTGGCGGGCTGCGCGGCGGGCGTCTGTGCATGGGCCGCGGAGGCGGCGAGCGCGCCGGCCGCCGCCGCGATGCGAGCCAGCCTCACGCGGCGACGTCGATGAGAATCCCGTCACAATCAGCCATCTGGTGCTGGCCGAGCGGGCAGGACCGCTGGAACAGCCTTTGCAGCGCCTCGCCCTCG
>JANYFM010000187.1 GCA_025362655.1 Hyphomicrobiales bacterium | reverse complement strand
TTGGGGCTACGGGGTTTCGCCCTCGCCGCTCCGCTCGTCCACCGCCCGTTTTGCCGCCTTGGCGAATTTCTTGATTGCACGCTCGCGTTTCAGCCGGGAGAGATGGTCGATGAAGAGAACCCCGTTAAGGTGGTCGATCTCATGCTGAATACAGGTGGCGAGCAGGCCCTCGGTGTCGATTTCCCGGGCTTTGCCGTCGCGGTCCAAAAACCGCACCCGCACTTTGGCCGGGCGCTCGATATCCTCGTAATAATCAGGGATCGAGAGACACCCCTCCTCATGAACGCTGGTTTCTTCCGAGGACCAGGTGATTTCAGGATTGATGAAGAACATCGGCTCCGGCGGATCGTCTTTTTTGGCGGCGTCGATGACAACAACACGCAAAGGCTCGGCGATTTGGATCGCGGCAAGGCCTATTCCGGGTGCGTCGTACATGGTCTCCAGCATGTCATCCATCAGCGCTCGCACGCCGGCATCGACTTTCGCGACAGGCTTTGAGACGAGGCGCAGCCTCGGGTCGGGCAGGCAGATGATGGGTCGAAGGGCCATGGGACGCTCGCGCGGGAATTGTGTTCACTTAAAGCAAGCCGCGCCGCGTGGTCAATTTGGCGCGGAGGACGTCAAAAAAACCAGCTTTTGATCGCAACGAGGACGGCATACACAAAACCGGCGCTCAGCGAGGCGCCGATCAGCGCCGCCAGCACGGATGCGATCAGCAGCACGCCGTCGCGCTCGACAAGGCCGAGGCCCATCAGACAAACCGCCAGCCCCCACGGAACCTGGCCGATGAAGGGCGCCGCTGTGATGATGCCGAGCGCCAGCGTGGCCAGCAGCAGCGCCGCCAGAATGGCGCCGGGGCCGGGCGTGATCCATTGCAGGCGCGGCTGCGAAATCCGTTCCATTTTCGCCACATAGGGCATAGCGCGGTTGGCGGCGCTCTGGACGTCTTTTTGCGCCACCGAGCGCGCCAGCACGACCTTGGGCGCCCAGGGCGATTTGCGGCCGAAGCCAATCTGCAGCGCGACGCCGATCAGCAGGAAACCGCAGAGCAGCGGTATAGGCGGCGGCATCAGCGGAATGCAGTTGGGCAGGCCCAGAATGACAATCAGCAGCGCGAACGCCTTGTCGCCAAGGCTGGCGAAAATCGTCTCCACGCTCAATCGCTCGCCAGGCTCCGCCGCCAGTTTCGTCAGGACTTCCGAAGTTCGCATTAATTCCGGCCGGTTGAAAACGCCGCGCCTTTTAGCCTGTGCCCGTCCGCCCGCCAAGTGGCCTTGAAAGGCCGGGCTTAACGGTCGAAACGGCGGCTGCGCACGGGAGCCCGGCCCGCCATTTCCGCTCCGGCATCCGGCGCCAGTTTGATGAAACTGAAGACCGACAGCGCGGACAGCGCCGACACAACAAGCAATGCGCTGGCGAAAGCGTTAACCGGCAGGGTCGCCGCGCCTCCGCCGGTTTGATGCAGCACAAAGGCCGAGACGGCGACGCCGCCGCTCAGCGACAGCCGCTGCATCATCTGCGAGAGGCTTGTGGCCTGGCTCATGAAGCGCGGCTCGATATCCGCGTAGCCGATGGTGTTGAGTGCGGTGAATTGCAGGGAGCGGAACACGCCGCCGCAAAAAATAACAGCGACCATGAAATACCAGGAGGATTGGGCCGTGAACAGCGCGCACAGCGCGGTGAACCCGCAGGGCAGCAGCGTGTTCCACACCAGCACGGCGCGAAACCCGAACCGCCGCAGCACGCGCTTGGCTATGGCGCGCATGCCCAGCGAGCCCGCCGCCGAAGCGAAGGTGATCAGACCCGATTCCAGCGGCGTGTAGCCAAAGCCCTGCTGCATCATCAGCGGCAGCAGAAACGGCAACGCTCCCATGCCGAGGCGGAACAGCGAGCCGCCGGTGGCGCTGATGCGGAAGGTTGGAAATTTGAGCAGTGACAGATCCAAAATGGGGTTCGCGGCGCGCCGCGCATGGAACACATAAAGCGCCAGCGAAATCACGCCGGCGATCAGCGCGCCCAGCGCGAAGAAATCGACGGAGTCGCCGGTTGTCAGCGCGTCGAGGCCGAACAGCGTGCCGCAAAGCCCAAAACTGGAGAGAAAAAAGCCGCGCCAGTCGAACGGCGCGACATCGGGCTCGCGGACGTCCTCGATAAAGACGACCGCCAGCGCGATCCCCAGCAGCCCGATGGGAACGTTGAGCCAGAAAATCCATCGCCAGGAGGCAACCGTGAGGATGAGGCCGGCGACAACCGGGCCGATGATCGGGCCGATCAGCGCGGGCATTCCCATCAGCGCCATCGCGGATATCAATTCGGATTTGGGCACCGAGCGAAGCAGGATCAGCCGTCCGACCGGCACCATCATCGCCCCGCCGGCGCCTTGCAGGGTTCGGGCCGCCAGAAGCATTTCAAAGCTGGAGGAAAGGCCGCACAGGATGGAGGCGAACGTGAAGACGACAATCGCCAATGTGAAAATGCGGCGGGCGCCAAACCGGTCCGCAACCCATCCGCTGACCGGCAGAAACGCCGCGAGCGACAGCATGAACGCAGTGATGGCCAGATGCAGGCGCAGCGGAGTCTGGCCGAGCGATGCCGCAATCGCGGGAATGGCGGTGGCAAGCGCTGTCGAATCGAGGTTCTGCATAAACAACGCGCAGGCCACAATGAGCGGAACGATCACGCGGCGCTGCACGGCCAAAACGGCGGACTCCTGAGATTTGCGGGACGGGCTTACTCCTATAGAGCGGCGGCGCCCTGGTCCAGCCGGCGCTTGCCCCGCGCTTCAGCCCTGCCCGTGAATGCCGGCGCCGGAACGCCGCGCGACGGCATAAAAAGTCACGGCGATGCACGTCATGGCAAGGCTCCACAGCAGCCCCAGCGCCGCCAGCTCCGGCCCCTGGCCGTTGCCCCAGAGGTCAAACATGGCAACCGCCATGGTTTGCGAACTGGGGCCGGAAAGCAGCACCGGCAGCGAAAGCACGCGGGTTGCCAGCAAAAAGATAAACAGCCAGCCGGCGATCAGCGACGGCGACAGCAGCGGCAGCACGATGCGGCGAAACCCTGTCAGGGGCGCCGCTCCCGACACCGCGGCGGCCTCCTCCAGCTCGCGATGCACCTGCAGCATGCCGGCAAAGGAATAGCGCACGCCATAGGGCATGTAGTTGATCACGAACGCCCAGACGATAATCCAGATCGTGCCGTAGAGACCGATCGGCAGATTGAGAAACAACTGCATCACGCCGACGCCCAGAACGATGCCGGGGAACACCAGCGGCGCCGTCGCCAGCTGGTCGAGAAGTTTCGCGCCGGGCGCTTTTCGCACGGTCAGCCATGCGGTCAGTGAGGCAATGAGCATAACGGCGGTCGCTGCCACAACAGCGATAACGAGCGTGTTCGCCAGCAGCGACAGGTAACGCGACGACTGAAAAACATTTTGATAGTTAACACTGGTGACGCGCGCATAGGCCGCCCAGCTGAATGTGGTGTAAAACGGCAGCAGCGACGCCCAGAGCAGAATGATCGCGGGCAGAACCAGCAGCAGCGTGAAATTTAAAATCAGCGCGCAGGCGGCCGGCACGCGCCAAATTCCCAAATCCAGCCGGCCTGGCCGAAAGCTTTTGCCGGTGATCGTGGCGAAGCGCTCGGCGCTGCGCGTCATGCGCCCGTAAAAATACAGCAGGATCGATACAACAATCAGCAGCAAAACCGACAGCGCGCTGGCCGATCCCAGATCCGGCGGCATGGTCAGGTGCATGGTGTCGTAGATGTCGGTGGTCAGCACATGCACCCGCCCGGGCAGGCCGACCAGCGCCGGCACCTCAAACGCCTCCAGCGCGCGGATAAAAACCAGCATCGACAGAGCGAGGATCGAGGGAAGCGAAAGCCTGAACGTGATTCGGCGCAGCGTGTCCCAGGCGCCCGCGCCGCTCATGCGCGCGGCCTCCTCAAGCTCGGGATTGAAATTGCGCAGGGTTGCGCCAAGCAGCAGAAACACCAGCGGCGACCATAGCAATCCCTCCACCAGGATCATGCCGGGAAGGCCGTAAACGTTGATCAGCACATCGGAGGATCCCGTCACTTGCCGGTACCAGCTATTGATTGGGCCGGATTTCGCGAGCAGCAAAAGCCATGCGCTGACGTAAAGCACATAGGGTGTGCCCATCGAGATGATCGTGGTCAGGTACGCCAACGGCTTGAATGGCGTATTGGTGCGCTCGACGAGCCAGGCGTTGAGCCCGCCCAGAAGCAGCGCCAGCGCCGCGCTTCCCGCCGCGAAAATAAATGAATTGGCGGCGCTTTGGAGGAAGCCCTTCTGTTGGAAGATCGCTGTGAAACGCTCCAGCGTGAACCGCGCCGCGCCGCCGGGCCCCGCAATCGTCACGCTGCCTTCCAGCAGGAAAAACATCGGCGGCAGAACCAGCGCGCAAAGCACGGCGCCGATGGCGAGCCCCAGCGCGCGTTTGTCGCGCGCCCCGGTTTGGGCCCGCTCGAAAAAGCCGGCGCGCCCGGCTGCCGGTTTGGGCGCGATGGAGGCGTCCGCTGGCACAGCATTCTCCTTAGCGGAACAGCTCTTTGTAGATCGCGGACCACTTGGGCATGCGCATTTCGATCTCCTCCGGAGTGAAGGCGGCGGCGCGGAATTTACCGCCGTCCGGACGCAGCGCGGGTTCCCGGGGCGCCACAGCCGGGTCTATCGGCATATAGTCAGCGTCGCGGTAGAGCTTCTGCCCCTCCTCCGAAACGAGGAATTCAATGAGAAGTTTTCCGGCGTTCGGATGCGGCGCGTCTTTGGCGAGGGACACGACCGAAAAAATCGTCATCGCCGGGCTCATCGCTATCCACGCCGCCGGCGCGCCCTTGTTCGCGCTGATCACCGCGTGGTTGTTGAAAATATTCAGCGCCATCGCGTATTCCCCGGCAATCACCTGGTCGAGCACCTGACGCGCCGCCGTCTGCAGCCCGGCAATATCCTGGCCCGCGAGTTTTTTCAGATAAGCGCGGCCGTTGTCTTCGCCCATTTCAGTCAATACGGTTCCAATGAATCCGCCGGCCCCCGACGGCGTGGCCGAGGAATTCCACGCGATCCTGCCGTTCCATTTGGGGTTCAGCAGGTCATCAAATGTCCGCGGCTCGCTGCCCTTAGGCACGAGGTCTGTGTTGATGCCCGGAGTCAGCACGTAAAGATTGGTGGCGATCCAGTAGCCCCCGGGGTCGATGGCATTGGCGGGGAGCCTTCCGCCGGTGTCCGGCGCCCATTGCGCGACAAGATTTTCCTTCCGGAGCCGCGCCGCCGCGGATGTGCCGTCAAACACGTCCGCCTGAACGCGTCCCGCGCGCCCCTCGTTGAGCATGCGCAGCGCGACATCATTGGAATCGGTCCTCACATAATCGACCTTCACGCCGTATTTTTTCTCAAAAGCCTCCGCCGCCGGACGCGCAAACTGGTTGATGATCTGCGTCGTGTACCAAACGACACGGCCCTCCTTGCGCGCCGCCTCTATCAGCGCGGGGCCGGCCGCGCGTGCGCCTTGCGCCCAAAAAGACAGCACAATCGCCGCGGCGGCCAGCGCTTGATGGAGACGCCTTTGCGGCATCAGCGTTTGAACTCGCCAAGGCCGGGCTTGAACACCTTGTCGTCGAGAAACATTTTCATCGCTTTCTCGCGCCCTTTTTCGGGATCGAGATGTTTCAGCGCGTCGCTTTTGCAATTGAGGAAGTCCATCGCCTGGTCCTGCGACATGCCCCGCACCGAGCGAACGGCCTCCTTGGTATAGCGCACCGCGGCGGGGCTTTTGGCTTCGAGCTTGCGCGCCAGAATCATAACCTCCTCGCGCAATTGCGCGGCGGGGACCGACTTGTTGACAAACTTCATCCCCGCGGCCTCCTTGCCGGTGAAGCGGTCGCCGGTGACGGAATAATAAATGGCATCGCGGTAATTCATCACCAGGGTGACGGCCCACGCCACCAGCCCGCCGGGAATAATCCCCCAATTGACCTCTGATAAACCAAATGAGGCGTCGTCCGAGGCAATCGCGAAATCGCAGGCGATGACCGGCGTGAAGCCGCCACCGAAGCAATATCCGTGCACCATGGCGATGGTCGCTTTGGGAAAGCGCGAGAGCTTGTCCCAGCGCCATGAATGGGCCGCGCGGCGCGCCCGCGTTCTTGCCCGCGGATCGCCTTCGGTGCCGCGGAAATACAGCTTCAAATCCTGTCCCGCGCAAAAATTGCCGCCGGCGCCGGTGATGACGACAACCTGGGTCTGGTCATCCTCCTCGGCCCAGTCCAGCGCCTCGCACATGTCGAGATGCAATTGCGGGCTCATGGCGTTGCGTTTTTCAGGACGGTTCAAAATGATGAACGTTGTTTTGCCGTCGCGTTCAATCTTGACGTTTTCGAGTGTGATTATATCGCTCATGGAATCCTCCGGATTTATATACGCCGACCGCGGTTTCAGCCCCGCCCGTACCAGGCGTCCGATAGAACGGCCGGCTCTTCTTTGTTGCGGGGATCATCGCCCGCCATCGGCGCGCCGTCCGCCCCGATCCGCGCGAAGCGGTCGCCGGCGCCCGCTGAAGCGCCGATGCGCGCCATGACGAGGGGAACATCCCCGCAAGCCTGAAACCAGTAGAAAGTTCCATGCGGCAGCAGCACGCCCTCGTTCAGCCCGATAATTTTTTCCTCGCCCGCCGGCCCGAAGAACTTCGCGTTTCCCTGAAGCACGATGAACGTGTGGTCTTCGTGGGGATGCGAATGCAATTCATTCTCGCCGCCGGACGCATAGGTTTTCAGAACAACCCACATTGAATCCGACGCGGCCTTGGGAATGTTGGTGCGTCCCCGCGAGGGCAGCTGCGCCGCGAGATCGAAAAACGCCGGCTGCCCGCGCTTTATAACGGTCTCGATGGCTTCATGCAGCGCATGCGAACCCGCGGCAAAGCCGCCCGCCTTGTCGTCCATGGCATCGCTCCCTTGAAAACAGCCGCCAAACTATGCGGCGGGCCCGTGGCGCCGGTCAAGCATCGGGGGGCGGCTCCTGGCCCGCCAGAAGTCCGCTTGCGGCGAGCCGTTCGATATCTTCCGGCCGGTCCACGTCCCAGATGACCGCGGGCTCGCTCCAGATCAGGCCAAGGCCGCGCAATCGCCGCCGCGTTTCCGCCATCACGTCGTCCGCTCCCCAACGCACCTCCCGGAAAATCTCCGGCACGGGCCGGTTGAGCCCAACCAGCCCGTAACCGCCATCCTCCGCCGGCAAAAAAACCGCATCGGCGCCGCCGGCGAGCGCCGCCGCGCAGGCGCGCAGGTGAAGGGCGGTGATGGAGGGACAATCCGAGCCGATCAGCAGAAGAGGGCGGCCTCCCCGGCGCTGAAAAGCCGCATCCATGCGCGCCCCAAGATCGCCGGCGTTTTGATCCTCAAGCCCAATAGCGAATGTTTTGGCGCAGGCCGCGAAAAACGGATGCTTCCGCGAAGGCGCGCACCAAAGGTTCACGGGCCCGGTTGCCGCTTCAACGGCTGTCGCCAGAGCATGCTCAGCCAGCCGCTCGTGGAGCGACGCCGCGCCCTCTGCCCCCAGGCGCGGAATGAGCCGCGTCTTGGCCCGCCCGGGCACAGGCGCGCGGGCGAATATCGCTACGGCGCACTCATTTGCCGCCGGGTTCATAGCCGTACCGTTTCGCGAGACGCCGGGGATCGGCCCCGAATAAATAGGCGGCCCGCAGCCGCCACATCAGCAGGATGGTGCGCCAAACGCCGTGCATTTCCCATCGCCGCCCTGAGGTGATCACGCGCGCCCGCAGGCAGAGCGGCGGTCCGCGCGCCTTCATCATTTTCGAAAACGCGATATCCTCCATCAGTGGCAAATCAGGAAAACCGCCGGCGGCGCGGAAAGCGTCCGCCCGCGCGAAGATAGCCTGATCTCCGGTGGCGATGCCGCTCAGCCGCGAGCGCAGGGTCATCGTGAACCCGATGATGCGCAGCATAAACAGCGCGCCGTCAATACTCACATCAAACCGGCCCCATTCCCTGCCCCCGCGCGCGAGTCCTTGCATCACAAGAGCCGCCGCGCCCTCTGGCAGGCGCGTGTCCGCATGCAGAAACAGCAGAACATTCCCGCTTGCCACAGCCGCGCCCGAGTTCATTTGCGCGGAGCGTCCGCGCGGCGCGTGAATGACGCGGTCGCACAAGGCGGCGGCCTTCGCCATCGTGTCATCGGCGCTGCCCCCGTCGGCAACGATTACCTCATGGCCCGCGGCGCGCAGCGGCTGCAATGCGCGCAGCGCGGCTTCGATGCCTTCCGCCTCATTGAGAGCCGGCATCACAATTGAAAGTCGGTCCGGCGCGATGCCCATGCGCGGCCCCCAATGCCTCAGGCCGAAAAGAGCTTTGCATAGGTCTCGCGCAGTATGTTCTTTTGCACTTTCCCCATGGCATTGCGCGGGAGGTCATCGACAAAAATAACGCGCTTGGGCTGTTTGAATTTCGCCAGACGCGCGCCCAGCGCCGCGATGACAGTTTTTTCGTCGATCGCCGCCGCTTTGTCGCGCACAACCACGGCGGTGACGCCTTCCCCAAAATCCGCGTGGGGAACGCCGATGACCGCGCTTTCAATGACGCCGGGCAGCGCGTCGATCTCGTCCTCCACTTCTTTGGGATAAACGTTGAAACCGCCTGAAATAACGAGGTCTTTGCCGCGGCCGACGATATGAATATAGCCGCGCTCGTCGATTTTGCCGAGATCTCCGGTGATGAAAAATCCATCCGGCCTGAATTCGGCGGCGGTTTTTTCCGGCATCCGCCAATAGCCGCTGAACACATTGGGGCCCTTGACCTCGATCACGCCGATTTCGCCCCGCGGAACGTCCGCGCCGGTCTCCGCATCGCGGATGCGCGCGCTGACGCCCGGCAGCGGAAACCCAACGGTGCCCGCCACACGGTCGCCGTCATAGGGATTCGACGTGTTCATATTGGTTTCGGTCATGCCATAGCGCTCAAGAATGGAATGGCCCGTGCGCGCCCGCCATTCGCGATGCGTTTCAGCCAGCAGCGGCGCGGAGCCCGAAATGAACAGACGCATATGTTTGGCAGCCTCCGGCGTCAGCCCCTTGTGCTGAAGCAGCCGCGTGTAAAACGTCGGCACGCCCATCATCGTTGTCGCCCGCGGCATCAGTTTCAGGATCACGTCGGCGTCGAGCTTTGGCTGGAACAGGATCGTGCCGCCCGCCAACAGCATCGTGTTGGTTGCCACAAACAGGCCGTGGGTATGATAAATCGGCAACGCGTGGATCAAAACATCGTTGGCGGTGAACCGCCAATAATCGACAAGCGTCAGCGCGTTTGAGGCAAGATTGTCATGGCTGAGCATCGCTCCTTTGGAGCGTCCGGTCGTGCCCGACGTATAGAGAATCGCCGCGAGATCGCCGGGGCCGCGCCGCGCATCGGCGAATTCCGCCGGCGCATTGGCAAAAGCCTCCATCAGCGAGCCATCGCGTTTCACGCCGAGAGTTTCCACACGGGCGACGCCGGCTTTCGCCGCAACGCCGGCGAGCTTTTCCTTCTGCGCGTGATCGCAAACAAAAACCCGCGGTTCCGCGTCGGTCAAAAAATACTCGATTTCCGCCGGTGTATAGGCCGTGTTGAGCGGCAGAAACACCGCGCCCGCCCGCAGGCAGCCCAGATAGAGCAGCAATGCCTCGGGCGATTTTTCAACCTGCGCGGCGACCCGGTCGCCGGGCTGAACGCCAAGCCGCGCCAGCGCGCCGGCCATGCGGGCGGAGCCCTCGTCGAGCCCGCCGTAAGTTATGGCCGCGCCGTCGTGATTTTCAAGGAACACTTTGTCCGCCGCGGGCGCGCGGCGGCGGATCACATCGTAAAGAAAGGAGCCCATGGCGTGTCGATCCCGGCTGAAATGGCGCAATTAGTTGGACGAGCCCGCCGAAAGTTGCAAGCGGGAGCGGCCGCCGCTCTTCAGCAGCCGCTTGACCGCCGAGGATGCCGCGACAATGCGCTGATTGGCATATGCCTCATGGTTTTTTTCAATGTGGTCGGGATCATAGAGGTAGTTCACCATCAGGCCCGCGCCGTCGCGAAGCGCCTTCAGCGAGCAATCGCCGAGAAAGTTGATCCGCTCCAGCCGCGCGCCGTTGCCAAGATGAAAGCGCGCGACGGAATCAGCCGGTCTTCCGCCGGGCGTTCGGGCGTTCAAAAAATAGTCGGCGGCCAGCGCCTCGATGGTCTTTCGCAGCGGCTCGGCTTTTTCCGGCGGCGCGGCCCAGGAGGGATCGGCGATTCTCTCTGTCGCCGCCTTGTCGTCGGGGCCAAGCGCGGCTTGCGGGGATTTCAGCCATTTCATGAAATCGGGCACCGGCGACAGCGTCAAATAAGTCTCCAGCTTCGGCAGTTCGCGGCGCAGCTCCTCGACGACCTGTTTGATCAAAAAATTGCCGAACGAAATGCCGGCCAGCCCCTGTTGGCAGTTGGAGATCGAATAAAAAACGGCGGTGCGGGCTTTGTCGATGCGCACGACCGCGCGTGTCTCCGCCAGCAGCGGCGCGATCGCGTCCGGCATCGTGTCCGTCAGCGCGACCTCGACGAAAATCAGCGGCTCGTCGATGAGCGCGGGATGGAAAAACGCGTAGCAGCGCCGGTCCGCCGGATCGATGCGGCGGCGCAGATCGTCCCAGTCGCGGATTTCGTGAACCGCCTCGTAGCGGATGATTTTTTCCAAAATGCTGGCCGGCGTCGACCAGTCGATCCCGCGCAGCACCAAAAATCCGCGGTTGAACCACGAGGCGAAGAGATGCGCGAGGCAGCGGTCAACCGTCTCCAGCCCGGCATCGCCCCGTTTGAAGTCCAGCAAATCCTCGCGCATCCGCACCAGCGCCGCCGTTCCCCCGGGCGCCCGGTTGAGCCGGCGGAATAATTCCTGGCGGCGGGGCTCCGCCAGAAAATGCAGATCGGAGGCTGTCGCTTCGGAGGGATTGGCGCGCCAGTCATCGAGCCCTTTGGCAACGCGCGCGAGGTCCGGGCCATAGTCCCGGGCGAGCGCGTTGAAGAATGCCAGTTTCCCCTCCGGCGCGGCGCGCGCGTAACGCTCCAGTGTCTCCTGCGCGAGGGCCGCGCCCGAGGCCTCGCCCCGCCCGGAAAGGAGGGCTTCGCATAGATCGATTAGACCCGCGGCCTGCCGCGTTGAATCTCCCGGTGTTTCCTGAAATCCAAGCAGGCTTCGTCCGCGATCCGCGATCGAGGCGAGAAGATCGGAAAAGAAAGCGCTGTTCATCGACATCGAAGCACCGGCTCTTGCAGGGATGCATCATAAGCCCCGCGCTTGATATTAGCAGATAAAAAGCGGGCCGCCGCCATCCGCCGGACTTTCAAGCCGGCATTTGCTTCTCGAACTGTCCGGCGCGGCGGAACCGCGTGAGATAGCCGGGCACAATCGACTCCATCGATTCAGGCTGAATTTTCAATCCTTCCAGCGTGCGGCCTTCGGCGGCGGCGGCGGCGCCGACGACATTGTCATGGCCGAGCAGCTTGATCTGGTCGCGCGTCACCAGAAGCAGTTTCGACTGAAGGCCGAAGCTCAGCGTATTGCCGATTTCGGTGGCGAGGGCGAACCAATGGCCAATGGAAAGGGGCACCGGCGCGAGCAGGCGCTTGCGGCCGATTGTGTCGCAGACAAATTGCATCAGTTCGCGAAAACTGCGGGTTTGCGGCCCGCCAAGCTCATAGATTGCCCCGGCTTTGGCGGCTCCGCCCAAGACCCGCGCAACCGCCTGCGCCGCATCTCCGGCGAACACCGGTTGAAACCGCGCCGCGCCCCCGCCAAACAGCGGCAAGGCCGGGGAAAACCGCGCGATGGCGGCAAAACGGTTGAAAAAATCGTCTTCCGGCCCGAACACGATGGAGGGCCGCAGAATCACAGCGCCGGGGATCGCCTCCCTCACTGCGGCTTCGCCATGCGCTTTGCTGCGGGCATAAGCGGAATCTGAGCCGGCATCCGCGCCGATGGCCGACATATGCGCAAAATTGGATATGCCCGCTTCTTTCGCCGCCCCCGCGATGGCGCGGGCGCCGAATACATGCGCCGCCTCAAAAGTTTGTCTGCCTTTTTCCGTGAGAATGCCGACGAGATTGACCACAGCATCCGAGCCCCGCAGAGCCGCCGCCACCGAGGCGGGATAGCGGACATTCGCCTGAACAGCGTGAATTTGCCCGACTTTGCCGAGCGGCTGCAAATGGAAAGCCAGATCCGGCCGCCGTGTCGCGACCCGCACGCGCCAGCCATCCTGCGCCAGCGCGCGAACCGTGTGCCGGCCGAGGAAACCGGAGCCGCCAAAGACAGTCACGATCCTGCCGGTCTTGATGAGTTCGTCCGCCATGAGGGCCTCGCCGATAAATGAATTTAGCGTCAGCGATCCATAATCAAGAGCGCCCGCGC
Source organism: Hyphomicrobiales bacterium (assembly GCA_025362655.1). GTDB lineage: Bacteria > Pseudomonadota > Alphaproteobacteria > Rhizobiales > Beijerinckiaceae > Terripilifer. The sequence continues at coordinate 106 of JANYFM010000187.1, read as the reverse complement.
TGTATAGCTGACGCGCCCCCGCATGACGCTTGGCGCGCCAATTGACAAGCGCGGCGCCCGCCCCGTATGAGACCCGCCGTGCCCAGGTGGCGGAATTGGTAGACGC